>NZ_JAKFIA010000001.1:1026562-1363750 GCF_022569295.1 Pedomonas mirosovicensis | reverse complement strand
TGTCGACCTTGGTGAGGTCCGGCAGCTCGCCGTAGGGCGCTTCGAAGGTGGTGGCGTCCAGCTTCAGCTGCTTCACCACGTCGGTCACCCAGCCGGCGCCGAAGCTTTCCCAGGCCAGCATGGTGACCGGGCGGGCACCGAGCAGCGACCACAGGGCCATTTCAACCGCGCCGGTGTCGGACGCGGGAACGATGCCAATGCGATAGTCGGCGGGAACGCCGAGGACTTCGCGGGTCTTGTCGATGGCGGCTTTCAGCTTCGCCTTGCCGATCTTGGCGCGGTGCGAACGGCCGAGCGGCGCGTCCTTCAGGGCGTCCACGGTCCAGCCGGGGCGCTTGGCGCACGGACCAGACGAGAAATCCGGATTGTTGGGGCGTACAGCAGGGGTCGCTGCCGCAGTGGCGGCAGGGGTATTCGTCGTCATGATGTTTCTCTCCTTGCAGAGAGCACGCGCCTCGTTGGGGAGGCGTGGCCCACCGTCCAAAGCGCAGATTTGAAGCGACCCGTCAACGGGAATTTTTCGAAGGGTTCGTCCGGGCGGGCCCCTTCACCCCGCCCTGTGCGCTGGCCAAGAACAGGGCTTTCGCCTCCAAACTTATCTTTGAAGATATCCCTATAAACTCTTGAAATTTAGTCGATAAATTTGGAACTAGTTAAACACCTGGATCCACCCCATAGCTCGGCCTCGCCATTGGACCAGCCCCGGCTCTCACCGCCCGCAATTACTCAGACAAAAGGCGAGGCCAGCCGTCACCACCCCCTCTATTTTACCCCCGCCGATGTACGTATGGCCCCGCTTCGCTGCCGCGTCGCGTCTCGAATCACCTGCGGCAATCCAAAAAGTCGGGGTGCCAGCGAGGCGCAACGCCACGGTTGGTCGCGGCCCGGTTCCCTTGCCGCTCAGGATTCGCTACGCCTTGGCCATGCGGGTCACGAGTATTTTGAACGGACGAGTCGCCCTCCGGCTATCGGGAGTGGCATTGCTGGCAGCACTGGCGGCGTGCGGCGGCGGGTCGAGGCAGCACCCCGCTCCCCGGCCACCCGTAGCGCGCCCCCTGCCCGCGCCAGACCTCAACGCGCCGTCCACCGCCGCCATCCAACAGCAGCTATACGCGCTGCGCTCCAACCCGGCGCTGTGCCAATCCCTGCTCAGGCAGACGCAAGGGCTGACGGTCGAGCCATTGAAGGACTGGACGGACGGCCCCCAGTGCGTCGTCTCCAACACCTCGCGCATGCTGGATGCCCTGGTGCTGCCTGACCGCAAGCTGCCCCTCACCTGCCCGATGATCGCCGGTTATCACCTCTGGGTGCGCGAGAGCGTCTTGCCAGCGGCTCGCAAGTATTACGGGCAAGGCATTAAAAAGATTGAGACTTTCGGAAGCTATTCCTGCCGTAATCGCAACGGCAAGGCCAATGCCCCGATCTCGGAGCACGCCAGCGCCAACGCGCTGGATGTGGCCGCCTTCGTCCTGGAGAACGGCCGGCGCATCCGGGTGAAGGCGGACTGGTCGAGCGGGGACGGCGCCGCTCGCGCCTTCCTCCGCACGGTGCACGATGGCGCGTGCCGCTACTTCTCCATCGTCCTCGGCCCCGAGGCGGACGGCTACCATCAGGACCATTTCCATCTGGACATGGGCCGCTGGCGCAAGTGCCAGTAACAACGGCACTCCTTCGCCCCGCCCGCGTTCAGCCTCCCACACCCCTTGTAGTGTTGAGACCGGGAGGAGACGGAACGATGAATGCCGAACGTACCGCGAAGCTTCTTGGATGGTTCAGCATCGGCCTTGGCCTTGCCGAACTGCTCGGCAACCGCCCAGTCACCCGCTCGCTCGGCCTGGAGGACAAGCGGAACCTGGTGGGCGCCTACGGCGCGCGGGAAATCGCCACTGGCGTTGGCCTGCTCACCAGCCATCACCCCACCGGGTGGATGTGGGGCCGCGTCGCCGGCGATGCGCTTGATGTCGCCACTCTCACCCCGGCCATACGGCGAGACAATCCGCAGCGCACATGGGGCATGGTGGCGCTGGCCAGCGTGCTCGGCATCATGGCGCTGGATATCCTGTGCGCCCGCGACCTCAGCCGGAAGGCACAGTGGAGCCCCGAGATCTAGGCGCGCCCCAAACCCGCCCCAAACCCTACGCCTGCCGGGGCAGCACCCACAGGTGGTTGAGCGGACCATGGCCCCGCCCCAGCCTTGGCGCGGTGCGGATGGCTTCTTCCACGAAGCGGCGCGCCCGTTCACAAGCGCCGTGCAGGGTCAGGCCCTGCGCCAGCCCGGTGGCGATGGCGGAGGCGAGCGTACAGCCGGTGCCGTGGGTGTGGATGGTATCGAACCGCGGGCCGGTGATGGTGATGGCCTGCTCGCGGGTCAGCAGCACGTCGTTGACCACGCTGCCCGGCCGATGCCCGCCCTTCACCAGCACCGCATTCGGCCCCAGAGCAAGGATGGCCTCGCCTGCCGCCCGCATGTCATCCTCGGTCTCGATGGTTCGGCCGGAGAGCAGTTCGGCCTCCGGCACGTTGGGCGTCACCAGCGCCGCGTGCGGGATAAGAAGGGTCCGCAGCGCTTCCACCGCATCGTCCGCCAGCAGTCCGGCTCCGCCCTTGGCGACCATCACCGGGTCGACCACCAGCGGTACGCCATGGGCCCGCGCCGCCAGTTCCTGCGCCACCACCTCGATAATCCCGGCGTTCAGCAACATACCGGTCTTGACCACGTCTGCGCCGATGTCGTCCAGCACCAGCGTCATCTGCTGGCGCACGAACTCAGGCGGCACGGCATGAATGCCGAACACGCCTTCGGTGTTCTGGGCGGTGAGCGCGGCAATCGCCGTCATGGCGTAGCCGCCGAGCACGGTGACGGCCTTGATGTCCGCCTGGATGCCCGCCCCGCCGCCGGAATCCGAACCTGCAACAATCAGCACCCGGCCTTTCGGCCGGGCCATGCCATCATCATGTGTATCAGTCATGCGTGGGCCTTTACGGCCTCGCAGACTTCCTGAACAGCCTCATTGACCAACAATTCGTCATCGGCTTCCGCCATCACGCGGATCAGCGGCTCGGTGCCCGACTTGCGGATGACCAGCCGTCCGCGCCCATTCAGCCGCTGCTCCACGGTCTGGATGACCGATTGCACCTTGGCATTCTCCAGCGGCTGGCCGCCGTTGTAGCGCACGTTTTGCAGCAGCTGCGGATAGGGCTCGAACACGTGGGTAACCTCCGAGGTCGGCCTGCCCTTCTCCACGATGCAGGCCAGCACCTGCAGCGCGGCAATGATGCCGTCGCCCGTCGTCGCGTAGTCGGTCAGGATGATGTGGCCGGATTGCTCGCCGCCCACGTTGTAGCCATGCGCGCGCATGGCCTCCAGCACGTAGCGGTCACCGACCTTGGTGCGGCGCATGTGCAGGCCCTGGCCTTCCAGGTGCCGCTCCAGCCCCAGGTTGGACATCACGGTCGCCACCAGGCCGTTGCCCTTCAGCTTGCCCGCGTCCGCCCATGCCTTGGTGATAAGGCCCATCAACTGGTCGCCGTCCACCACCCGGCCGGTCTCGTCGACGACGATCAGCCGGTCCGCGTCGCCGTCGAGCGCAATGCCCACATGCGCGCCCGTCTCCACCACCTTGGCGGCCAGCGCCTGCGGGGAGGTCGAGCCCACCTTGTCGTTGATGTTGAAGCCGTTGGGAGTCACGCCGATGACCTCCACGTCCGCGCCCAGTTCCCAGAAGACGGACGGCGCCACGTTATACGCCGCGCCGTTGGCGCAATCGACCGCCACCTTCAGCCCATCGAGCCGCAGGTTGTTGGGGAAGGTGGATTTGGCGAAGTGGATGTAACGCCCGCGCGCGTCTTCCAGCTTGCGGGCGCGGCCCAGGTTGGCCGGCTCGGCCAGCACAGTGCTGAGGTCGGAGTCGATTAGCTGCTCGATCTCCAGTTCCTCCTGGTCCGAAAGCTTGTAACCGTCCGGGCCGAACAGCTTGATCCCGTTGTCGTGGAACGGGTTATGCGAGGCGGAGATCATCACGCCCAGGTCCGCCCGCATCGACTTGGTGAGCAGCGCCACCGCCGGGGTCGGCATCGGCCCCACCAGCACCACGTCCATGCCGACAGCGGTGAAGCCCGCCACCAGCGCGGTTTCCATCATGTAGCCGGACAGGCGGGTATCCTTGCCGATGACCACCCGGTGCTTATGGTTGCCACGCAGGAAACGGTGTCCGGCCGCCATGCCCACCTTCATCGCCATCTCGGCGGTCATGGGCGCGGTATTGGTCAGCCCCCGGATGCCATCCGTTCCGAAGTACTTGCGTGTCATCGATATCCCCTTCGCGTGTATTCCGAGCGCAGCGTGGCGCATACAACTTCTGCGCTGACACTGTTTCCTAGTACGGTTATAGAGCGGATCAATGCCAAAGCGTACCAAGCAGGCCGTGCTCGGCTGTCTGATATCGCCCCTTGGGCTTAACCATAGGTGAATAAAGCCGAGAGGCGAGGAGAACTATTCTGTGTCTGATGTTGTAACCGCTTTATCCGGCGTCATCGATTCGCTTGCTGCCAATGTCTTTGCCAAGGTTCCGTTGTTCGGCGTCGAGGTGGAAGGGATCGTTCTTTGGCTGGCCGCGCCGATGGTGCTTTTCACCCTCTATCTCGGCTTCCCCAATCTCCGCGCCCTGCCCCTGGCCCTGCGCGTGGTGCGCGGCCACTTCCACGATCCTACCGCGCCGGGCTCGGTCAGCCAGTTCGCCGCCCTGTCCACTGCCCTGTCGGGCACCGTTGGCCTGGGCAACATCGCGGGCACGGCCATCGGCATCAGCATCGGCGGGCCGGGCGCGGCCTTCTGGATGTTCGTCATTGCCTGGTTCGCCATGACGCTGAAAATGGCGGAGGTCACGCTTGGCGTGCGCTACCGCATCGAGCATGCGGACGGCTCGGTCAGCGGCGGCCCCATGTACACCCTCTCGCGGGGCCTCGCCGGGCTCGGCCTTCAGCGCACCGGCAAGTTCCTCGCCGTCTTCTATGCCATCTGCGCGTTGGGCGGGGCCATTCCGCTGCTGCAGGTCAACCAGTCCTACGCCCAGGTCAGCGCCGTCACCGGCCTCGACAACGGCTGGATCTACGGCATCCTCCTCGCCATCGCGGTGGGCGCGGTCGTTGTCGGCAGCATCGGCTGGATCGCCACCGTCACCTCGCGCCTGGTGCCGGCCATGTGCATCTTCTACCTGGCGGGCTGCGCCATCATCCTCTTCTCCAACATCACGGCGCTGCCTGATGCGCTGCTGCTTATCATCCGCGATGCCTTCTCGGCGGACAGCGTGGCGGGCGGGGCCATCGGCGCGTTCGTCGTCGGCATGCGCCGCACCGTCTACTCGACCGAGGCCGGCATCGGCTCCGCGGTCATCGCCCACAGCGCGGCCCAAACGCGCGAGCCGGTCTCTGAAGGCCTGGTGGCGCTGCTGGAGCCGTTTATCGATACGGTCGTCATCTGCACCATCACGGCGGTGACGATCGTCGTTGCTGGCACCTACGCCCAGGGCCTTGAGGGCGTGGCCATCACCTCGGCGGCCTTTGCCAGCGTCGCGTCCTGGTTCCCTTACGTTCTGGCCGTTGCGGTCTTCCTTTTCGCCTACTCCACGCTCATCGCCTGGGGCTACTATGGCATTCAGGCCTGGAGCTATCTGTTCGGCCACTCCAAGGCGAGCCAGACCTTCTACCGCCTGCTCTACTGCGTGATGCTGCCGTTCGGCGCGGTGCTTGACCTCAGCCGCGTGGTCAACCTCATCGACAGCATGTTCTTCCTGATGGCGATTCCGAACATCATCGGTCTCTACCTGCTCGCGCCGGAGCTGAAGCGCATGGTCAGCGACTACCTGCGGCGGGTAAAATCGGGCGAAATCAAGCCGTCTGCCTGACCGTCCTGATCTTCTCAATTCTTCCAAAGAAAAAGCCCCGTTGGAAACGGGGCTTTTTCTTTTGATGCCGCCTGCCGCAAGCAAGCGGCGCCGGAGGGACTTTTCACCGAACAACGCGTTCTTCTTTCACCCATATGGCACAGTGGAGGCGCGATAATTATGAGCGCCCAGGCACTCTTTCTCATTACCCTGTTCTGCACGGGCACCATTCTGGCCTTCGTTGCCACGATTGTGTACGTCCGCCGCCAGCAAGCCCGTGAAGCCCGCCAGGTCGCCGAATTGATCGAGAACCGACGCTTCTACCTTGCCCTTATCGACAACAACCTGGACACCCTCGCCGTCTCCGACCCCACAGGACACCTGCGCTTCTTCAACCAATCCTTGGTTGACCTTCTGGGCTTCTCCCACGCGGAACTGAGAGGGATGGATTTTCGGGATCACATCCACCCAGACGACCGGGCACAGTTCGACAAGCAGTGGGAGAAGCTGGTCACCGGCACGGACCCGGTCAACTTCACGCCGTTCCGTTATTACGACGCGCACGGCAACTACCACTGGAAGCGGTTTCTCTGCCGGAACATGATGCGCGATCCGGATATCCACGGCCTCGTTCTGTCTTCCAGCGATATTACCGATCTCATCGAGGCCATGGACGCCCTGCGCCTGACCGAGCAGCGCATTCGCATCGCCCTGGCAGGCTCTGATATTGCCGTTTACAATCAGGATCTTGAGGGCCGGTTTACCTGGGTGTTCAACCCTCTCTTCGATTTCACGGTGGATTCTCTTCTGGGCAAAACCGATGTCGACATCCTCCCCCCCGAGGCAGCCGAGCGTGCGGTGGCCCTCCGGAAAAAGGCCATCGAGGAAGGCGGCCATGTGACCGAAGAGATTGAGTACATTCAGGATAATCACCGGCGCGTCATCTCGGTCCATCTGGAGCGCCTGCTGGACCCGAACGGGCAGGTCGTCGGCGTGGTGGGGTCGGCCAGCGATGTGACCCGCTTGCGCGCGATCGCCGAACAGACCCAGCTCTCCCAGCGCACCGAGGCCATCGGCAAGCTCACCGGTGGCATTGCTCACGATTTCAACAATCTTCTGGCCATCATCGTTGGCAATCTCGAGTTGCTGCAGGAGCATCTGGAAAAGGAGCCGCAGCTCTGCCACTTCGCCAATCTGGCGCTCAAGGCTGCCGACCGGGGCGCGGGCCTCACCCGCAGTCTGCTCGCCTTTGCCCGCAAGCAGAGCCTGGAAATCAGCGTCGTTGATCCTGAAAAGGTTCTGGCGGAAATTTCCGAACTGATGCGCCGGTCGCTGCCGCCCACCATTCGCCTGGTTTTCAAGGCGGAATCGGAGGGCTGGCATTGCCGGGCCGATCCTGGTCAGTTGCAAAACGCCATTATCAACCTTGTGGTCAATGCCCGGGATGCCATGCCGGATGGCGGCACCGTCACCATTTCTACCGCCAACACCCACCTGGACCACAACAATGACGAAACCCTGCCGTTGGATGTGCAGACGGGCGACTACGTGCTCATCTGCGTGTGCGATACGGGCACGGGCATGCCTCCCGAGGTGCTGGAGCACGTCCTTGAGCCGTTCTATACCACCAAGCCGCCGGGCAAGGGCAGCGGCCTTGGCCTCAGCATCGTCTACGGTTTCGTGAAGCAGCTTGGCGGCCACCTCACCATCGATTCCCTGCCCGGCAAGGGGACCACCATTTGCATGTACCTGCCCCGGCAGCTGGAGGAAACCGAGGCGCGGCCGGTCGAGCGCCAGGCGGCCGTGCCCACGGCCCGCGGCGCGACTATCCTGGTGGTGGACGACGACGAGGACGTCCGCCAGCTCACCTGCGCCCTGTTGAAGCGGATGGATTACAAAATTCTGGAGGCGGATAGCGGCGATGCGGCGCTCACCCGCCTCCAGTCAGGCACACCGATCGACCTGCTGCTCACCGACATGTTCCTCGGGCCAGGCACCAGCGGCCTCGATCTGATCGACCGGGCGCGCAAGCTTTACCCAAACCTGCCCGTGGTGCTTATGTCCGGCTACCTCAACGTGGCAACGCCGGAAGACGCCGACCGTGAGATCAACGCTCCCCTTTTGCGGAAACCCTTCCGCCGGCACGAGTTGGAAACCATTGTGAACGAGGCCCTGGCGGCGGGGCAGACCGCCCACTCCGACCCGATGACCCGCAAGACCATCGCCCCGCACCCCGCGCCTCCGGAAAATCAGGATCAGGAAAACCGCCGGGCAAAGCCCGCGGGCGATCAGCGGCAGGCCGCCAGGTCCGTCAGCGAGAAACAGATAACCAGGTTCCTGCGGGCCCGCACCCGTTGGCCGGACCAGCACTAGCGCCCCCTTCGAGCCGGGCGCATGCCCCGCGGCAGACAAGCACGATCAACAAGGGGATGAGGGCTGCGATCTGCGTCAAGCAGGCCGGATAAAACAGGCCCGTCTTTAGCGTCAGCCGCGCGCAACAGTGCGTTGCGCGCGGCTGAACCGGAGAACGAGGCGCAGGGGTTAAAGACCCCTGCGCTGAACGAGCCGGATGGCCTTAATAGCCGGCCGCCTGCCCATCCTTCCGCATTTCGGAGGCTGCCCAGTAGACGCCATTCTCAGCCCGCAGGATTGCCTGATAGCCGCCAACGTCCTCGCCGCCTATTTTGACGACATGGCCGCGCCGCTGCAGTTCTGCAATGGTCGCGGGTGAGAAGCCGTGCTCCAGGAACAGGGTGTTCGGCGCGCTTTCCTCCGCGTTGCCCGGATCCGGTCCGCCGATATGTCGCCAGCGCGGCGCATCGCCTGCCGACTGCACATCCATGCCCAGGTCGATGATGTTGCTGAGCACCTGCACCTGCCCCTGCGGCTGCATGGCTCCGCCCATCACGCCGAACGACATCCAGGGCTTGCCGTCCTTGGTGACGAAGCCTGGGATGATGGTGTGGAACGGCCGCTTGCCCGGCGCATAGGCGTTGGGGTGGCTGGCATCCAGGTTGAACTGCGCGCCCCGGTTCTGGAGCATGAAGCCCAGCCCGTCCGGCACCAGGCCCGATCCCATGCCGGCGTAGTTGGACTGGATGAGGGAGACCATCATCCCATCCTTGTCCGCCACTGTCAGGTAGACGGTATCGGTACGCTCGAAGATCGGCTTGCCTGGGTCCACCTCGGCCGGGGCCGCGTGGCGCATGTCGATCAGCGCGCGCCGCTGGGCGGCATAGGCCTTATCGATGAGACCCTTGATCGGCACCTGCGCCATGGCCGGGTCGCCCAGGTAGCGGCCCCGGTCGGCAAAGGCCAGTTTCTTGGCCTCGGCCATCACGTGCAGCCGGTCGGCGCTATCGAAGCCCATCGCCTTCAGGTCGAAGCCCTCCAGGATGTTCAGCATCTCGAGCACGATGATGCCCTGCGTGTTGGCCGGAATCTGCCACACGTCATAGCCCCGGTAGTTGGTGGAGACGGGCTCCACCCACTCGGGCTTGAAGCTGGCGAAGTCCGCGTAGCGCAGCGGGCCCTTGATGCGCTTCATATAGGCATCGATGGTGCGGGCGACCGGCCCGCGATAAAAGGCATCGGCCCCGCCCTGGGCGATCAGGTTCAGCGTTTCGGCCAGGTCCGGATTGCGGAAAATCTCGCCTGCCTTCGGCGTGTGGCCGTCGATCATATAGGTTGCGGCGGCGTTGCCCCGCTCCTCGATCATGGCCGCATTCTTGCCGAAGCGGCGGAAGTTCATGGCCCACAGGTCGGCGATCACCGGCGAGACCGGAAAGCCGTCGCGCGCATAGCCGATGGCGGGCGAGAGCACCTCTTCCATCGGCAGCTTGCCGAAGCGCTCGTTCAGCGCGAACCAGCCGCCAACCGCCCCCGGCACCGTCACCGAGAAGCTGCCGGCCACCGGCACGGTCTTGGGCTCCACGCCGCCATTGCGCGCTTTCAGCTTGGCCTTCAGCTGCGCCAGGGTCTGCCCGCGCGGGGCCGTGCCGGAGGCGTTGAGGCCATAGAGCTTCTGGGTCCGCGGATCCCATACCAGGGCGAACAGGTCGCCGCCGATGCCGCTGCCTGTCGGCTCCATCAGGCCGAGCGCAGCATCGGCCGCAATGGCTGCGTCAACCGCGCTGCCACCGGCCTTCAGCACGTCAAGCGCCACCTGGGTCACCAGCGGCTGGCTGGTCGCGGCCGCACCCTGCGCCGCGATCACCGGCGAGCGGCTGGAAAAGGCGGGAAAGCCCGGCCGGTCGCCCGCCACGGCCACGCCGCCGCCCGCAACCAGAGCCGTCATCAGGACAACCAGGGCAAGGGCCGCCCCGCACGCCGGGCGTAAGGCCGCAAGAGCCCTCGTTATCCCGCGCAAGGCCATACCTCGCCCCGCGAACGTCCAGGCGCCGCTGGCGCCCTTCCGCCCCCGTTCAAATCCCCTGTTTGCACGCGTACCTCCTTGCTGCTCTGATCCTACGGTTACGATCCGCAGAGTTCCGACTACGCGCACACTAAGCCATATTGATTCGCTGACAATAGAACAAAACAAGAACAATGTCAAGACTCGTCTCGCCTGCGACGTTTAACGGCGCTTTTGCCCGCCATGCCCTTCCCTGTCGCCCGCAGGTCCACCACATGCGCCCGAGCGCCATTGCCCTGCCCGGATTCGGCGGAAATCCTCGGCTTTAAACAGGCGCGCGGGTTTCATCGGCAGGGCTTGGCCTGCGGAATCAGGAAACAATTGTTTGCGTACTGATTCCGACAGGTTCGATTCAGAAAAAATTCATTTTCGCATTCTATTGATTGTTGCCATGTTGCACATGATGATTGGCTTTCTGATCCTTCTGGCCTCAGCCGCGATATATCTCCGGCTGCAATGCCGCGCGCTGCTGAACTGGCGCGGGATCGGGCGAGCGCTTGCCGCCGCGCCGCTCATCGGCTGGATCGTCTTCTTCCAGAAGGCCGCTGCCGCCAGCCCGACCAGCTACATCACGCCAAGCCTGCTGCCCATCGACCTGTGGGGCGCGCTGTTCAACGCCGTCATTTTCCTCCTGGTGGTGGAAGCGGCGGTCATCCGCCGTCAGCGCTACCGCTAGCCGGCAGCCTTCCGGCGGGCGCTGGGGCGCTATTCCTCCTTCTTTGCCTGCTTCAGCTTGCCTTGCGCCACCACCTTGGCGTCACCGAAGGTCATCATCACTTCCTCGCCCGGCTTCAGCGGCTGTCCCGGCTCTCCGCCGGCCGCAGGGCTGCCGCAGGAGAGGTTGACCCCGTTCAGCTGGATATCCTTGTAGGTGCCGTCAGGCTGGAGTTGCCGCACCGTCACCGTGTTCAGCGGCTGGCCTGACGCGCACGCCTGGGAAATCGCCGCCGCCGCCGCCGGGTCGGACGTGCTCAGCGAGGCAAGGCCCGGCCCGGAAGGGACCGTCGTCTGCGCGGTGTTGGCGGCGTAGGTCTGCCCCGTCGTGTCAGACGGATAGGCCTGGGTCGTGTCCGAGGGGTAGGTCTGCTGAGGATATTCCTGCGTCGTCTCTGTCGGATAGGTCTGCTGCGGGTAAGTCTGCGTCGTGTCCGTTGGATAGGTTTGCTGGGGGTAGGTCTGCTGCGGGTATGTTTGTTGCGGATAGGCCTGTTGCGGGTAGCCATAGGCCTGCTGCGGATAGGTGCCCACCGGGTAGCCCTGCTGCGGATATTGGCCGCCAGCCCAGTTCAGGGAATTCAGCGCAAGCCACCCCTGCTGGTTGCCCCCAAGCCCCACCGTGGCCGGCCCCAGCTTCAAAAACATCCCATTGCCGCCGGCAAACAGCCCCTCCGTGCCGGCGCATGAGGTCGCCATCGCCAGAACTCCGATCAGCGCTGCGCTGCACATTGCGCGCTTCATGCAGCCTCTCCTTGATCGTCCGATTACGCCACTATTGGCTGTAATAGAACGCACGAGGCGCTAATCCGGACGAAGCGATAACATTCCACTGCACAGGTTGGCGAAAATGCGCGGCGCGCCGGCAGAACCGGGCGGGGATGCCGCTGCCCGCCCGTCCTGTTGCATCAAGCCCGTTTATCGGGAAAGCCGCGGCTCAGCCCTTGTGCGCGGCAACGGCGACAGCCGAGACCCGCCGCGCCATTTCCTCCTCCACCAGCTCCTTTTTCGAGAGCTTGCCGATCATGGTCTTGGGCAGACTGTCGCGGATCTCAATGGCCGCCACCCGCTCGTGCTTGGCCACCTTGCCGTTGAGCCAGGCGAGCAGCGCCGCCCCATCCACCTCGTGCGCGTGGTCCGGCTTCAGCACCACGAAGGCCTTGGGCCGTTGGCCGAGGTAGTCGTCGGGAATGCCGATCACCGTCGCCTCCTGCACCGCCGGGTGCTGGTAGAGCAGCTCCTCTAGCATGCGCGGATAGACCTTGAACCCGCCGACCGTAATCATGTCCTTCATCCGGTCGATGATGAAGGTGTAGCCGTCCGGGTCGATGTAGCCCACGTCGCCGGTCCGCAGGCGGCCATCCACGAACACGTCCTTGTTGTCGCGCCGCCAGTAGCCGCGCATGATCTGCGGGCCGCCGATGGTCAGCTCTCCCGCCTCGCCCACGGGCAGCACCCTGGTCGGATCGTCCTTGTCCACGATCACGATGTCGGTGCCCGGCAACGGCAGGCCGATGGAGCCCGGCTTGTTGACCCCGTGGAATGGATTGACCGAGACCACGCCCGAACTTTCCGTCAGCCCGTAGCCTTCCACCAGCACGGCCGGCGTGGCGGTGCCGAACTGCGCCTTCAGCTCCACCGGCAGCGGCGCGCCGCCCGAAATGCACAGCCGCAGCGAGGCCAGGTCCTGCTCTTGCCGCGCCGCGTGATTCAGCATCGCCGTGTACATGGTGGGCACGCCGGGCAGCACCGTCACCTTGGTGCGGCGGATGGTCTTGATCGCCTGCCCCAGCTCGAACTTCGGCAGCATGATGACCTCGCCGCCCACCAGCGTCGTCATGTTGAGCACCACGGTGTTGGCGAACACGTGGAAGAACGGCAGCGCGCCCAGCATCCGTTGGGGCTGGGTGTAGGCCTCATTGTCCACCGCCGCCACCTGCTGGGCGTTGATGGACAGGTTGGCGTGGGTCAGCATCGCGCCCTTGGGACGGCCGGTGGTGCCACCGGTGTATTGCAAGAGGGCCAGATCCTCTTCCGGGTTGATCTGCACCGGTGCGGGCCTGCCGTCGTTGGAGACCAGCGCCTCGAAGGCCACATGGCGCTCATCGATGGTCACTTCCGCCTGCTCCCGCCGGCGGAACAGACGGTAGAGCACGCTCTTCACTGGCGGCAGCGCCCGCGCCAGAGAGCCGACCACCAGGCACTTGAGGCGGCTGCGCTCCAGCACCTGGCTGATGGTGGCATAGAGGCTCGCCACGTCGAGACAGACCATGATGTCCGTCTCTGAATCCTCCACCTGCGCGGCCAGCTCGTCGACCGAGTAGAGCGGCGAGAAGTTCACCACCGTGCCGCCCGCCTTCAGGATGGCGTAGTAGGCGATCACATATTGCGGGCAGTTGGGCAGGAAGAGGCCCACCTTCACGCCCTTCTGCACTCCCAGCTTCTGGAAGCCCTTGGTGGCCCGGCAAACCAGGTCCATCACCTCGCCGTAGGTGTAGCTGCGGCCGAGGAATTCGAGGTAGGGCGCATTCGGCGTCACGCTGGCCGAGCGCTCCAGAATATGATGCACCGGCATTGCCTCGAAACGGGTATCCCAGGCCGCTTCATGACTGTAGTTGGCCAGCCAGGGCCGCTCCCATGCCGTCATCTCAACCCTTCCTTTCCCAACCTCAGCAGGCGGAGTAGACCGCCACTCCATCCTCCAGCCGGATATCCATCCGGCCGCAATATTTCAGATAGTTCAAGTGGGCCAGCGCTTCGCCGGTAGCGGACATGATGTCGCTGACCGTAATTCGCTTCTGAAACAGCGCCTCGAAGCACTCGACCACCGTGCGCGGCGCGGCGCAATGCGCCAGCAGCGCCTCCAGCTTGAGGGCATGTTCCGCCGCCAGCTGGTCGAGCCGCTCATGCAGTCCGTAGAAGGGTTCGCCATGGGCGGGCAGCACCAGCAGGTCCTGGCTCAGCGCCCGCAGCGCCTCGATGCTCTCCAGCCAATCCCGCAAGGGGTTGCTCTCCGGCTCCATCGGGGTAACCGATACGTTGGGGCTGATATGCGGCAACACCTGGTCACCGGCGATCATCACGCCGAGGTCGTCGCACACCAGGCACAGATGCTCCGGCGCGTGCCCCTCGCCGGCGACGATACGCCACGCATGACGGCCGATCCGCAGTATATCCCCTTCGCGCACCCGCCGGAACGACGTGGGCAAGGCATGAACCGCGCGGGCAAAGCCATTCCATCCGCGCTGGCGGAAGGCAGCCAGATCCGCCTCCCCCCATCCGGCCCGCCGGTAGAAGTCCAGCGCCGCCTCGGGCGGCTCCGGCATCGCGCTGAAAATAAGCATGGAGGCCAGCAGGTAATTGCTGCGCGACATGTAAAGGTGCGCGCCCGTGCGCTCGCACAGCCAGCCGGCAAGGCCCAGATGATCGGGATGAAAATGAGTCACCAGCACCCGCGTCACGGGCTTGCCCGCCAGCGGGCCGGCAAGCGCCTGCTCCCATAGCATCCGGGTCTCGCCCCAACGCAGGCCGGTGTCGATGATTGTCCAGCCGTCGTCGCCCTCCAGCACGTAGAGGTTGATATGACGGGGCGAGAACGGCAGCGGCATCCGCAGCCAGTAAACGCCTTCGGCAACTTCCCTGAGCGCCCCCGGCGCCGGCGCGGCGCGGCCGAAAGGATAGTCCAGCGCCCGGAAGGTCCGGGTGGCCGCCATATCCTCAGCCGGTGCAATCGCCTCGTCCATGCCGTGCGCTCCTCCTGCTATTCGCTTTACGTTAACGTAAACGTCAAGTCGAGCAGAATGTCTGACACCCCCCGCCTGCGCCTTCATCCGGCAACACAGGCGTCCCCACGAGCGTTTTATGCGCGAGAAACGGAAGCCTCGCGCGCATTTGTGCAAGCCGCCCCCTGCCTGATGGTTGAGAAGCGCTGCCGACTCGCCTACTGTGCCCTGCGATGCTTACAAGCTTACCCAATCTTCTAACGCTCAGCCGCATTCTGGCCGTGCCCCTGCTTGTCTTCATGCTGTGGGGGCCCACCTGGCTGGGCTCGCTTCTGGCCTTCGTGATCTTCTGCATGGCCGGAATCACCGATTATTTCGACGGTTACCTCGCCCGTGCGCGCGGCACCGTCTCCAAGCTCGGCCAGTTTCTCGATCCCATCGCCGACAAGATCATGGTGGCGGCGGTCATCGTCATGCTCATCGCCGAGCGGACGATCAGCGGGGTCAACGTGATCGCCGGCCTCATCATTCTCCTGCGGGAGATCGCGGTGTCGGGTCTGCGCGAGTTTCTGGCGGGCGCGGCCGTCTCCGTTCCGGTCAGCCGCCTCGCCAAGTGGAAGACCGCCTTCCAGATGATTGCGCTGGGCGCGCTCATCCTTGAAGGCGCGGTCGGCAACATGCTGCCGGCCCATGAAATTGGCCTTCTGTGCCTGTGGGCGGCGGCGGTCATGACCCTGATTACCGGCTATGATTACCTGCGGGTCGGCCTCAAGCACATGACCTGACGGCCACACGCGCCAAGGGCCTGCTTATGAAACTGCTTTACTTCTCCTGGGTACGGGAACGGATCGGCCGCGACGAGGAAGACGTGGCGCTTCCCGACGGCGTGACAAGCGTCGGCGCGCTGCTCGGCTGGCTGGCCTCCCGTGGGCCCGACTATGCCGCCGTTCTGGAAAACCGCAGCGCCATCCGCGTCGCCGTCAATCAGGACTATGCGGACGACGCCCACCCCGTCTCCTCCACCGATGAGATCGCCCTCTTTCCGCCGGTGACCGGGGGATGATCGAGGTCCGCATCCAGCCGCACGACTTCAACGTCGCCGCCGAGCTCGACCGGCTGCGGGACAAGCGTACGGACATCGGCGCGCTCGTCACCTTCACCGGCCTCGTGCGCGACATGCTCATGCATGACAGGACGGACGGCCAGCCCATCACCGCCATGACGCTGGAACACTACCCCGCCATGGCCCAGCGCCAGCTGGAGGCGATCGCCCGCGAAGCCGAAACACGCTGGCCCCTGCTCGGCGGCACCATCATCCATCGCCACGGCCGCCTGATGCCCGGCGACCAGATCGTCCTCGTCGCCATCGCCTCCGCCCACCGCCACGCGGCGTTCGAGGCTGCCATGTTCCTCATGGACTGGCTCAAAACCAAAGCTCCCTTCTGGAAGAAGGAAGAAGGCGATACCGGCACCCACTGGGTCGCCGCCCGCGCCGAAGACGATGCCGCCGCCGAGCGGTGGTCACGCGGGTAGGGTTTTCGATTTTTCTTGTCGCAGAGGGTCCCCGTGCGCGGAGGCGCACAAGAAACGGGCTTCCTCTGCACTCCCGTTCGTTTTTGGGGCCGCGCTTTTCATAAGCGGTTGCGTGAGCTGGATACTGCACGCACAGGGCCGCGTATCCATCCCCGGTAGCGCACCCTCTTCAACGTCTTTTGAATTGAATGATTATAAGGAGCAGGCGCGATCCATGATCCAGCCTGCATCAGCAGCCATGCAGGAAACGGCCCGAAAAACGAATGGGAGGTGCAGGAGGGGTAAGCCCCTCCTGCGAACAAGCGCAGCTTAGAGAACAACACCTTAAACCGAGAACGTTCCCCGGATCACCTCCACGCACTGGCCGGTGATCTCGACCCGCTCGCCATCGAGGCGGCACCACAGGTCGCCGCCACGCGCGCTGATCTGGCGGGCGAACATTGCTTCCTTGCCCAGTTTCTCCGCCCAGTAGGGGATGAGCAGGCAGTGGGCCGAGCCCGTCACCGGGTCTTCGTCCACGCCCAGGCCCGGCGCGAAGAAGCGGGAGACGAAGTCCACCTCCCCCTCGCCCCGCGCCGTGGCGATGACGCCATAGCCATCGAACTGCTGGCGCAGCGCCCGCATGTCCGGCTGGAGGCGGGCAACCGTCGCCTCATCCGGGTAGAGGAGGAAATGCTTGTTGCCGAAGGTCAGCCACTCGGTCGGCGCAGCGCCCATGGCGGCTGCCAGCGCCTCGTCGGGCTGGGCGGCCTTGGGCGCGCGAGCGGGGAAGTCCAGGCTCAGCCGATCGCCCTTGCGGGTCACGGCCAGCGGCCCTGCCTTCTCAGTCGAGAAGCGCACCCGGTCCAGCTCCCGGTTCAGTTCGGTGAAGATGACAAACGCCGAGGCGAGCGTTGCGTGGCCGCACAGCTCGATTTCCATAGCCGGGGTGAACCAGCGCAGGTGATAGTCCGCGTCGCCGCCCGGCGTTTTCACGAAAAAAGCGGTCTCGGCCAGATTGTTCTCGGCGGCGATGCGCTGCATCATCTCGGGCGGAAGCCATTCTTCCAGCGGCATCACCGCCGCCGGGTTGCCTGCGAACGGGCGGTTGGTGAAGGCGTCGATCTGGTAGATGGGCAGCTTCTTCATGCGCGCAGATCCTTCTGGTCAGGAATGGGCTGGTTGGGAAGGGGCTCCATGCCCCGCTCGTTTTCCTCGATGTGCCCTTCCGGGTCGACATGGATGAGAATATCCGCCTGCGGAAAGCCCTGCCGCACCTGCGCCTCCACCTCGTCCGATACCCGGTGGGCCTCCTCCAGCGTCATGGCCGGATGCACCCAGATATGAAATTGGATGAAGTCGTCGGTGCCGCTGCTGCGGGTTCGCAGTTCATGCACGCCCTTCACTTCCGGATGGGCCGCTGCCAGTTGCACCACCTGCGCCCGCCGCTCTGGAGCCCACTCCTTGTCCATCAGCATGTCGATGGCGTGGCGGGCATTGCTGAGAGCACCCCAGGCCAGGTACAGGGCGATGAGCAAGCCGAAGGCGGAATCCGCCCCCGTCAATCCCAGCCCGCTTTCCAACCCCAGCGCCAGGATAACCGAGGCGTTGAGCAGCAGGTCGCTCTGGTAATGGAGCATGTCCGTGTTGATGGCGATGGAGCCCGTCCGGCGCACCACCGAGCGCTGGTAGGCCACCAGCCCAAGCGTGGCGACAATGGCGAGAAGCGAGACGCCCACGCCCATCAACGGTGCGCTCACCGGCTCCGGGTCGATGATCCGCAGCACGGCCCGCCAGCCGATGCCGAGGGCGGAGGCCAGGATGATGCCGGTCTGCACCAGGGCGGCAATGGCCTCGGCCTTGCCATGACCGAAGCGGTGGTTGTCATCGGCCGGAGTCGAGGCGATCCGCACCGCCATCAGGGTGATGAGCGAGGCCAGCAGATCGAGCGCCGAGTCCGCCAGCGAGCCCAGCATGGCGACGGACCCTGTTCTGAGCGTCGCCACCACCTTGGCTCCGATCAGCAGGATGGCGAGAACCACCGATGCCGTGGCCGCCCGGCGCTTCAGGTTCGCAGGTTCGCTCATTCGCCTGTCTTCATTCGTATCTGCTCCCGGCTTCAGGCTTACGGGTAAAGGTAGGTCCAGCTCCAGCCCGCGTCACCCCGGACAAAGAAGCGCCGTTCATGCAGCCGGAACGCCCGGTCTTCCCAGAATTCGATCCGCTCCGGCGCCACGCGGAAGCCCGACCAGAACGGCGGGCGCGGCACTGTCCCGAGGCCAAACCGCGCCGCCTCCTGGGCGATGCGCCCAAGAAAGGTCGCCCGGCCGTCGAGCGGGCGGGACTGGGCGGAGGCCCATGCCCCGATCTGCGAATCGCGCGGGCGGGAGGCGAAGTAGGCGTCAGCCTCCTCCTCCGTCACCGGTAGCGCCGGACCCTCGATCCGCACCTGCCGGCGCAGCGACTTCCAGTGGAACAGCAGCGCGACGTTGGGGTTCTCCGCCAGCTCCCTGCCCTTCCGGCTTTCCAGATTGGTGTAGAAGACGAAGCCCGCCTCGTCCCAGGCTTTCATCAGCACCATGCGAACCGAGGGACGGCCTTGGGCATCCGCCGTTGCCAGCGCCATGGCATTGGCGTCATTGGGCTCTCTTTCCTGCGCCTCGGCGAACCATTCCCGGAAGATCTCATAAGGTTCCGCAAGAGGAGTATTCGCCATAACGCTTCCCATCTGATCCCATAATCCGCCTTCGGGCGTTTACTCCCTCGAGCGTTGAGGGAGCAATGATGATGATAAAACGAGTTATCCTGATTGCGTCCATTTCTCTTGCTCTTTGCGCGTGCGAAGGCGCGGATCGCGAGCGGATCGGCACCATCGGCGGCGCGGCTGTGGGCGCCGTGGCCGGCAAGGCGATTGGCGGCAGCGGCACCAGCGGCACGATTGGCATGATCCTCGGTGCGGTTGCGGGCGGTTATCTGGGCGGCGAGATCGGCCAGAGCCTGGACAACAAGGACAAGAACGAGCTGTCCTCCGCCACCCAGCGGGCGCTGAGCGAAGGCTCGGTCGGTCAGTCCTTTGCCTGGTCCAACCCGGATACCGGCAACCGTGGCACCGTTTCGCCCACCAGCACCAGCTACGCCACGGCCGAGGGGCAGAACTGTCGCGATTTCACCACATCCGTCACGCTGCGCGAGGGCCGGTCGGGCACCAGCTCAGGCACGGCCTGCCGCCAGGCGGATGGCAGTTGGCGCGTGGTGCGCGGGTAGCCGCGCCAGAACCTGCACACAGTGCGTCCCCGTCCGGCCACGGATGCGGGTTGAGGCGCTGACGGCGCGTAACTCCCCCGGCGGGTTGGAGGATTTCGCCAGCCGCCCTTCACAACGGCTCGTCTAATGCTTACCTTGAGAGCCGGGCGTTGCATTATTGCAACAGTAAGATGAGGAAGCAGCGGTGGCGAGAGATCCGTACAGCGTGCTTGGGGTGGCGCGCGGCAGCAGCGACGACGAGATCAAGAAGGCCTATCGTAAGCTGGCAAAGGAACTTCACCCCGACCGGAATGCAGACAACCCCAAGGCGGCCGAGCGCTTCAAGGAGGTCTCGGCGGCCTATGCCATTCTGGGTGATCCGGACAAGCGCGCCAAGTTCGACCGCGGCGAGATTGGCCCGGATGGCGCCGCGCGCTCTCCGTTCGAACAGGCTTGGCAAAACCGGAGCGGCTCCGGCTCTGCCGGCGGCGGCTTCGCCTTTGAAGGCGATCCCATGGACATCTTCGCCCAGTTCTTCGGCGGCGGTCGGCGCAGGGCTGGAGCCGGGGCCGGGGCCGGCAACCCGTTCGGCGCGGGCTTCGGCGGGGAAGAACGCACCGCGAGCGCCCGCCCCCGGCCCAAGGGGCGCACGGTGGAATACCGCCTCGATATCCCCTTCGAGGCCGCGGCCCGTCTGGAACCGCAGCGTTTGACGCTCAGAACCGGCAAGACCCTCCAGATCAAGCTGCCGCCCGGCTTCGTCGAGGGGCAGCAGCTGCGCCTTGCCGGTCAGGGCGACCCTGGCCCTGGAGGCGCGGGCGATGCGCTGGTCTCGCTGCACGTCAAACCCCACGCCCTGTTCACGCGGGATGGCGATCATGTGCTCCTCGACCTGCCGTTGCGGCTGGACGAGGCGGTGCTGGGCGCCAAGATCAAGGTGCCGACGGTCGATGGCGCGGTCATGCTGAGCGTGCCTGCAGGTTCCACCTCGGGCAAGCTGCTGCGCCTGCGCGGCAAGGGCTTCACCCGCAAGGATGGCGCGCGCGGCGACCAGTTGGTCCGCCTGATGATCGATACCGGTGAGCCCGATGCCGAGCTCAAGCGTTTTGCGGAGACCTGGGCGGCAGGAAAGCGCCGCAACCCGCGCGAGTCCTGGGGCCTGTCGTAACCTCGCCCCCTTGCTACGAAACAGCTTATGACCAGATGGCGCATTCTCTCATCGACCCTGCTCGACACCCCGGCCGGACGAATCATCAGCAAGACCGCCTCAGGCTTCTTCTCCGATAACGGCGGGATCCTGGCCGGAAACCTTGCCTATCTCACCTTGCTGACGCTCTTTCCCTTCTTCATTTTCTGCGTCAGCCTGGCCGGGTTCTTCGGTCGCACCGATGAAGGGCTGCGCGCCGTCCAGATACTGGTGAACTCGGTTCCGTCGCAGGTGGCCGATGTTCTGATCGCCCCTATCAACGAGGTGCTGGCCAGTTCGACCAAGAGGGGCCTGCTCACCTTCGGCGCGATCGTCACGGTCTGGACCGCCGCCAACTTCATCGAGACCGTCCGCGTCATCGTGCTCATGGCCTACGATCAGACGTCGGATCGCTCCCTCTGGTACAAGCGGCTCCAGTCCACGCTTCTGGTCATCGCCTCGGCGCTGGTGCTCTTCTCCTCCATGATTGCCCAGTTCGTCCTCAACGCGGCGCGGAAGATGATCGAGAGCTACCTGCCCTGGCTCAGCGGCATCACCGACTTCATGAAGCTCGTCGGCTCCGGCGTCGCCCCCGCCATTCTGGTGCTTGGCATTTACGGCATGTTCCGCGCGCTCACCCCGCGCGAGGCCCTGCCGGTCCGCCACTGGCCCGGCGCGCTGCTCACCGCCGCCATCTGGATCGCGGCAACGCATCTGCTGCCGCTGGCCCTCACCATGATGGGGTCGTACAACGTTACTTACGGCAGCCTTGCAGGGATCATAGTGACCCTCCTGTTCTTTTATGTTTTAGGGATTGGCCTGGTGCTCGGCGCACAGTTGAATGCGGCATTGCGGTTGGAAGTTCTTCGGAAGGCAGAAACGCTTAGTTGACCGGCGCTTGCCTGCCATGCCATTGACGCGCCAACATCCGGAATAGAGAACGGAGACAAAGAAAATGACAGGTCTGATGGCAGGCAAGCGTGGCCTGATCATGGGCGTCGCCAATGATCGCTCCCTGGCTTGGGGCATCACGCAGGCTCTGGCGGCCCAGGGCGCCGAGCTGGCGTTCAGCTACCAGGGCGAGGCTTTGGAACGGCGGGTGCGGCCCTTGGCGGAATCAGTGGGCTCCGACTTTCTGATTTCCTGTGACGTATCGGACATGGCCTCCATCGATGCGGCCTTCGATGCGATCAAAGAGCGCTGGGGCACGCTCGATTTCGTTGTCCACGCCATCGGCTACTCGAACAAGGAAGAGCTGCGGGGCCGGTACGTCGACACCACCCTCGACAACTTCCTGATGACCATGAACATCAGCGTCTATTCCTTCACCGCCGTCGCCAAGCGGGCGGAAGAGCTGATGCCGAACGGCGGCTCGCTCCTCACCCTCTCCTACTACGGCGCGGAGAAGGTGGTGCCGCACTACAACGTCATGGGCGTTGCCAAGTCCGCGCTGGAGACCAGCGTGAAGTACCTGGCGATGGACATGGGCCCCAAGAAAGTACGCGTGAACGCCATTTCCGCCGGCCCGATCAAGACTCTGGCCGCCTCCGGCATCGGCGACTTCCGCTACATTCTGAAGTGGAACGAACTGAATTCGCCGCTGCGCCGCAACGTCACCATCGAGGATGTAGGCGGGGCCGGTCTCTACCTGCTCTCCGACCTGTCCGCGGGCGTGACCGGCGAGATCCATCACGTTGACGCCGGCTACAACATCATCGGCATGAAGGCCGAGGATGCGCCGGATATTGCCCTGTCCTAAGGGCTCCCTGCTTCAACGGATGGAACGTCTCGCATGAGTTGGAACAGCTTCGGTCACCTGCTTCGCTTCACCACCTGGGGCGAAAGCCATGGGCCTGCCCTCGGCGTCGTCGTGGACGGCTGCCCGCCGGGCCTGCCCCTGACCGAAGCTGACATCCAGCCCTTCCTCGATAAGCGCCGCCCCGGCCAAAGCCGCTTCACCACCCAGCGGCAGGAACCGGATCAGGTCCGCATCCTCTCCGGCGTGTTCGAGGGCAAGACCACCGGCACCCCGATCAGCCTCGTCATCGAGAACGTTGACCAGCGCTCGAAGGATTACGGCAACATTGCCGAGGCCTACCGTCCCGGCCATGCAGACTGGACCTACGACACCAAATACGGCTTCCGCGATTATCGCGGCGGCGGCCGTTCCTCCGCCCGCGAGACAGCGGCGCGCGTCGCGGCCGGGGCGATCGCCCGCAAGGTACTGGGCGAGAGCATCCGCATCCGCGGCTACCTCGTCGAGCTGGGCGGCGACGCCATCGACCGCGCCAACTTCAATGACGCCGCCATCGACGCCAACCCCTTCTTCTGCCCCGACCCAAGCGCTGCCGAGCGCTGGGCCGAGGCGCTGGATGCCGCCCGCAAGTCCGGCTCGTCGCTGGGCGCGGTGGTCGAGGTGGTGGCCAGCGGCGTGCCGGCCGGCCTTGGCGCGCCCATCTACGCCAAGCTGGATTCCGACCTCGCCTGCGCCATGATGACCGTCAACGCGGTCAAGGGCGTCGAAATCGGCAACGGCTTCGAAGCGGCCCGTCTGCGTGGCGAGGAAAATGCCGATGCCATGCGTCTCGGGCCGGACGGCAAGCCCCGCTTCCTCAGCAACAACGCAGGCGGCATCCTGGGCGGTATCTCCACCGGGCAGGATGTGGTGGTCCGCATGGCCATCAAGCCCACCTCCTCCATCCTCACGCCCGTGCCCACCGTCACCCGCAGCGGCACGGAGACGGAAGTCGTCACCAAGGGCCGCCACGACCCCTGCGTCGGCATCCGCGCCGCGCCGGTGGCCGAGGCCATGATGGCCCTCGTGCTGGCCGACCACCTGCTGCTCGACCGCGCCCAGTGCGGGGCCGTGCCGCGCGGGTAACGTCTCTGGTTTCTTGCGGGGGACTTGTCCCCCGCCCCCCTTCGATTTTTCGGATCGTACCCGGTGTCGACCGGGCGCGTTCCGCTCAAAACAAATGGGAGGTACAGGAGGGGGCTCGATAGTCTGTGCGCCGCCGCGCATGGGCCCCTCCTGTAAAAAAAGAGCTGGGAAAGCCCAAAGTCGTTGGCCTTCCGCGCTGCAAGGCCCCATTTCCTTGAACAACCCGGTTGTCGCTGCCACATTCAAGGCCATGACGAGTCAGCCTGTCCCCGCCGTTCCCGCCGCCACGCTTCTTCTCCTCCGCGACACGCCGCATGGCCTTGAAGTCTTCATGGTCGTGCGAAATCGCTCCATTGGCTTTGCCTCGGGCGCGCTGGTGTTTCCAGGCGGCAAGGTAGACGCGCAGGACAGCGATCTGGCCGCAAGCGACCTGGCGGAAGGTTTTCCCGCCCTTGCCCCCTTTGAGGCCGCCTGCCGCATCGCGGCGCTGCGCGAGGCCTATGAAGAAGCAGGCATTCTTCTTGCCCACCGGGCCAGCGATGGCGCACTGATCTCCGGCAGCGAACTGGACGCCCTGAGCGATAATCGCGCCCCCATTGCCTCCGGCGCCCTGCCATTCGCGGACTTCCTCCGCAACCACGACCTCCGGCTGGCCGCTGACCGCGCCGTTCCCATCGCGCGCTGGGTCACGCCGCCCGAGTCTCCCAAGCGATTCGATACCCTGTTCTACGTAGCGGCGGCCCCTGCCGACCAGCTTGCCGCCCACGACGGCGGGGAGTCGGTGCACTCGGTGTGGATTCGCCCAGACCAGGCCATCGCGGAGGGCGAGGCCGGCAAGTGGCTCATCATCGTCCCTACTCGCTTCAGCCTGGAATGGCTCGCCCAGTACCGCACCGTGGACGAGGCGATGGCGGCTGCGCGCACCCGCACCGTCGCGCCTATTTTCGGGCGCGTGGAGGTGCGGGATGGCATCGAGATGTTCTGCGTGGACGAGGCGGCCGGCTACCCCCGCTGCGCCATTCCGACGGCGCAATTGAACCGGGGCTTCTGAGACGGCAAGCCTTCGCCTGGCGCATGCCCCGCCAGCGGTCGGAAGCGGGCCACAGGGCACCGCATGCCGTCCTGATTACAGCCATGCTTCGCTTGACTTTTTTGCCTCCTCGCTGTTGTGGAGAAGGCCGTTTCCGGAAGACTTTCCCGTGCCGCTCATCCAAGGGGCGCCGCGATGATACCGGACGGCGAGAAACCCCATCGGGGCTCTACGCCTAGCCTCTTGAGTTAGGCGAACAAATATGGAACAAGTACAACCATGTTGACCCATATTTCGATCCGCGGCGCACGCGAACATAACCTCAAGTCCATCAACGTGGACATCCCCCGCGACAAGCTGGTGGTCATCACCGGCCTGTCCGGCTCCGGCAAGTCGTCCCTAGCGTTCGATACCATCTACGCCGAGGGCCAGCGCCGCTACGTGGAGTCCCTCTCCGCCTACGCGCGTCAGTTCCTGGAGCTGATGCAAAAGCCGGATGTGGACCATATCGAGGGCCTGTCTCCTGCCATCTCCATCGAGCAGAAGACCACCTCGAAGAACCCGCGCTCGACCGTCGGTACGGTCACCGAGATTTACGACTACATGCGCCTTCTCTGGGCGCGCGTCGGCGTGCCCTACTCTCCCGCCACGGGTCTTCCCATCGAGGCGCAAACGGTCAGCCAGATGGTCGACCGCATCCTGGCGCTGCCGGAGGGCACGAGGTTTTACCTGCTGGCCCCCATCGTGCGCGGCCGCAAGGGCGAGTACCGCAAGGAAATGCTGGAGCTTCGCAAGCAGGGTTTCCAGCGCCTGAAGGTCGACGGCGAGTTCTACGATATCGATGAGGTTCCCGCGCTCGACAAGAAGTTCAAGCACGACATCGACGTGGTGGTGGACCGCATCGTGGTGAAGGAGGGCGTCGCCACCCGCCTCGCCGACTCGCTCGAAACTGCGCTGAAGCTGGCGGACGGTCTCGCCGTTGCCGAAATGGCAGGCAAGACTGGCGACAAAGGCGAGCCGGAGCGGATCATCTTTTCCGAGAAGTTCGCCTGTCCGGTCTCCGGTTTCACGATTTCCGAAATCGAGCCGCGCCTGTTCTCGTTCAACAACCCGCACGGCGCCTGCCCCACCTGCGACGGCCTGGGCGAAAAACTCTATTTCGATGCCGAATTGGCGGTGCCCAACGGTGAGTTGAGCATTGCCGACGGCGCCATCCTGCCGTGGGCAAAGTCGAACCCGCCCTCGCCTTACTACATGCAGGTGCTCGAGAGCCTGGCGGATCACTTCTGCTTCTCAGTGCATACGCCCTGGCAGGAACTGCCCAAAAAGGTGCAAGACATCATCCTCCACGGCACCAAGGGCGAAGCCGTGCCGCTCGTCTTTCAGGACGGCCGCAAGCGCTACCAGGTGATGAAGCCGTTCGAGGGCGTGCTGAACAATCTAGACCGCCGCTGGCGCGACACCGAATCCTCGTGGATGCGCGAGGAGCTGTCCCGTTACCAAGCCTCGGCCCCATGCGAGACATGCAACGGCGCGCGCCTCAAGCCGGAAGCGCTGGCGGTGAAAGTGGGTGGCTGCACCATTTCGGAAGTGACCGAGAAATCGGTGGCCGACGCGCTGGCGTGGTTCGGCGAGCTTGCCGCCCAGCTGACGCCGAAACAGGCTGCGATCGCCGAGAAGGTATTGAAGGAAATTTCCGATCGCCTCGGCTTCCTCAATAACGTCGGCCTCGATTACCTTAACCTCTCCCGCTCCTCCGGCACGCTTTCGGGCGGCGAGAGCCAGCGCATCCGCCTTGCCAGCCAGATCGGCTCCGGCCTCACCGGCGTGCTTTATGTGCTGGACGAACCCTCCATCGGTCTGCACCAGCGCGACAACGACCGGCTGCTGGAGACATTGAAGCGCCTGCGCGACCTCGGCAACACCGTGCTCGTGGTGGAGCATGACGAGGATGCCATCCGCACTGCCGACCATGTGATCGACATGGGCCCCGGCGCGGGCGTCCACGGCGGCGCGATCATCGCCGAAGGCACGCCGCAGGATATCATGACGTCGGAGAACAGCCTCACTGGCGCTTACCTCTCCGGCCGCCGCATGGTGCCGCTGCCGGAGCAGCGTCGCCCCGGCTCGGGCAAATTCATCACCATTCGGGGCGCGCGGGCCAACAACCTGCGGAATGTCGATGCCTCCATTCCGCTCGGCACCCTTACCTGCATCACCGGCGTGTCGGGCTCGGGTAAATCCACCCTTACGCTCGACACGCTGTTCAACGCCGCCACGCGCAAGCTGAACGGCAGCCGCGTCATCCCCGGCGCGCACGATGCGCTCGAAGGCCTTGAGCATTTGGACAAGGTCATTGACATCGACCAGTCTCCCATCGGGCGCACGCCGCGCTCCAACCCGGCCACCTACACCGGGGCATTCACGCCGATCCGCGAGTGGTTCGCCGGGCTGCCCGAGGCGCAGGCGCGCGGCTACAAGGCCGGCCGCTTCTCCTTCAACGTGAAGGGCGGCCGCTGCGAGGCGTGCCAGGGCGATGGCGTCCTCAAGATCGAGATGCACTTCCTGCCGGACGTGTATGTGACTTGCGATACCTGCAACGGCCATCGCTACAACCGCGAAACGCTGGAGATCAAATTCAAGGGCAAGTCCATTGCGGACGTGCTGGAGATGACCGTCGAGGACGGTGTGGAATTCTTCTCCGCCGTGCCGCCGATCCGCGACAAGCTGGCCATGCTGAAGGAAGTGGGCCTCGGCTATGTGAAGATCGGCCAGCAGGCAACCACCCTTTCCGGCGGTGAGGCGCAGCGCGTCAAGCTGGCGAAGGAGTTGTCCCGCCGCGCCACCGGTAACACTCTCTACATCCTCGATGAGCCGACCACCGGCCTTCACTTCGAGGACGTTCGCAAGCTGCTGGAGGTGCTGCATGCCCTCGTCGAGCAGGGCAACACGGTCGTCGTCATCGAGCATAATCTCGAAGTTATTAAAACAGCAGACTGGATTGTGGACCTCGGCCCCGAAGGCGGCTCGCGCGGCGGTGAAATCATCGCCACCGGCACGCCGGAAGATGTCGCCGCCAACCCGCGCAGCTACACCGGGCATTACCTGAAGCCGCTTCTGAAGCCGCAGGCGATGACCAGCGCCCGCCCGGTACTGAAGCCGGTGTCAAAGACTCCTGCCAAAGCCGCCAACAGCGAGGAAGCGGAAGCAGCGCCGCGCCGCAAGCCTGGCCGCCCGCGCAAGGCTGCGGTGTAAGGCGGGGTTGCTTGTCTGTGCAGAGGGCCTGGGCCCTCTGCCCGCCTGAAGCATTGGAGCCGCCCGAAGCAGGGACCGCCAGGGGGAGCAGTGCTCCCCCTGGGCAAGGTCCGAAAACCGCCTTCAGCTCTTGCCCAAACCGTGCTCCAGATCCGTCGCGGCGGTTGAAATCACCGGAGAAGTCGCGGCGAAGTCGTACTGAACCTTGATCTCTTCCGGTGGAGCCTCGCGGATCCGCATACGCCAGACGACATAGCCGATCAGCAATATCTGGACGAGGCCGTTGAACCAGTAGAGGCCTTGCCCGCCCATGGCGTCGATGGAAGCAGCGGCCACCGGCGCGCCGATGGCCGAACCTGCCGCATTGACCATGAGCAGGGCGGAGGATGCCTCCACGATGTCCTCCTTCGGCGTGAAGTCGAACACATGGGCGGCCGCCACCGCATAGGCGGGCAGCGTCACTGCGCCGAAGAAAAGGGCTGTCCAATAACCAAGGCTCGTGCCCAGCGTCTGGATAACGAAAATGCCGACAATGGCGGACAGACCACAGATGAGGATTAGAAGAACGCGCCGTTCCATCCGGTCGGAAATCTTGCCGAGCGGGGCCTGTGCCAGCGCGCCACCGATCACCGCCGCGCTCATGAACCAGGCCGCATAGGCCACGGCGTTTTGCGGCCCATAATCCGGCGAGGCCTCGGCGGCCCCGCGGGCAACGACCGGCGTCAGGGTCCAGAATGCGCCATGCGCCATGCCGATAAGGAAGCTGCCCACAAACCCGGCGGGCGACAGCTTGAACAGATAACGCGGCCTGAGACGCACCGCCACCAGCGGCGCGGGCTGGGCCGAGCGGGTGAGCGCGATGGGCACGGCCGCAAACGAAACGAGGATGGAAGAAATCGCCAGCGCCTCGAAGCGGGACGGCTCGAATCCGGTAGCGATCATCTGACCAATCGTCATCACCGTGAGATTGATGCCCACGTAGGTGGACATAACCACGCCCCGGTTGGTGTTGTCCGCATAGTCGTGCAGCCAGCTCTCCAGCACGAGTGAAATACCCGCAACGCATATGCCGGTCGCGAAGCGACAGATGATCCAGATGACCGGATCGCCCACGATGGCATGGAGCAGCACCACTGCCGAGGCGACCGCCACCAATGCGGCGAAGGTGCGGATGTGCCCCGCTGTCTGCACGATGCGCGGACTATAAAGACACCCCACCACGAACCCGGCGAAATAGCCGGTTCCGAGAAAACCGATGGTGAGGTTCGAGAAATCCAGTATTTCCGCGCGAATGGGCAGTGCCAGCACCTGCACGCCGCTGCCCATGATGAGAAATGCCGTTGCCATCAACAGCGCGGAGATCGGCAGAATGACTGCGCGATATCCTGGCCCTGGTGCCTGCCGTTCCGCCATCAGACGCCTCCTTGCAAACCAACGCTGCAACAGACTTGCCTTGTTGAAACACCGCGAAGCTGTCAGGGGTCCATGGCGGCGCATTCAAGACGGCACGGCACAGGGATAATTTCGCCTCGGCTGGGCGCATAACGGGCGAGGCATGGGCACACACCTGCTGTGCCCATGCCATGCCTTATCCGCAGCGCCTCGGCCTGGCTTAAACCGCCGGGCGCACCGGCCAGTTTTCCTCGTTCTGCGCTTCCAGCCGCTGGTCCGTCTGCCAGTGGTAGCGGCTGGACGGCGGCGCCTCCAGCCGCCGGTTGCCCATGACCGCCTGCAGGCATGCCTGGCTCCACGCCGCCGCCGTATTACGGCGGATGGTTTCATACATGCGCCGCCACCGCGCCTGGCGTTCCGAGAGCGACATGGTCAGCGCGATATGCAGCGCGTCCGCAATCTCTTCTGGGTCGAAGGGGTTAATCAGCAACGCATCCTGCAATTCGGCGGCAGCGCCGGCGAAGCGGGAGAGCACCAGCACGCCTGGATCATTCGGGTTCTGCGCTGCCACATATTCCTTGGCCACGAGGTTCATGCCGTCTCTCAGCGGCGTGACGAGACCAACGCGCGCGATCCGATGGAAACCCGCGAGCATGGAACGAGGCATGTCCCGCGTGATGTAGCGCAGCGGCACCCAGTCGAAATCAGCGTGTTGACCGTTGATCTGCCCCACCAACTGGTCGAGCTGGCGTTTGACGTCGCGATATTCCTTCACGTCATCGCGCGAGCGCGGAGCCACCTGTAGGAAGCCCACGTGCTGCCTGTGCTCGGGGTATTTTTCCAATAGCCGGCCATAGCCGGTGAAGCGCTGCGGCAGACCCTTGCTGTAGTCCAGCCGGTCTACACCCAGAATGAGCGCCTTGCCGCCCATGCTTTCGCGCAGCCGCTCCGCATCGTCCTGATGCTCGGCCTGCACGGCCATGTTGGCAAAGCCCTCCGTGTCGATGCCAACCGGAATGGCGCTGGAAATACAGGGACGGTTCGGGCCGAAAATCACCCCTTCCTTGCTGATGGAATAGCGCAGGATATCCCGCACGCAGGCGCGGAAGTGGTGAGCATCCGTCTCCGTCTGGAAGCCCACATGGTCATATTCGCACAGCGCCGATAGCAGCGCCCGCCCTGGCGGCAGCACCGAAAACAACGCCGGCGGCGCGAAGGGAATGTGCAAGTAAAAACCGATGCGCCCGGCAAAGTTGCGCTGGCGCAAGCAGGCCGCGAGCGGAATGAAATGGTAATCGTGTACCCACACGATGTCGTCGGGCTGAAGAATGGTCATCAGGGCATCGGCGAAGCGATGGTTGACCTTCAGATACCCTTCGTAGTCGCTTCGATCGAACTGCAGCAGCCCCGGCCGGTAATGCATCAACGGCCAGAGGGTGCGGTTGGCGAAGCCGATATAGAATTTGCTATAATCCTCCTCCGATAAATCCATGGCGATGATCCGGGCGCCTTCAGCATTGTGCTGCGTCAAGCGGCCGGATGTCTCCGTGCGCTTGCCGCTCCATCCGAACCAGATCGTCTCGGGCGTCAGAACATCCTTGAGCGCCGTGGCGAGGCCACCCGGAGCCTGTCCCTTCTTTCCGCCGATGGTCACCCGGTTGGAAACAATTACGAGTCGTGCCACGTTATATTCCTTCGGCTGAGTCATAAGCATTGGTACGTCCTGCAGGGCTCTTGCGTTCCCTCTCAGGGTGGACATTGCGCCGTTTGCGGTGCGCTTTGCGACGCGATGCGCCAGAGCCACTCCCGGACGGAACTAGGCCCACCGCCAAAATCCTGCGGCACGCGCATGCCGCGCCCGCCCAGCAGCAGGCAGGCACGAATACCGTCCTCGTCCGTAACATCATCGCCAATGAAAATGGGCTTGCGCCCCTGGAAGGGCGAAAACCGCATCAAGCGGCGCACCGCCGTGCCCTTGTCCAGGCCACGTGGGCGCAACTCCAGCGCCATCTTGGCCTCGCTGATACGAAAGGTCGGCCAGCGGTCGATCGCGCGCTCGAGAGCCGCTTTGACCACCGGTTTCTGCTCCGGCGCGAGGCGGAAATGCACTGTCAGGCAGCTTTGCTTTTCCTCGATGATGACGCCATCCAGCGCGCCAAGCGCGCCGCGCACGAAGGCGGCCATCGCCTCCGGCACGCAATAGCGTGCGCCAAGCTTGAACTGGTAGCCCGGCGGCAGCTTGAAAATGGCACCATGCTCCGCCACCAACGGCACCGGGCAACGGGGCAGGAGTCGGGACAGATCCGTCAGCGGCCGCCCGGAGATAACGGCAACCGCGCCGCCCAGGCGCTGTTGCAACCGCCCAAGCAGGGTCACGAGGTCATCCGGCACATGAACCGCGTCAGGACGGGGCGCGATATCGATCAGCGTTCCATCAAGATCAAGAAACAGAGAGATCTCATCAGCCGCAATATCCATCAGTCCCCACTCGCCAACTTCAGTAAGCTTGCTGAAATCGGGTAAGTCGTTCTGAACAGGCTATTGATATGGAATTGCTTTCAGAGATTTCAAACCGTAGCGCCTGAGTTCTGGAATAAACGTTGCGGAAAACGCCCGATTTCAGCGACTTGCCTAACGGCCCAACCGATAGTTGATACCCTGTTCATAGCCGGTGCAGCCGATGGCCTCGCCCGCCCGATAAATCGGTTGATAGCGGAAACGACTAACCGCCTTCTCGGTCGAGGGGCCAAAGATGAACGGTGGATAGGCGATAACCGTGCGCGGTTCGACAACGCGTCCTTCAGCGTCGATATCGTAGCTCACCTTCACCCATCCCTCGAAGCCCCAGCTCAGGGCCAGTCTGGGAAAATCTGAAGAAGTCATACGCGCGTTAAGGGCAACCGGCCTGACGTCCACCAGTTCGCATTGCTCAGGGCTCAGGCCCGTCGCCTGCAACAGCCCGTCTGCTTCCTCAAATTTCTTCTCGGCAGCCTTCAACGATGCCAGCCGCACCGCAGCGAGTTGGCGGACCGGATCGGCTGTGGGAAGCACTGATACCGGCAGCGCAAGAACGTCTCGATAATGCTGCTCCGCAGCGTCAAACTCGCGGAGCCGTTCGAGGGCGGTCGCCAACATTGTCTGCACCCAGGCCCCGGCCTGGTTTGCCGCCTCGTTTTTCTCCCTCAATTCAGCCAGCAATTGGGCGAAGCCATCCTTAACAGCAGCGGTCCAATGCCGTCCCCACAAGCCGGGCTGTTTTTGAATGTTGAGGCCCTTTACAACAACACGAACCTCAACAGGCGCATCGTGCGCGACGGCAATCGCCTCCGCGCGCGAAAGCAAGTCTTTCCCCTCCGTGCCCGGCACAGAGGGACTACTGCCGAGGTTTACCAGCAAAGGCAGCAGAGAGAGGTCATCCTTGCCAACCTTGGCTTCCCTTTCAGCAAGGACGGCACGCCACTGCGCCACCGCCTTGGCAGCACTTGTTCCATCTTCGACCTGCACTCCATCAGACGGAACCGATTTCGCCTCAAGCCAATCATTATAGACGGTCCAGAGCGCGGAAAGAGACCCGGCGCGCTCCACCTGCTTCGTGCACCGCAACTCCAGCCGCACGCTGCTGCGCCAGAACTTCGAGGTATCCTTCAACCCCTCAGGCATCCAGGACCAGCGGGCGACCGCTCGGGCGAACTCCAGCGCCATGGGCCCGGTGCGCGTGGCATAGATAGGCTGCACAAAGACCACCTGCCCATCATCGCCGATGGCGAACTCAATTACCGCAGCATCGTCCGGCTTCAGCCCGGTCGCATCTCCGCAGGCGGGCAGCGGCATATCGGATCCGTTCAACGGATTCTTCTGTCCCATGCGCCCTGCGCCGGTATAGGCAAGATATTTTCGCACCTTGTAGTCATTCCCCACAAGCTGCGCCGCCAACGCCAGATCCCCTCGGATGCGGACATCTGAGAGAGTAACTTTTGTTCCGAGCCCACCGGCCGCCGCCAGGGCCTTTTCAAACCAGCTATTGGCGTCAGGCAGTTTTCCCGCCATCAGTTCGGCACGTCCGCGCAGGGTATAAACCTCAGCACGGACATCGTTTTTCTCGTCCAGCGCGGACTCCACGACCGGCAGGGCCAGGTCAAGCTGGCGCCGGGCAAAGTCCGGGTCATCGAACAGACTGACGCGTGCGAGCGCGATCCGGTACAGCGCAAGATCCTTAGGCTTGGCCGTGTTGTTTGCCTCAAGCTCCGAAACCAAAGTCGTAAAAGCCTGCCGCGCCGCGTCATAATCCAGCAAGGCTTCGCGCGCCTTACCCAAGTCATAGAGCGTGTTTTGACGATCATCGCCGGAGCTCGCATCAGACAGGCCCGGCAACGCCTGCTCCAGCACTTCGATCGCTCCTTCGTAATCAAAAAGCGCCAGGCGGGCCGAACCCAGGCGGGAGCGGATAACCGCGACCGTTCGATTCTTGGGGTCATCAGGCAGCTGCGCCAGCACCTTCTCGAAACCGGCCACTGCCTTGGGAAAATCGCCCTTCTCAACGGCGGCCTGAGCCGCGTTGAACTCTTCCTGCAGCGAGGCTGCGACCGCGTTGGATGACACGCACACCATCAAACCCGCGGCAACGATCCCGGCTCGTATCATAGCTTCGCTCCCCCAACGTTCCGACTAGCCCCACGAGGCTAATATCACATTCGTAACGAACCAGAAACGGCCATCGGCCTGCTTGACTGTTGCCTCCCGGCTCCCAACTCGGCAGGAAGGAGAGGCAAACGACACGTGAAATGAACCGGGACCGGTGCGGAGCAGGCGAAATGGGACAGTCCGAGGGAAAACGCATCCTTATCTACTGCATCATTGTGGCGATCCTCGCCGTTGTCATCGTGGCGTGGGTCCGCTGGGCGGATGAGCAGATCCCCGAGGAGCCGCAGTTGCCGGGCGATTTCTTCACGCCCAAGGCCTATACCTACCGCACGCCCGGCGTTGAGGACGGCCCCGTTGTGCCGTTGCTGCAGGGCGCGAACTTCCTCACCGGCGCGCCTGCCGTCTTCATCGGCGAGCTCACCAAGGCCGAGAGCGGCGCGGGCTATGCCGTCCGCCCGACCAACGTTATCAAGCAGGACGCGGGCGTTACCATTCCGCCGTCCCTGCCGCTGGCCTCTCTGCCGAAAACCCTTGGCGAGACGCCGGAGGATGAACCCCTGCCCGTTCTGGTCCGCCTGATAAACGGCCAGCCGGAGGTCACCCGCCTCACCGCGGCGCTGGCCGAGACCGCCTATTTCATCAAGCGGCAGTATGCGGCTGACCCGCTCAAGAACACCGCGCTCGAAATGTTGCTGCTGGAGCACCGCTGGGACCGCAACGCGGGCCGCGATGTCGTCGTCGGCCTGTTTTCCGAGAAGACCGGTCCCCGTCTCGGCAGCCATGTGGAAATCGTGGTGACAGAGGATTCGGCGCTGGATGATGACATCTCCGGCCTGCCGGTGGTGCTCACCCGCTTTGGCGAGATGAAGGAGCAGCGCAACCTCTCCTGCCCCTCCTATGGCGCATGGCGTATTCTCAAGCTGCTGGAAAATGCCACCGGCCTGCCGACGGGCGAGGCCGCCAAGCGGGTGGAGGGTGAAGTCATCCTCCAGCGCTTCAACTGGATGAAGGCCGCTGTTGCCTCCTGCGTCTCCATACCGAACGACACGGCAACGGCCCTTGGCCTTTACCGCCTCCAGCGCGCCCAGCGACTGAAGGATGAAACCGTCTCCCCTGCCGAGGTGCTGAAGGACCGCGAAAAGCGGGCCGCCACCGCGCCGCGGCTCCAGTAGTCAGGAGCAGGCACGATGGCTTATTGGCTCCTCAAGACCGAGCCCGGCTCCTGGAGCTGGGGGCAGCAGGCCGCCAGCAGCACCACGGCGTGGGATGGCGTCGCCAACGCCCAGGCGCTCAAGAACATGCGCGCCATGGCCGTGGGCGACCGCGCCTTCTTCTACCACACCGGCAACGAGAAGCAGGTGGTCGGCCTCATAGAGATCACCCGCGCCTTCTATCCGGACCCAAACGACCCCGCCTCCGGCCTCGTTGACGTAAAGGCGCTCTCGCCCCTGCCCCGCCCGGTGACGCTCGCCGCCATCAAGGCCGAACCACAGTTGGCCGGGCTTGCGCTCGTCAAACAGCCCCGGCTCTCCGTCCTGCCCGTCGATGACGCCTCATGGGCGCGGATCTGCGAGATGGGCGGGGTGGATTGAGGCCAGCCCGCAGGGGTGGCCTCAGCCAGCCCAACGGGCCCTGCGCTACTCCTCGGCCCCTTCCTTGCGTTGCTTGCCGAGCCGCAGCATTTGCTGCACCGCCGTGGGCTTGTCGTCCATCGGCGCCGATATCGCTGAAATTTCTGCGTTTGACCGTTCCAAAGCCGGATTGTCGGGGAATTGCTTCGCGTCCTTCTCGTACATTGGCGAGTAGGGACCATGCGGCACCCCCTTTCCTGGAAGGTGCAGCGCAACGGCGTTCGTCGCCAGGGCCACCGACGCGTAATCCGATGGGCCATTCGGAGTTACGGACGCGATGGCTGGCGCAACAACTTGGGCAAGGTTGTTATCGCCCGGCAGGTCATGCCTATAATATCGCTCATCTTGCCACAGCAACGCTCCGCTCCTGCCGTCCTTCAGCGTGTACAGGACACGAACGAGAATCCGCCGCCATGGAATACGGTCGTCTTCCATCCAGTTGAGCGCTTCGACATAAAGAACCGAGTCCGCGTTGAACAACGAGGCCAGCTGACGGGTATCGGCTTTATGGATCTGATAGGGCTTGCTCAGCCCGTTCAGCTCCAATTGCTTCTTCACCATGCTGGCTGGAAAGACGTAATAGCCTCGCTCCGCCAAGGGCATGGGCAAGGTTGCCAAAAACCGATCCGCCACTTCCGCATCGCCAGTATAGTTGATGACCGGCACCACCAGCACCGAGCGCAGCGCGGCCTGCCGGAACGCGGTATAGTCCTTGCCCGGCAGTGAAGTGCCGCATCCGGCAAGGGCGAGCCCGGCGGCGACGAGAATCATGGTCGCTTTGAGTTGCATGTTACTATTCCCGTGACTGTGCTTGGCGCGGCTCAGGAGGTAGGACCCCTGGCGGCGCCCGTCTGGGCTGCGGATGCCTGAGCCTGCTCGATCATTTTGTGCATGAACGCAGCCGACTCCGGCCAGGCCTCACTCTCCTTTGCAAAGTAGGTCGCGGCTTCCTGGGCGTTTCCGCTCTCCAGCAGAGCGTAACCGTACTCGGCGTACAGGCCCGGCGGCACCTTGCCGCCAGCTTCAGCCAGCGAGATATCTTGACGCAAATTCCTGGCGTACTCTGCCAGCGTGCTGGATTTCTGCTGGTATTTCAGCAGATGCTCCGGGTATCCGCCCCAGGTGTAAAGCAGCTTCGGCTGTGCACATGCAGCGAGGCACAGGACCGCAGCCAGCGCGGCAAATCGGCTATTCATAACCCCCCAATGATATCGTGCGCCGGAAAGACGGCGGTGATCGTTAACGCGGCCCCCATATGAACGGCTTTTCTGGTCCGGCTCTAAATGCGGTGCATTGCGAGCGAAGGAGTCCGCCTCCGGCAGCGGTCCGTCAAACGAAGCCGTCGTCTTTACGACAAATCCGGCCGGTGTTCTCAATCCTCCAGTCCAGTCAGGCTGTCGAAAGCCGGTTCGGATGATCCGAAGGGTCTGTTAATTATAGATTAATACGCACCCGTTACGGCAAAGAAGAACGGCCCCGCCGGTGGGCTGGGGCCGTTCTTCCGTGGTCGCTTCCGATAAAGGCGGCCTTACCCGTTCAGCGCCTTCTTGAGCAGGTCGTTGACGACGGCCGGGTTGGCCTTGCCGCCCATGGCCTTCATGGTCTGGCCCACGAAGAAGCCGAACAGCTTGTCCTTGCCGCCGCGGTAGGCTTCGACCGAGTCCGCGTTGTCGGCCAGCACCTTGGCGATGGTGGCCTCGATCGCGCCGGTGTCGGAGACCTGCTTCAGGCCCCGCTCCTCCACGATGTCGGCCGCGCCCTTGCCGGTCTCGAGCATGATCTCGAACACGTCCTTGGCGAGGCGGCCCGAGAGGGTGCCGTCGGCGATCAGGCTGATGAGCTCCGCGCCCTGCGCCGGGCTGATCGGGCTTTCCTCGATCGACTTGCCCAGCTTGTTGAGCGCGCCGAACAGGTCGGAGGTCACCCAGTTGGAGGCCGGGCGGGCCACGTCCGTCAGCGACTTGCCCTGACGCTTGGCGGCTTCCGCCAGCAGCGCCTCGAAGTAGTCCGCCGTTTCCTTCTCGGCGGTCAGAACGCTCGCGTTGTATTCCGACAGGCCCAGCGCCTCGACGAAGCGCTGCTTCTTGGCATCCGGCAGCTCCGGCAGGCTGGCGCGGCAGTCGTCGATGAAGGCATCGTCGAATTCCAGCGGCAGCAGGTCGGGATCGGGGAAGTAGCGGTAGTCGTGCGCCTCTTCCTTGGACCGCAGCGAGCGGGTCTCGAACTTCACGTTGTCGAACAGGCGGGTTTCCTGGTCGATCTTGCCGCCCTCTTCGAGGATGTCCACCTGGCGGCGGGCTTCATACTCGATGGCCGCCATGACGAAGCGCACCGAGTTGACGTTCTTGATCTCGCAGCGGGTGCCCAGCCCCTCGCCGGGGCGGCGCACCGACACGTTCACGTCGGCGCGCATGGAGCCTTCCTCCATGTTGCCGTCGCAGGTGCCGATGTAGCGCAGGATGGTCCGCAGCTTCTTGAGGTACGCGCCCGCCTCTTCCGGCGAGCGCATGTCCGGCTTGGAGACAATCTCCATCAGCGCCACGCCCGAGCGGTTGAGGTCGACGTACGAGCGGGTTGGGCTCTGGTCGTGGATCGACTTGCCCGCGTCCTGCTCCAGGTGGATGCGCTCGATGCCCACGGTCTTCTGGCCGTTCTCCAGATCGAGGACAATCTCGCCCTCGCCCACCACCGGGTACTGGAACTGGCTGATCTGGTAGCCCTGCGGCAGGTCCGCATAGAAGTAGTTCTTGCGGTCGAAGCGGGACCACTTGTTGATCTGCGCGCCGAGCGCGAGGCCGGTGCGAACCGCCTGACGGACGCACTGGCCGTTGATGACCGGCAGCATGCCCGGCATGGCCGCATCGACCAGGCTCACCTGCGCGTTCGGCTCCGCGCCGAAGGCCGTCGCCGCGCCCGAGAACAGCTTGGAGTTGGAGATGACCTGGGCATGGACCTCCATGCCGATCACCACCTCCCAGTCACCGGTCGCGCCGCGAATGCGATAGGGTTTGGTCTCGCTCATTTTACCCACCACTTTTCCGGTTTGGCCGTGAACTGGGCGGCCTGTTCGATCACATGGCCCACCTTCAGCACCGTCTCTTCATCCAGCTTGCGCCCGATGAGGTGGAGGCCCAGCGGCAGGCCGTCCGCGTCCACGCCCGCCGGAACCGAAAGCGCCGGCAGCCCCGCCAGCGAGGCGGGCACGGTGAACACGTCGTTGAGGTACATGGCGATCGGGTCCGCCGACTTCGCGCCGAACGGGAAGGCCGCGCTCGGGCAGGTCGGCGTCAGGATCACGTCGCACTGTTCGTAGGCCTTCTCGAAGTCCTGCGCGATCAGGGTGCGCAGGCGCTGGGCCTTCAAGTAGTAGGCGTCGTAATAGCCTGCCGAGAGCACGTAGGTGCCGATCATGATGCGGCGCTTCACCTCGCGGCCGAAGCCTGCCGCGCGGGTTGCCTCGTACATGTCGATGAGCGAGCCGTTCTCGGGCGCGACGCGCTGGCCGTAGCGCACGCCGTCATAGCGGGCGAGGTTGGACGAAGCCTCTGCCGGAGCCACGATGTAGTAGGTCGGCAGCGCATATTTGGTGTGCGGCAGGGAAATGTCGACGATCTCGGCACCCGCTGCTTTCAGCCAGTCCATGCCCTGCTGCCACAGCCGGTCGATTTCGGCAGGCGCGCCCTCGACGCGGTACTCCTTCGGAATACCGATGCGAAGGCCCCGGATGTCGCCGGTCAGCGCCTTCTCGAAGTCCGGCACGGGCAGGTCGAGGGAGGTCGAGTCCTTCGGGTCGAACCCGCACATGGACTTGAGCAGGATGGCGCAGTCCTGGATGGTGCGCGCCATCGGCCCCGCCTGGTCGAGCGAGGAGGCGAACGCCACGATGCCCCAGCGCGAGCAGCGGCCGTAGGTCGGCTTGATGCCCGCAATGCCGGTGAAGCTGGCGGGCTGGCGGATGGAGCCGCCGGTATCCGTACCCGTTGCCGCCGCCACGATGCGGGCCGCAACCGCCGAGGACGAACCGCCGGACGAGCCGCCCGGCACCAACTGCTCGCCATTCTTTCCGCGCCACGGGTTCAGCACGTTGCCGAACGCCGAGGTCTCGTTGGACGAGCCCATGGCGAACTGGTCGAGGTTCAGCTTGCCGAGGCTCACTGCGCCGTCGCGCAGCAGGTTGGCGGAGACGGTCGACTCATAAGTCGGCACGAAGCCTTCCAGAATCTTTGAGGCAGCCGTGGTCTGCACGCCCTTGGTGGCGAACAGGTCCTTGATGCCGAGCGGAATGCCTGCCAGCGGACCCGCCTCGCCCTTGGCGATCGCAGCATCGGCGGCCTTGGCCTGCTCGAGCGCCAGCTCCGGCGTCTCGACGATGAAGGCGTTCAGTTCGCGCGCCGCTTCCACGGCGGCAATGTGCGCCTGCGTCAGCTCCACGGCCGAGAAACGCTTGGCCTTCAGGCCGTCGCGCATCTCGGCGACGGACAGGTCTGTCAGATCGGTTGCAGCCATTATTCGATCACCTTCGGCACAGCGTAGAAGCCGAACTGCGCCTCTGGCGCGTTCTTCAGCACATCTTCCTGGATGTTGCCGTCGTTCACCACGTCCTCGCGCCAGCGCAAGCCTTGCGCGACCACCGAGGTCATGGGTTCAACGCCATCGGTATTCACCTCGCCGAGTTGCTCCACCCAGTCGAGAATACCGTTCAGTTCCTTCATCATCGGTTCCACATCGGCGTCATCCAGCTTGATGCGCGCCAGATGAGCGATGCGGCGTACTGTTTTTTCATCAACAGCCATGGCTTGGCTCCCTTCGTGCCGGGGGCGGATAGCACGCCCGCTCGTCGCCCTTCAAGGCTGGCGGACGGCGTAAGGTGCTTTCCCGTTCTCCTGTAGCAGATCAAAAGCAGGAGATAGAAGCTGTTCTGCCAACGGCCATGATGCGCCTGCGCGCAACCGGCCCTTGTATCGAGGGAGCGTTGTTGCCAATCTTGCGCCTGTTTGAAAATTGCACAGCTCCGCTCCGACAGGTGGCCCGTCCATGACCTCGCCCGCACCGACCCGAACCGCGCCAAAGCGCAAAATCTCGCCCGCCATCAAGTTTCTCTGGGTCGTTGCCGGGCTTGTCATGCTGGTGATCATCGGGTTCGTGGGCTGGCAGGCATTCCTGCCGCAGCTGATGCGCTTCACCTACGTGCCCACGGTCAGCTTCGCCGAAAGCGCGAAGGATCCCGCGCCCGACTATACGAAGATCGCCGCCTGGGCCGCTCATCCGGCCAGGCCCGGCACCTCGCAGGACACGCCAGAGGGCTTCTCCGCCACCACGGCCCCGGTGGTGGACGTGTTCTTCGTGCCGCCCACCACCTACATGAAGAAGGAGCGCTGGAACGCGCCGCTCGATGACGCCGCCACCAATGCCCTGACCGACCGGATGATCCGCCACCAGGCAAGCGTGTTCAACAACGTCGGCCACGTCTGGGCGCCGCGCTACCGTCAGGCGACGCTCGGCGCCTTCTTCACCGACAAGTCGGACCGGGTGCAGGCGCTCAAACTGGCCTACAAGGATGTGGCGGCAGCGTTCGATGCGTTCCTCGCATCGCACGGCGACAAGCCCTTCATCCTGGCCGCTCACAGCCAGGGCAGCCTCCACGCGCTGGCCCTGCTGCAACATCGCATCGCGGGCACGCCCGCCGCGCAGCACATGGTTGCCGCCTATCTCATCGGCTGGCCCATTTCCATCAAGGCGGACCTGGAGCCCTTCGGCCTCGCGCCGTGCGCCACGCCCGCCGCCACCGGCTGCGTCGTCTCATGGCAGAGCTTCGGCGAACCCGCCGATCCCTCCGGCGTTCTGGCCGCCTACGGCGCAGCGCCGGGGGCAACCGGCATCGCCCGCGCCGGCACGCCAATGGTCTGCACCAATCCTTTGAGCTGGTGGGCGGATACCCGCCGTATCGAGGCGGGCGCCAACCTGGGCGCACTGCCGTTCGTCGAGGTGGGCCAGCCCATGGCCAAGGTTGAGCCCGGCCTCACGGGCGCGGCGTGCGATGCCACCGGCATCCTCCACCTCACCCAGAATCCGCAGGGCTCCTATCAGCGTCAGGTGATGCCGGGCGAGAACTACCACGTTTATGACTATGCCCTGTTCTGGGCGAACATCCGCGCCAATGTGCAGACGCGGGTGGATGCGTTCCTCAAGCCCACCGTTGGAGCCCCATGATTACCCAGTCGATCCTTGAGTTTCTGGATGTCCTGCCCGAAGGCGGGCGGCTGGCGGGCCTCGACGTTGGAGACAAGCGCATCGGCGTTGCCTTCTGCGATGCCATGTGGACCATCGCCACGCCCGCCGAGACGCTCCAGCGCCAGCGCTTCACCCAGGATGCCAACTGGTTCCGCGAGCAGTTCGCCAAGCAAAGCGTCAAAGGCATCGTGATCGGCCTGCCGCTCAACATGGACGGCACCGACTCGCCTCAAACCCAATCCATCCGCGCCTATGCCCGCAATCTCGACAAGGCGTTCGAGACCCTGCCGATCCTGATGTGGGACGAGCGCTGGTCCACCGCCGCCGTCACCCGCGCCATGATCGATGCGGACCTGTCCCGCGCCAAGCGCGCCGAACGGGTGGACAAGGCCGCCGCCGCCTTCATCCTGCAGGGCGCGATCGACGCCCTGGCGGCCGCGTGCTGATGACGCAGTATCCGCCACAGTAGAAAACGAACCTTCCCATTCCCGCAAAACTCGAAATCGCCGCTAATGGGGTTAAAACGTCCATAGAGAGGTTTTTACCTATCCCGGCTAGGGTGGTAGCGGGCAAACCTGGAATCGCGCTGTAAGGGGCCTCTGTGGGCCTTTATGGGGCATCCCAATGCGAGGCCTCGCATCGTTTGACCACTCGCCTCAAATCGGCCGCCCGGCCTGCCCCTGCAAACGCCTTCCCTGCCCCACCGCCATGCTCTATGGGTGGAGCCGGCGCAGGACGACGGCCAATCGACACGTCTTCAGGCCCTTCGTATTGCCGCCTCCGGGTTCAATCGGTATAGGCCCGCATCAAATGTCTACAGCCACACCCGCATCGCACCAGACCCCGCCGGGTCTCCACCCGTTTCCGCACACCAGCCTGCTGGGTATCGCCGGGCTTCAGCCCTGGGAGATCGCCTACCTGCTCGATGAAGCGGAGCGGTGGATCGACTCGAACCGCAGCACCGCCAAGCGCCATGACGTTCTGGCAGGGCTGACGCAGGTCAACGCCTTCTTCGAGAACTCGACCCGCACGCTCCTCTCCTTCGAGGTGGCGGGCAAGCGGTTGGGCGCGGACTGCGTCAACATGATCGTCAGCGCCTCGTCCATCGCCAAGGGCGAGACCCTGCTGGACACGGCGCTGACGTTGAACGCCATGCACCCGGACATTCTGGTGATCCGCCATCAGGATGCGGGCGCGGTCCAGCTGATCGCCGAGAAGGTGAACTGCTCGGTCATCAACGCGGGCGATGGCCGCCACGAGCACCCGACGCAGGCGCTGCTCGATGCCATGACCATCCGCCGCCGCAAGGGCCGCATCGAGGGGCTAAGCATCGCCATTTGCGGCGATATCCTTCACTCTCGCGTCGCCCGCTCCAATTTCCAGCTGCTGAGCGCGCTGGGTGCCCGCGTGCGCGTGGTTGCCCCGCCGACGTTGCTCGGCGCGGAGATCGAGCGGCTGGGCGTCGATGTCTACGCCGATATGGACAAGGGGCTTGAGGGCGTGGACGTCGTCATGATGCTGCGTCTCCAGCGCGAGCGGATGCAGGGCGGCTTCATCCCCTCAACCCGCGAGTATTTCCACTTCTTCGGCCTTACCGAGAAACGATTGAAGAATGCCAAGCCCGACGTGCTGGTGATGCACCCCGGCCCGATGAACCGGGGCGTCGAGATCGACACGGCGGTGGCGGACGACCTCGCCCGCTCCGCCATCACCGAGCAGGTGGAAATGGGCGTGGCCGTTCGCATGGCCTGCCTGGATGTACTGACCCGCAAGCGGCGCGGCGTGCCCGGCTGGACGACGGAGGCAGGCCAATGACCCGTATCGCGTTTCTAAATGCCCACCTGATCGACGCCGCCTCCGGTCTCGATGCCACGGGCGGCCTCTTGGTCGAGAACGGCCGCATCGCCGCCGTCGGCGACATCACCGTGCCGGAAGGCGCGGACGTGGTGGATTGCGGCGGCAAGGTGCTCACCCCCGCCCTCATCGACACCCGCGCCTTCAAGGTGGATGTGGACGCGTGCGTGGCGGGCGGCATCGCCACCACCTGCCTGATGCCGGACCAGAACCCGGTTCTGGATGACCCGGCGGTCATCGAGCGCGCCTATCGTCTTGGCCGCAAGACCATCAAGGTCCGCCCGTTCGTGGCGGCAACGCGCGGCCTCCAGGGCGAGGAACTGGCGGAAGTGGGCCTTGGGCTCGAATCCGGCGCGGTCGCCATCGCCACCGGCCGCAGCGCCATCACCCACACGGGCGTGATGCTGCGCCTCTTGCAATATGCCACCGGCTTCGATGCGCTGGTCATCACCCACACCGAAGACCCCGGCCTGGTGAAGGGCACCTGCGCCACCGAGGGCGAGTTTGCTCAGCGCCTGGGCCTTCCGGCCCACCCGACGCTGGCCGAAACCCTGATGGTAGAGCGCGATATTCGCCTCGCCGAAGCCACTGGCGCGCGCGTGCACATCGCGCAGGTCACCTGCGCCGCTTCCATCGAGGCGGTGCGGCTCGCCAAGAAGCGCGGCGTGAAGGTCACCTGCGGCGTAACGCCGGCCCATATCCTGCTGAATGAGATCGCCGTTTCCGGCTTCCGCACCTTTGCCCGCTTTGCCCCGCCGCTGCGGACGGAGGCCGACCGGCTGGCGGTGATCGAGGGTTTGCGTGACGGCACCATCGATGTCATCGCCTCAGGCCACGACCCGCGCACGCAGGAAGAGAAGCGCCTGCCCTTCGCCCAGGCCGCGCCCGGCATGGTAGGGGCCGAGACGTTGCTGGCGACCAGCCTCACGTTGGTGCACAACGGCACGCTGACGCTCGGCAAGCTGCTCGACAAGCTCTCCGGCGCACCTGCCCGCATCTTCGGGCTGGAGAACGGCCGCCTGGGCGTCGGCGCACCCGCCGACCTCTTGCTGCTCGACCCCGGCGCGCCTTGGCGCATCGAGGCGGAGAACCTGCGCTCCGTCCAGAAGAACACGCCGTTCGACCGCATGGCGGTTCAGGGCCGGGTGCGCGGCCTGTGGCGCGATGGCGTGGACGTGTTCAGCCAAGCCTAGATCAATCACGATTCCGGAAAAGCCCCGCCCCTCGCGGCGGGGCTTTTCGTTTGAGCCTCAGGCCGCCTAGGCCGCCGGGGCTTCGCGCGATGCCTTCGCTGTTTGCGCGTCGGCCGTCGTTACCGTTTTTGCCACCTGTGCCTTGAACGGCTGATTCCGGTCGCCCGCCAGCGGGCGGCGCACGAAACACTCCACCCCGGCGCGGCGCAATGCGCGGCATTCCGCATCAGCCTCGGCCCTGGCCATGAAGGAACCGACCGTCAACCGATGCCAGCCATCCGCCTGCGCTCCGGCCACCAGGCGCGGCTCGTACCGGCCAAGCAGATCCTCGTGGGCCTTCTGCAGCCGGCTCCACCCAGGCCTGAACGCGGCCACGTTGCGGTAGGCGGCGAGCTGGATCACCCAGCGCGCCTTGGGCTGCGCTTGCTCCCGCGCCCCGGTGGCGGAAGCGGCAGGCTCCGGCTTCGGCTCCGGCGGGACAGGCGCATCGACTGCGGCAAGCGCAACCGGCTTGTCCGCGAGAGCGGGGCTGGTTGTCGTCGCATCAGCTGCAGGATGTGTCTCCAACGCAGCGGCTGCCAGTTGCGACGCCTGTGGTGCACCCGCAGCGCCCGGCAGTGGCGGGGTTGCCGCCTCCACCAGCGTGACCGGAGCTGCGCTGCCTGGCGGCACGCCCAGGAAACCGGCCAGACGGTGCGGCGGCGGCAGGGCCGCCCAGGCCGCCCATTGGGTCAGCCGCCACGTGGCCTGTTGCGGACCGACTTCCCGCTCCACCAGGGCGCGGGCGCGCGGCCAGGAATCGGCCAAGGCCAGGGCCAGCGCCAGGTTCTGCCGGGTGCGTAGGCTGGCATCGGGCCGAAGCGCCGCCTGCTCGAGCACGGCAACGCCCTCTTGCGCCTCGCCGGCCAGCGCCAGGGCAAGGCCGACATCCGCATCGGCCGCGCCGCCATCGGCCACAAGGGCGCGCAGTCGCGCCACGGCCTGTTCGGTGTGCCCCAACCCAAGCTGCGCCAGGGCATAGCCCAGTTGGGCCCGATGATCCTCGGGGTTCTGCGCCAGAATGGAAGCTTGGGCCGCCGCGGCTTCGGCAAAGCGGCCCTGCTGCAACGCTCCCATCGCCATAGCGGCGGACGAAGCGCCATCGGCATGCAGCGACGCTTGCGCCGCGCCTTGCATGGCGGGCCGCTTCTGACCGGAGCAGCTCGCAACAAGCGCCGCGGCGGCAACGGTGGCTACCAGTATGAAGCCCGGTTTCATGCCGTGCATCCTCTCCCAGGTCCCCCGCGTGTTCCCCTGCCCCCGTCCGGCGTGGCTAAGCTTCAGGCCGATTGCGCGGCCGACAGCTGTTTCGGGAAGACCAACGAGCCTTCCTCCGCCATCACTTCATCCAGATAGCGATCCAGCGCCTCGTCCAGAATCTTCTGCGCCGAGGTGCGCTTGTAGATGGCGACCACGCGCAAGTTCAGATGCCGCTCCGGATCGAGCCGATAGGTAAAGGCCACCCGGCGCCGCGCCTCGGGCTTGCCCTCTGCCTTGGGCTTGGCCTCGCTCTTTGCCTTGTCGACTGGCGGAACGACCTGGCGCATCGCCTCGGCGTCCATCGGCCGGGCCGCCTCCGGGCGCGGCAGGGTGATGACCCTGCGCGGGGCGGCGTGGGCGTCATCCGCCTCCAGCACCAGGCCGGGGCTGAGTGCCGGGCGGGCTTGCCCCTTGCGAACCAGAAGGCCACCCGTCAGCGAAGCGGCAGGCTTGGGATCATACATGCTCATGTCCCCCGCTCTCTCAGGCGCTGATGGCCTTGCGGCCAAACCCCGCCTTGGGCGAGACCACCGGCGCCGGCGCGCTCTGGCGCGGCTGGAAGACGGTGCGGCGGAAGTTCTTGTCCAGCCGGTCCGACAGGTAGCCCCACAGGACCTCGATTTCCCGGGCGGACTTGCCATTGGGATCGCTTTCCATCACGGTGCGGCCGTCGATCATGCTGGACGCAAAGTCGGTGCGCTGGTGAATCATGATCGGCGCGACCGTGCCGTGCTGAGACAGCGCCACCGCCGCATCGAAGCTGATCTTGGCGCGCGGCGTCGCCGCGTTGACCACGAACACCAGCGGCTTGCCCGAGCGCTCGACGAGATCGACCGTCGCGCCCGCTGCCCGCAGGTCGTGCGGGCTGGGGCGGGTGGGAATCACCACCAGATCCGCCACGCTGACGACAGACTGAATCGCCATGGTGATGGCGGGCGGCGTGTCGATCACCGCCAGCTTGAAGCCACGGCTGCGAAGGTCCTCCAGGTCGGCGGCCAGACGGCTGACGCTGGTCTGGGCGAAGGCAGGCATCGGCGCTTCGCGCTCGTTCCACCAGTCCGCCAGCGACCCCTGGGGGTCGATATCCATCATGACAACAGGGCCTGCGCCGCAGCGCTCGGCCTCAACCGCGATATGACCGCTCAGGGTCGTCTTGCCCGAGCCACCCTTTTGCGAAGCAAATGCCAGGACCCGCATGGTCTGTCCCTCCCCATTCACGAGGCTGTTCGGGCCAACTATGCGAATCAGAAATTTAAGAAGATGTTACCGCTCGACCTCCGGTTGCAGGCCAAAGCGAATCGCTGCGACACGTCGGCGGGCGAAAAATCAGGGGCGCGCCCTGTAAAACAACAGCGTCTCGGGCAGCCCAAGGCCGCGCTCTTTTACAGACGTACAAAGCTGAAAAAAAGAGAAACGCGGCTTCGGGATCGCTGCAAGCAGCGCTCAACCGAAGCCGCGGTCACGAGCCCCCCGTTGCCCGTGATCCCTTATGGTTAGTCGACGTATCACGATTGTGCAAGCCATCACGTAACGAACCGATTCCTGCGACAACTCATGGGTTTGCGAAATATAATGGCATTGCGCCCTGGGTGTGTCAGAGGCCGTCGTTAACAATTTGTTGGTTATCCTTCTTCAACATAAGGCAAACTTCAGAGGGGTCCGTGGGGAAGTCATGAGGCAGGTTTTTGACGGACAGGCAACGAATCGGCGCACCGCCCCACGGTATTGGGTCCGTAGCTCCTGCATCCTGCATACGCCGGACGGCCCCCTGAACAGCCGCCTGCGCGATATTTCCGCTGCGGGGGCCTTTCTTGAAATGCGTCGCGGCCCCAACCCCGGCACTCTGGTCCGGCTGGAGCACCCAACGGCGGGCAGCCTTGAAGGCACGGTCATCCGCCGGACCGAAGACGGCATCAGCCTCGCGTTCGCCCCGAGCGACGGCAACGTCTCCTTCGCCCTGCAGGTCATCAGCGCAGAGATCGCCGGCGCACAGGCAAGCGACGGCAAAGCCGGCGCGCAGTGCTCCCCTGATTGACAGAAGCATTAGGGTTTTCTCGCCATGAGCGTTGCAAAGAAACCAGCGAAAATTCCGCTTTCGCTTCGTCTGAAGGCCTGGTGGGAGGGTTATGACGCCGAGGAGCTCGCCCGGCGCGCGCTGAAGCAGACAGTCCGCCCGGCCGCCGAGCCCGAGGTTACCGAGAAGGACGCCGTCCCGACGCTCATTACGCCCCTGCAAGGCGATACAGCGAACCAGAAGCCTGAAACCGGCCTGCCCATCGACCCGTGGGACCAGAACCGAATCGACGTGGCCCAGCTCATCTGGGGGCGCGGCTTCTGCGGCCCGGGCGGGCCGGAGCATATCGTCGCCATCTCCAAGCTGCTGACGCTCACGCCCGAGATGAGCATGATGCACCTGGGCGCGGGGCTTGGCGGCCCCGCCCGCACGCTCGCCGAGCATTTCGGCGTGTGGGTGACGGGCTACGAGACCTCGGCCTCGCTGGTGGCGGCAGGCAGCGAACTCTCCGCCATCGCGGGCATGGCCAAGAAGGCGCCCCTCACCTTCCTCGATCTGGACGAGCCCAAGCCGTTCGAGCGCAAGTTCGACCGCGTGCTGATCGACAGCTTCCTGTCCCTCATCGAGGACAAGCAGGACCTGCTGGTGCGGGTGGAGGACAGCCTGAAGAAGGATGGCCTGGCCCTCATCACCGACTACTTCCTCGCGGGCGACGAGACGCTGGACAACCCGGCCTTCCAAAACTGGTCGGATCGGGAGCCGCGCAAGCTGACGCTGGTGCGGGTGGAGGAGCTGCGGGACATCCTGGTGCGCTGCGGCTACCACGTACGCGTGGATGATGACCTGTCGACCGACTACGTCTCCCTCATCGACCAGACCTGGGCCGGGGCGGACAAGGTGGTCGCCGAGCTCCATGCCCAGCCCGGCCAGGCCCAGCTGGTCAACGTGGTCATCAAGGAAGCCGAACTCTGGGCGCGCCGGGCCAAGCTGCTACGCCAGGGGCACATCACCTATCGCCGCCTGCTCGCCGCCAAGAAGAGCTTCTGATTTCTTTTGGATTGTTTGCAGGAGGGTCTCAACCCTCCTGCACCTCCCTGTCCTTTGGGGGCGTGCACGCGATGAAGGGCGCGCTCCAATGAACTCCCGAGTTCAGAATGGGCCGCGTCCGCCATGCTGGGCGAGCCTAACAAACGAACGGGGTGCAGGGGACCGAGTCCCCTGCAAAGCATCAAAATCCCTGAATCTCCTTACCGCGCGGCTTCCCAGTCCTCACGGCGATAGCCCTGGGCAAACAGCAGGGCCGTCAGGTCGCCATGGCGAATGGAGGCGCTGGCGGCGGCTTCCGTTTTCGGCTTGGCGTGGAAGGCAACGCCGAGGCCCGCTTCCTCGATCATCGGAATGTCGTTGGCCCCGTCCCCCACCGCAAGGCAGGCATCAAGGCTGATGCCGCGATGAGCGGCTTCTTCCAGCAGCGTCTGCCGCTTCACGGATGCCGTGATGATCGGCCGGTCCACCTTGCCCGTGAGCTTGCCATCCAGAATGCCAAGCACATTGGCCTTGTGCTGGGCAAAACCCAGCTTGGCCGCCACCCGCTCGACGAAGAAGGTAAAACCGCCCGAGACGAGAACCGTGTGCGCGCCGTTGGCGGCCATGGTCTTCACCAGCGCCGCGCCGCCCGGCGTGAAGGTGACGCGCTCGGCATAGCAGCGCTCCAGCACCGCCTCCTCCAGCTCTTCCAGCAGGGAGACGCGGGCATCGAGCGCGCCCTCGAAGTCCAGCTCGCCGCGCATGGCGGCCTCTGTCACGCGGGCCACCTGCTCTTTGACCCCGGCGTAGTCGGCCAGCTCGTCGATGCACTCAATGGTAATCATGGTCGAGTCCATGTCGGCGATCAGCAGCTTGCGGCGGCGGTGCGCCGCCTCCTGCACGATCACGTCCACCCCCTCGCCCGCCAGAGCATCCTCGACAACGGCGCGCGCCTGCGTGCGGGTCAACCCGCTTGCGAACAGATCCGCCGCCCGTTCCGGCTCCAGCCAAGCCTCTTCCGTCACCCGAGCGCCAGCAGCCTGCAGGGCGTCCTTTGCCCGCTGAACCAGGCTGGATGTAAGAACAGGCCCTTCCCAGGGCGCGACGAGCGTGGCAACCAACATCGACATGAGCAACCTTTCCCGAAAACCGCTGGTGCTTATTGCCGGACCGACGGCAAGCGGCAAGTCGGCTGTGTCATTATGGCTGGCAGAAACTGCGCCGGGCACCGTCATCAATGGCGATGCGCTCCAGCTTTACCGCGATCTTTCGGTGCTGACCGCCCGCCCCTCGCCCGAGGATGAGGCCCGCGCCCCCCATCGGCTCTACGGCGTGCTGGACGGCGGCCAGGCCAGCTCGGCCGCCTGGTGGGCGGAACAGGCGATACAAGCGGTTGAAACCGCGTGGGGTGAAGGCCGCCTGCCCATCATTACCGGCGGCACCGGCCTTTACCTGCGAACGCTCCTGCACGGCATCGTGCCTGTGCCGGATATCGACGAGGCCGTGCGGGCAGACGTGCGGGCGCGCATGGAGCGCCAAGGCCCCGAGACGCTGCACGCGGAGCTCTCGCGCCTCGACCCCGTCACCGCCGCCCGCCTCGGCCCGCGTGACCGGCAGCGAATCGCCCGGGCGCTGGAGGTGGTGCTGGCGACCGGCACGCCGCTCAGCCAATATCAAGCCGAGACCACCGGTGGCCTTGCCGACAGGCCGGATGTGGGGCCGGTTGCGCGATGCGTGATTCTGCCGGACCGGGAGATTCTTTATGCCCGTTGCGACCAGCGGCTTGAAACAATGGTCGAGTTGGGGGCCCTGGAAGAAGTCAGAAAATTACTCGCCCGCAATCTCGCGCCCGAGATGCCGGTGATGAAGGCGGTCGGCGTGCCCGAATTTGTCGCCCTCCTCGAAAAACGCATGGATTATCAAGAAGCTATTGAGAGCGCCCAGCGCGCGACCCGCCAGTATGCCAAGCGGCAATACACCTGGTTCCGCAACCAGTGCCGGGATTGGCACTTTATCCGATCGCACAATCTGGAAATCCAGAAAGAGCAAATTGCAACAATATTACGAGATATCGGCTTGACTTTGAAAGTTTGAAACAATACCCAAGCCCTCACTGTGTGTAAGCGCCGTAAAGGCGGGATGCGTATGCCTGCCCTTCGCGCGTGAGTATTGCATATGCCGCGCCCCCGCGCGGTGAGGGAAGGAGTAGGAAGATGCACGGCGAGCCGATGCCCGGTGCGGAGATCATCGTTCAGGCCCTGGTGGACCTGGGCGTGGAGGTCGTATTCGGATACCCTGGCGGCGCTGTCCTTCCCATCTACGACGCACTTTTCCGGCAGAACCGGATTCGCCATATCCTCGCCCGTCATGAGCAGGGCGCGGTCCACGCAGCGGAGGGCTATGCCCGTTCCACCGGCAAGCCGGGCGTGGTGCTGGTCACCTCCGGCCCCGGCGCGACCAATGCCGTCACCGGCATTACGGATGCGCTGCTGGATTCGATTCCCATCGTCGTGCTGACCGGTCAGGTCGCCACGCACCTGATCGGCAATGACGCCTTCCAGGAGTGCGATACGGTCGGCATCACCCGCCACTGCTCGAAGCACAATTATCTGGTGAAGGACGCCGGCCGCCTGGGCGATGTGATTCACGAGGCCTTCTACATCGCCACCAATGGCCGTCCCGGCCCGGTGGTGGTCGATATCCCGAAGGACGTGCAGATCGCCAAGGCGACCTACCGCAATCCGGGCAAGATCGAGCACAAGACCTACCGCCCCACGATCAAGGGCGAGATGACGGACATCGAGGCCGCCATCGAGTTAATGCTGAATGCGGAGCGCCCCGTGCTCTACACCGGCGGCGGCATCATCAATGCGGGCCCCGAAGCGGCGCAGCTGCTGCAGGAATTGCAGCGCGTCACCGGCTTCCCGGTCACCTCGACACTGATGGGCCTGGGGGCGTTTCCGTCCCAGTCGCCCGCGTTCCTCGGGATGCTGGGGATGCACGGCACCTATGAGGCCAACCTCGCCACCCACGGCGCGGATGTGCTGGTTTGTCTGGGCGCGCGGTTCGATGACCGCGTGACCGGCCGGGTCGACCTGTTCTCGCCGAACTCGAAGAAGATCCACGTCGATATCGACCGCTCGTCCATCAACAAGAACGTGCTCGTCGACATCGGCATCGTCGGCGACGTCGGCCGGGTGATGGAGGACATGATCGCCCTGTGGAAGGCCAAGGCCCAGGGCCCGAAGCCGCTCACCGATTGGTGGGGCCAGATCAACGCCTGGCGCGAGCGCAAGTGCCTGGCCTATCGCCAGACCGGCGAGGTCATCCTGCCGCAGCACGCCATCTCGCGCCTCTATGAGGCGACGAAGGACAAGAGCCCGATCATCACCACGGAAGTCGGCCAACACCAGATGTGGGCGGCCCAGTATTTCGGATTCGAGAAGCCCAACAAGTGGCTCACCTCCGGCGGTCTCGGCACCATGGGCTACGGCCTGCCGGCGGCCATCGGCGCGCAGATGGGCAATCCGGATGCGCTGGTCATCGACATCGCGGGCGAAGCCTCGATCCTGATGAACATTCAGGAGATGTCCACCGCCAAGCAGTACCGCCTGCCGGTCAAGGTGTTCATCCTCAACAACGAATACATGGGCATGGTCCGCCAGTGGCAGGACCTCACCTACGAGGGCCGCTATTCGGAGAGCTACTCCGAGGCCCTGCCCGATTTCGTAAAGCTGGCCGAGGCCTATGGCTGGACCGGCCTTCGCATCGAGACCACGAGCGAGCTGGAAGCCGGCATCAAGGCGATGCTGGAAACCCCCGGCCCGGTGATGGTGGACTGCCGCGTGGCCAAGCTGGAGAACTGCTTCCCGATGGTGCCCTCGGGCGCGGGCCACAACGAGATGATTCTCAGCCCCGAGCAGGTCTCGGGCGAGCTTTCCGAGGAGGCCCAAGCCCTCGTCTGACCCCACGTTCACCCCCCGGCTCCCGGCTTACGGGCCGGGAGCGCCCCCACCACAGGAGTTGAAGACGGCGCGGCCCCGCAGAAGGGGTCCGCCCGATCCAGGCCCGAGCCCAGGAACGAACCATGTTGCAGCAGAACAGCCCCATCGAACGCCATACGCTCAGCGTCCTCGTCGATAACGAGGCGGGCGTCCTTGCGCGGGTGATCGGCCTCTTCTCCAGCCGCGGCTACAACATCGACAGCCTCACCGTGGCCGAGGTCACGCACGACCAGCTCATCAGCCGCATCACCATCGTCACCTCCGGCACGCCAATCGTCATCGAGCAGATCAAGGCGCAGCTGGAGCGGCTGGTGCCGGTGCACTCGGTGGCGGACCTCACCGTCCAGGGCCCGCATGTGGAGCGGGAAATGGCGCTGGTGAAGGTGACCGGCCAGGGCGAGAAGCGGGTCGAGGCGCTGCGCCTCGCCGATATCTACCGCGCCCGCGTGGTCGATGCCTCCACCCACAGCTTCGTGTTCGAGCTGACCGGCTCCACGGAGAAGGTGAACACCTTCATCGAACTGATGCGCGAACTCGGCCTCGCCGAGGTTGTTCGCACCGGTGTCGTCGCCATCGCGCGCGGCGTTACCACCCTCAGGCATCCCTGAACCAGCCCCCTGCGCGAGCCCCTGGGGCAGGCATAACAAACGGCCAGGCAGAACAGGCCGCAAGCAACAACGGAAGGAAGACTTACCATGCGGGTCTATTACGATCGCGACGCCGACGTGAACCTGATCAAGACCAAGAAGATCGCCATTGTCGGCTATGGCAGCCAGGGCCACGCCCACGCTCAGAACCTGCGGGATTCGGGCGTGCAGGAAATCGCCATCGCGCTTCGTGCGGGCTCGCCTTCCGCCAAGAAGGCCGAAGCCGCCGGCTTCAAGGTGCTGAGCAACAAGGAAGCCGCCCAGTGGGCCGACATCCTGATGATCCTGGCGCCGGACGAGCATCAGGCCGCCATCTGGGAGAACGACCTGAAGGGCAACATGAAGCCGGGCGCGGCGCTGGCCTTCGCCCATGGCCTCAACGTGCACTTCGGTCTCATCGAGCCGCAGGCGGATACGGACGTCATCATGATCGCGCCGAAGGGCCCCGGCCACACCGTGCGCGGTGAATATGTGAAGGGCGGCGGCGTGCCGTGCCTCATCGCCGTCCACCAGGACGTGACCGGCAACGCCCATGACGTGGCGCTGGCCTACGCCTCGGGCGTCGGCGGCGGCCGCTCGGGCATCATCGAGACCAACTTCCGTGAAGAGTGCGAGACCGACCTGTTCGGCGAGCAGGCGGTGCTGTGCGGCGGCCTCACCCACCTCATCCAGGCGGGCTTCGAGACGCTGGTCGAGGCCGGCTACGCGCCGGAGATGGCCTACTTCGAGTGCCTGCACGAGGTGAAGCTGATCGTCGACCTGATGTACGAGGGCGGCATCGCCAACATGCGCTACTCGATCTCCAACACCGCCGAGTATGGCGACATCACGACGGGTCCGCGCATCATCACCGATGAGACCAAGGCGGAGATGAAGCGCGTGCTGGCCGATATCCAGTCCGGCCGCTTCGTGAAGAACTTCGTGCTCGATAACCGCGCCGGCCAGCCGGAGCTGAAGGCTTCGCGCAAGGCCGCCGCTGCCCACCCGATCGAGAAGGTCGGCTCCGAGCTGCGCGCCATGATGCCGTGGATCGGCTCCAACAAGCTGGTCGACAAGGCCAAGAACTAAGCATTCTGCCCCCGACAGGTCGGAAGACGGCGGGCCGCTGCCACCACCCGGTGACAGCGGCCCGCTTGCGTTTGCGGGTTCAGCGCGTTTTAGAACGCCAGCGAAACCGTCGGATTTATTGACGAAACACACCGAATATATGCGGCCGGCCCAGCCATTCTGGCAGCAAGCTCCTGAATTAAATAGGATATATTAGCTAATACAAACGTTGGCATCATACTTGCTTTCTGCGGTCCGGAAACAACTGCAGTTCACAGGAGCAAGGAATGCACACGTTCAAGCTTGTTGCCGTTGCGTTGCTGGCGGGTGGAATCAGCGGCACTGCCGCCGCCGCCCCGGTCTTTACCGACATGAATTCCGCATCGGCGATGGATATGGCCAATGCGCTGCTCTCCTCGGGCAGCGGCATCACCGTCAATTCCGCCTCCTATGCCGGTGCGGGCAGCGCGTCCGGCCTGTTCAGCAACGGCAACAGCTCCAACATTGGCATCGACCAGGGGATCGTGCTCAGCTCCGGTCTGCTCGGCAACATGGGCTCCAACTTCAACACCGACAACGGTGCCGGCGGCAACCCGCTGCTGGGCGCATACAACGGCGGCCGCTCGACCTACAATGCCTCGACCCTGACCATCCAGTTCACGCCGCAGGGCAACCAGATCACCTTCTCCTACGTCTTCGCCTCGGCCGAATATCCGGATTACGTCAATGACAGCTACAATGACGTGTTCGCCTTCCTGGTGAACGGCGAAAACCGGGCGTTGGTGCCGGGCTCGAACTCGCCGGTCTCCATCAACACGGTGAACTGCGGCGACGAGAACGGCACCAGTCCCACCAATTGCGACCTGTTCCGCGACAACCGGAACGGCGATCTCAGCGATCTCGACCTGGGCGGCTTTACCCTGGCGTTCGACATCGTCGCCAACGTGACGCCGGGTGAAGTCAACACCCTCGTCCTGTCCATTGCCGATACCTGGGACGAGGCCTTTGACTCCGCCGTGTTCCTGCGTGGCGGCTCCCTCACCGTCTGCGGCGGCCCCAACCAGCCGCCGTGCAATCCGCAGCAGGTCTCCGAGCCCGGAATGCTCGGTATCGGCGCTTTCGCGCTCTTCGGCATCGTCGGCCTGCGCCGCTCGCGCCGCCGGGGCTGAGGCTGCCCTCCGCGCCTTATCTGCATCAAGGGGGCGGAGGCCAGTTCCGCCCCCTTTCCTTTTCCACGCGGTGGAGGTTGGGCTTCCCCCTGCCGCGAACCGCCATGCGCCTGCATTCTTTTTGGAATTTTTCCAAGCAGGGAACCTGCCACCCCATCTGCCGGTTTGTTTTACAGCTGAAGCTACCAGTTTCAGAAAACGATGGCGGCGTGGCCGCCTTCGCCCTTGAAACTCTTGTCTTTTTAAAAGGTCCGGTTTGGCCTGAATATTGCCTGCGTTTCTACAGCGGCATGTTGTCGGCATGATAAAAGGAGCACCTTATGCGTTTGCTCGGACTTGCGGCTGTAGCTGTATTCTCCGTCGGCATCGCGAGCGCTGCCCAGGCAGTCCCCGCCTTCACCGATCTGACCACGACAACGCCGGAGGCACTGGCCAACCTTCTCCTGGCGGAGAACTCCGGTATCACGATCAATTCCGTCGCTTATACCGGCGCGAACGTCGCCTCGGGATCGTTCACCAACGGCAACAGTTCGAACATTGGTTTCGACAGCGGCGTCGCGCTGACAAGTGGCACTCTCAACACCCTGCCCACCAGCTTCAACACCAACAACGTGGCGCTCCCCAACCCGGCGCTCGAGGAATACAATGGCGGCAACCCGACGTTCAACGCCTCCACGCTGACCATCGAGTTCACGCCGGTCGGCAATGAGGTCTCGCTGCTCTACGTATTCGGCTCGAACGACTACCAGTTTTCCGTCGGCACCGCCTTCAACGACGTGTTCGCCGCCGAGGTAAACGGAGAGAACCGGGCACTGGTGCCGGGGACGGACCTGCCCGTCACCATCAACACCGTGAACTGCGGTGATTTTGCCGGCAACAATGCCGCCAACTGCGACCTGTTCCGCGACAACCGCTTCGGCGACATCACGGACCTGGATCTGGAAGGCCTGACGCAGATTTTCGAACTGACAGCGAGCGTCACGCCGGGGGCGATCAACACCCTGATCCTCTCGATCGCCGACAGCTCCGACTCTTTCTTCGATTCCGTCGCCTTCCTGCAGGCGGGCTCCTTCGTCAGCTGCGGCGGCCCTGGCCTGCCGGAGTGCGATGGCGGACCGGGCCCCGGACCGGAACCGGTGCCGGAGCCGGGGACGATCGGCCTTCTTGGCCTTGCCGTGCTGGGCGCGGCGGCCCTGCGCCGTTCGCGTCGCGCACAGTAGGCCGCGCCAGGGGCACCCCGCAGAATTTTACGAGCTTCAGAAAAAGGCGGGCATCCACGGCCCGCCTTTCTTGCATTCTCACCTCAGGCGTTCTTGCCCGCTGTCATCTTGTCCAGGTCGGCGCGCACCGCCTCCAGCAGCGCCTCGCATCCCACCCGGGCCAGGCGGAAGGCTTCCTCAAAGTCATCCTCGCCGCCGTAGTAGGGATCGGGCACCGGTTGACCCTCCATGCCGGGGACGAAATCCAGCAGCATTTGAATGCGGGCCTGATGCCCCATCGGCGCCATGGCGCGGATATTCTCCAGATTGCTGTCATCCAGCGCGATGATGAACCGGAAACGGCTGAAATCCTCGCGGCTGATCTGGCGTGCCCTGAGGCCGGCGATATCGATACCGTACTTGGCCGCCACCGCGCAGCTGCGCGGGTCCGGGCTGCAGCCCACGTGCCAGTCGCCTGTGCCGGCGGAATCAATCCTCACCGCCTCCCCGAGGCCGGCTTCCTCGACCAGATGGCGGAATACGCCCTCGGCCACCGGCGAACGGCAGATATTGCCAAGGCACACGAACAATACTGAGGTCTTCTCCACGCCTTGCTCCTTTAGCCCACATGCGGGTGCGCGGGGTTGCGCGCCGCTTATGCCCCATGCGGCAGCGGGAGGCGAGAGGCTGCGCGGCGCGGCCACCATTCGGCGCAGGCTTGCCCCTCCGACCTTGGAGCAGCCAGGCGGTTGCCTGCATGTCATAAATGTCATCAAACAACCTTAGATTTTATGATTATGATGGCCTCACGCACCTCCCCAGGAGCTTCTCCATGAGCCTGAAGATTGCAGACCTTTTCTCCGTTTCCGGCAAGGTTGTCTTGGTCACCGGCGGCAGCCGCGGCCTTGGCGAGATTTTCGCCCGCGCCTACGTCGAGAACGGCGCGAAGGTCTACATTTCGGCCCGCAAGGCAGAGGCCTGCGACGCCCTGGCGCAGGAGCTGTCGGCCTATGGCACCTGCATCTCCCTGCCTGCCGACCTCAGCCGGATGGAGGAGATCGAGCGGCTGGCCGGCGAACTCGATGCCCGCGAGGAGAAGCTGCACATTCTCATCAACAATGCCGGCTCATCCTGGTCGGCCAAGCTCGATAGCTTTCCCGAGCACGGCTGGGACAAGGTGATGAATCTCAACGTCAAGTCGGTGTTCTTCACCACCCAGAAGCTGATGCCGCTGCTTGCCGCCGCCGGCACGGACGACGATTGGGCGCGGGTCATCAACATCGGCTCCATCGAGGGCCTGCACGTCTCGGAGCTGGACGCTCCGTCCTATTCCACCTCCAAGGCCGCCGTCATCCACCTGAGCCGCGTGCTCGCCGCCAAGCTGGCCCCGTCCAGGATTGCCGTCAACGCGGTGGCGCCGGGCTATTTCCTCAGCAAGCTGACCGAAGGGCTGGGCGAGGAGTATCTGAACGGCGTGGCCTCCGCCAGCCGCATGGGCCGCCTTGGCCGACCGGAGGACATGGCGGGCATTGCCCTCTACCTCGGCTCGCGCGCCAGCGGCTTCGTGACCGGGGCGGTGATTCCGGTGGACGGCGGGCTCGCCACGACTGCCTGATCCCCGTCCGAAAACCGTTTCGGATATAGTCCATCTGCTATATAAATTCAGTTATATCAGATGGGTGGGGAGCATCATGGCCGCGCGTTGGGACTACATCATCGTGGGCGCTGGCTCTGCGGGCTGCGTGCTTGCCAACCGTCTGAGCGAGAACCCCCGCAACCGGGTGCTGCTGGTCGAGGCAGGCGGGCCTGACAAGGACCTGTTGATCCGCATGCCGCTGGGGGTAGCCCAGCTGGTGCCGCCCGGTCGCTCGCCGCACAACTGGGAATACTGGACCGCACCCCAGCCGCAGCTGGATGGCCGCCGCCTCTACTGGCCGCGCGGCAAGGTGCTGGGCGGTTCCTCCTCCATCAACGCCATGGTTTATGCCCGCGGCCACCCGTCAGACTATGACACCTGGGCGCGACTCGGCTGCACGGGCTGGAGCTGGGATGACGTGGCCCCTTATTTCCTGCGCGCGGAGGATAGTGAACGGGGCCCCAGCGCCCACCACGGCGTTGGCGGGCCGCTGCGAACCTCCACCCGTTGCCTGCCGAGCCCGCTGGTCGAGGCCTTTCTGCAAGCCGGGCGCGAGCTTGCCCTGCCTGATACCGACGATTTCAATGGCCCGGTGTTCGAAGGGCTTGGCCGCTATGATTCCACCACTGGCAACGGCGAGCGCTGGTCTGCCGCCCGCGCCTGGCTGCGCCCGGCCCTCTCCCGACCCAATCTGAGCGTGCTGACCAATGCCGTGGCGGAGCGGATCGTATTCACCGAGGGCCGCGCCGCAGGTCTCCTCGTCCAGCGAGGCGAGGAACGGCAGGTCTACCCTGTTTCCGGGGAAATCCTGCTTGCGGGCGGCACCATTAATACGCCCCAGCTGCTCATGCTCTCCGGCATCGGGCCGGGCGATCACCTGCAGGACATGGGCCTTGCGGTTGTCCGCCATGCGCCGGGCGTCGGCGGCAACCTGCAGGACCACCTGGACGTTACCCTGCGCTGGACCTGCGAGGCCCCCATTTCGCTGCTGCGCTACCGTTATGGCCTGCCGCGCCTGCTCACCGGCCTCAGCTGGATGGCGGGGCGAAGAGGCGTTGCCGGCTACATTCCAACGCCTGCGGGCGGGTTCCTCAAATCGCGCGGCCAACTTGCCGTGCCTGATCTCCAGCTGCATTTCATGTGCAGCCTCGGCAATCCGCATGTGCGGGAGGAGATGAACCGCCACGGCTTCCAGATCCACGTCTGTCACCTGCGGCCGCTGTCGCGCGGCACCATCCGCCTCGCCTCGCCCGATCCTGCCCGGCATCCGGTCATCGATCCCGGCTACCTGCGGTCGGAGGCGGACCTGGAAGCCCTGCTGGCGGGCGTCGTGCTGACGCGCCGCATCGGCAACGCGGCAGCCTTCAGACCGTTTGGCAGCGCCGAGCTTGAACCGGGCGCGATTCACAGCCGCGATGATCTGGTCGCCTTCATCCGCGCATCAGCAGAGACCATCTACCACCCGGTGGGCACCGCCCGCATGGGCAACGACGAGCAGGCGGTGGTCGATCCGCGCCTTCGGGTGCGCGGGGTCGAGGGCCTGCGGGTCGTCGATGCCTCGATCATGCCGGTTCTCGTCTCCGGCAACACCAACGCGCCGACCATGATGATCGCGGACAAGGCCGCCGACATGATTCTGGAAGACAGCGCGCGCCTCGCGGCCTGAGCGCGCGTAGGTGTTACGCGGCGCGGCGCACCCGCTCGACGATGGTGACGCCGATGCGCTCGCCCAGCAGCACGATTTCGCCTCTGGCGATCAGCTCATTGTTGGCGTAAATCCACACCGGATCGTCATGGCGCGCATCCAGGTCGATGACCGCGCCACGGCCCATTTTCAAGAGATGCTTGATCGGCATTCTGGTCCGGCCAAGAACGACAGAGATCTCCAGCTTGACCTTGTCAACGGCGCTCATTCCCGGTTCCTTCGGCCCAGTCCTAATTGGTCACTCGCGAGGCAGACTGACGCAAGATGGTTAGAGAGACGTTAAGAGCGGGGGAAACGATAGACGCAACCGCATCGGCGGCAGAGGGCACAACGGCCCTGCCCGCGCCGGAGCTGCGCTTCAGCCCCGATCTGGTGCCCTACCCGAAAGCGCTGGCCGCCATGGAGGCGCGCGCCGCCGCCGTGGCCGAAGGGCGCGAAGGCGAGCTGGTCTGGTTCGTCGAGCATCCGCCGCTCTATACCGCCGGCACCAGCGCCAGGCCGGAGGACCTGCGGGACGCCGGCCGCTTTCCCGTGTTCGAGACCGGTCGTGGCGGCCAGTTCACCTATCATGGTCCCGGCCAGCGGGTGGTCTACCCCATCCTCAACCTCGGCGCGCGCGGGCGCGACCTGCGCGCCTACGTCTGCGCCATCGAGAGCTGGATCATCGACACGCTGGCGGATTTCGGCGTGAAGGGCGAGCGCCGCCAAGGGCGCGTCGGCGTCTGGGTGGTGCGGGAAGACGGGCGGGAGGAGAAGATCGCCGCCATCGGCGTGCGCGTGCGCCGCTGGGTGACGCTGCACGGGCTCGCCCTCAACGTGCGGCCGGACCTCTCCCACTACGGCGGCATCGTGCCCTGCGGCCTGCCGGATTATGGCGTCACCAGCCTCGCCGCGCTTGGCAAGGATGTCACCCTGCAACAGGTGGACGAAGCGCTCCTGCGCCACATGCCCGCCTTCCTGGCGCGCTTCACCAACAGCGGCTCCGCCTGTGCCACGGGCGCCGCATAGACAGAAGAACCCAAGGGGGACTTGCCCCTCTTGGAGCAGGTTGTCTTCAATATGCAGGGGGAGCGCTCAGCCAGTGGCTTCGCCCCCTTCCGACCCCAATTCGTCCTTCGGGCCCCGCTTCCAGCGCCCGCCTGATACGCGTCCCGACAACAAAGTGAGAAGGACCGGGCCGCGCCCTTCCTCCAGCGGATGCGCCAGCACGACCGGGCACGTCCCGATAAAACGAAGGGAGTGCAGAGGGCCCCAAGACCCTCTGCAAAAACAAACCCCTCTCCCGGCTTACGCCGACTTGCGGCTTGGCGTGTCCAGATCAGAGCGCGCCGGCTTGGGCTCCCCGAACAGGAAGCCCTGCGCCTGGCGCAGGCCCAGCTTTTCCACCTTCGCCAGCGTGTCCTCGTCCTCGACGCGCGTGGCGATGAGGGTGATGTTGTGCTCTTCGAACTGGGCGCAGAAGGCGGCCCGATCCATCGGGCACGGCGCTTCCAGCAGGGTGGATGCGTCGATCTTGACGAACTGCACGTTCATGCCCGCCAGCCAGGCGGCGTCCAGCGCGAACAGGTCCGTCACATGGTCGATGGAAAAAACGAACCCGAGGCGGCTCAGCGTCGTCAGCTGCTCGCGGCTGCCGGCCGGAAGCTGGATCATGTCTCGCGCTGTGGCCTCCAGCGCCACACGGCTGCCCAGTCCCCGATGCGCGCAGATGAAATTCACCAGCTCACCCAGGAAGCCCTGGTCCTCCAGCACCCGGCCGGAGATGTTGACGAACAGCTTCACGCCCGGCCGGCGCGGCCCCAGCTTTCGCACCAGATTGATGCAGCGGAAGAGCAGGAGGTTGTCGAGCGCCGAGACCAGCCCCGAGCGCTCCGCCTCGCTCATGTAGTCGGATGGGCTGATGACATTGCCCCGCAAGTCCCGCAGGCGTGAGAAGCTTTCATAGTGCACCACCCGGCGTTCGGGCAGCTGCACGATCGGTTGCAGATAAAGGTCGACCCGGCTTTCCTGCAGCGCCCCCTGAAGCAGGGAGAGCATGTTCACCTTGGGTGCGGTAGGCGCCAGGGCTTTGTCGGCCGGGTCCTGCCGGGCGCCGGCCACCTGCTCCACCATCACGCGCAGCATCTCGACCTCGGCCGTCAGCTCCACGGAGTTCTGGCTGTTCCGGTCCTGCAATTGGGCGGCCAGGGCTGCCAATTCCCGTTCCAGCGCGGCAATGCGGGCAGAAAGGCGCGGGGCGACATCGGCGGCATCTGCGATCTGCCGCTCTACGTCCGACCAGTAGCGCTCCAGCACCACCACCAGATAGGCCAGCGCCCCGAGGGCAGCAAAAGCGAAGCCGGTCAGCAGCGCCAGCCGGTCCTCCCCGGTGAGAGACCACGCCAGGCCGAGTCCCGCAAGAAAACACCCCGAGACGACGAAAACGCCTGTTACCCCCCAGCCAAGCGCCCGCAACCGCATGAGTTCCCCCGTCCTCAGTGCATACAGTGGCCAAACATCGGCCAACATCCTTTACGGAAAGTAAATTTCCGCAAATGGAAACGGAATTTTAATGAATTGCGACTGGGACCGAAATGATTCTACGCCATTTCTGACGGCGGCACAGCCACGCCGCGCCCCGGCCGCGGCGAGCCGAACAGATAGCCCTGTCCGTAGGCTGCGCCCAGTTCGAGCACCTCCGCCACCGTCCGGTCCGTCTCAATGCGGGTTACGATCAGCGTCATGCCGTGGCGCTCCAGCGTTTCGGCCAGCACGGCCCGCACATATGAAATGGGCCCGCTCAGGTAAATCTCGGCGTCCATCTTCAGGAAGCGCACGTTGAGCCGGGCCAGCCGCGCCAGGTCGAGCGCTGCCATGTCCGTTACATTATCTATGGAGAAGGCGAATCCCACGCGGGCCAGCTCCGCCAGCTGGGCGATGGCCGCCTCCGGCAGCTGGGCCAGATCGCCTGCTGAAAACTCGAACACCAGCCGGTCCGCCAGTTCGCGCTGCTGTTCCAGAAACTCCACCAGTTCGGCAAGGAAGGTCTCGTCGGTCAGCGATCCGGCGGACATGTTGCAGAACAGGCGCACGCCCGGCCGGCGCGGCCCCAGCTTGCGGATCAGGTTGATGGAGCGGAACAGCAGCAGGTTGTCGAGCAACGATACCAGCCCCGCTTCCGCCGCCTCGTCCAGGTAATCGCTAGGGGTGAACACCCGGCCCTTTTCATCGCGCAGGCGCGACAGGGCTTCATAGTGCATCACCTTCCGGCTCGGCAGGCGCACGATCGGCTGCAGATAGAGATCAACCCGGCTTTCTTTCAGCGCCGAGCGTAGAAGCGCGGCGATATCCCGTCCGGCCTGCCCCTTGCCCACCGCAGCCAGCGCGCCGGATGCCGCGTCGCTCGCCACTCCCGCCTGCCGCATGTCGCCCGCCAACCGCTCCATCATCAATCGCAAAAGGCTCAGCTCCGCAGCCAGGTCCGCCGTCTTGCGGCTCTGCTCGGCCGTCAGGTCGCTGAGCATGGCGGTCACGTTCCGCTCCACGCGCAGCAGCCGCTCGTCCAGTTCCGGCAGCAGTCGGTCCTGCTCCGTCACCCAGGCAATCATCCGCCGCCGCTCGCCCAGAATGCCGGCAATGAGGTGCAGCAGGAACGCCGCGCCCACCACCCCCAGCCCGAGGAGAAGGGCCGTTGTCACGTCCAGCCCGGCGAGGCTGAGCCCGGCCAGTGCCGTCAGCCCTCCGGCAAGGGCGTAGGCGACAAGGGCCGTGATGGTTCTGTACGGCAGCGGATGCATGTGTTCCCTGTTCTGGCGACAACCTTTGCCCAGACTGTGGGCGCATAGCCCTTACGGCACGGTTAACGCCCTGTTTTCCACGAATGGCTGGCCCGATCAGCGATGCCGGGAAACGCCGGCAGGGAGATAAGGCATCCGCGGCCTTGGCCTCGCCCAGTCTTGTCATCGGCAGCTGCGGCGGCCTGCCGGCCGGTCTTCTTGGCGTCGGCGCTCGGCCCTTGCATCCCCCGTCCTGCCCTTGTCGGGTGGGTCCTCCTGGCCTGGAAAACCGACTCAAGCGCAGCTCCGCTTCTCGGATTCATTCGGTTGGTTCCGTTTTGCCTCCTGTTGGGGCCCATGATCGGCCCCGCACCGGCCGAAACACGCCTTACGCACGCCTTCCCGGCCAACAGGAGGCGGATAATTTGCGTGTCTTTTCTGATACTTGCACCTTCAACACTTTTAGCCAAATCATTTTAATAGAGTTAAGCATCGTTCCTATTGCGTTATCGCAAGCGTTGGGATACGGCGGCGCTGCGGCAGAGGTTTTCGCCTTCCCGGCCAAGCCAAAAAAAGCTTGGAAAAATGGAAAGGTAGCAATCATTAAGCCGCTTGTTACGCTGATAAATAGTGGCTAAGGTTCCGCGCGGTTTGGGGACAACACGGGCTAACCAAAACCACTCGTTGACAAACAAGGAGTCAAAAATGGGTGATCTTCTGCTGAAACTGAAGTCGGCTGCTCTGGTTGCTGGTGCGGCTGTTGCTCTGGCCGCTTGCGGCGGTGGCGAGCAGGCTGCGACTGACGCTGCTGCTGAGCAGACCGAAGCTGCTGACGCTGCTGCTGCCGACGCCGCTGCTGCTGACGCTGCTGCGACCGACGCTGCTGCCGCTGCTGACGCTGCTGCGACCGACGCCGCTGCTGCTCCGGCTGACGCTGCTGCGACCGACGCTGCTCCGGCTGACGCCGCTGCGACCGACGCTGCTCCGGCTGACGGCGCTGCTGCCGAGTAAGCTGCTGCAAAGCACGCTAAGGGAGGCCGCCCAATCGGGCGGCCTTTCTTTTTGTCCCCCGGCCCCTCCCCCTAACCTACGCAGTTGAGTCCCCGCCCTCCGCAAGCTACGACCGGTACGAGAGAGACTGCGTCACTGGCATTCCGGAGATTTCGATGACCTTGGCGGAACTGACCGAAAAGCTGCGCGGCAAGGCGCGCGAAGACCTGGGGCTACGCAAGACCATCAAGCTGGACTTTGGCAACGAAGGCATCATCCGGTTTGACGGCACCACCACGCCCAACACCGTCTCCAACGACGACGGCCCGGCGGATTGCACCATCAAGGTGAAGCTGGCCGACTTTCTCGACATCATGACCGGCCGCAAGAGCGCCCAGGCGGCCTTCCTGTTCGGCAAGGTCCGGGTGGAGGGCGACATGGGCGTCGCCATGCAGCTCAGCCGCCTGGTCGGCTGAGCCACGGCCGCTTGCAAGCGCCCCCGGCAGGCCCAAATAACCTGTTCGTTCCGGGGCGTTTAAAGGACTTTCTGCAATCTGTCTCATTTGCTTGCGCGCGGGCTTGACCGGCTTTCGGGCTGCGGTAATTCTCCCGCCATGAGGATTATTACCGCATCGCTCGTACTGGCGGGGCTGCTTGTCTCCGTCCAGGCCCATTCCAAAGCCGCGCCGCGCAAGCCCAGCGCGTCCGCAGCCAAAAGCGCCTCGCTCTCGGAGCTGGAGGCCATCTGGAACATGCGCGCCGCGCTCAACGTGGCGGCGCTGCAATGCCAGTATGATCCGATGCTGGCCCTGCCGGACCGCTACAACACCTTCCTGCGCCTGCATGAAGACGAGTTGAAGCAGGTCTACACCAACCTCGTGAAGAAGCGGGGTGGCCAGGCCAAGTTCGACCGCATCAACACCCAAGTCTACAACAAGTTCGCCACGGTCCCGCAGAAGGTCGTGTTCTGCAACATGGCGGCGGACGTCAGCGTGGCCGCGATGAACGCCGCGCCCTTCGATCTCCTGTCCGTGGCCCGTGAGGCTCATCCGGCCCTCACCCGGCTGATCTCCGGGGCGGAAGTGGCCAGCGCCACGCCAGGCAGCCACTGAGCCCTAGAACCGCCAGGCACCGTCCAAGCCTGACCATCTTTTAACGTCAAAGCGCCCCATCAGCGGGCGCTTTTTCGTATGGGCAGTGCCTGCCCCATCCGCCCATCACGATCCGACAGGCGCTCCAAAAAGAAAGCGCCCGGCAAATCTGCCGGGCGCCTCTTTCTTCAGCCGTCGTGAAGACGATCAGGTCTTACTCAGCGACCTTGATCTCCACGCGACGGTTCTGCGGCTCGCGCACACCGTCGGCGGTGTCGACGAGCGGCTTGGACTCACCGAAAGCCTCGGTCTTGATCGCGTCAGCCGACAGGCCCTTGCTCTGCAGGAAGGCCTTGGCAGCCTGAGCGCGACGCTCCGACAGCTTCTGGTTGTAGGCGTCCGCACCGGCGCGGTCCGCGTGGCCCTGCACCAGGATGGAAACCTGGCCGCCCTTCTGGAAGGCCTCGGCAGCCTGGGTCAGCACCTGCTGCGCGTCGGCGGTCAGTTCGGCCTTATCGAACTCGAAGAAGACCATGAACGGACCCGGCACTGCCGGAGCCGGCGGCGGCGGAGGCGGCGGGGGCGGAGGAGGCGGCGGCGGCGGGGGCGGCGGCGGCGGGGGGAGGCGGCGGCGGCGGAGCAGCCGGCTCTTCCTTCTTCGTGCCGAAGTTGAAGGCCACGCCCAGCATCAGGCTGTGCGAGCGGAAATCGCCCTCGAGGGCGGTGCCGCCCGTCGAACGGAAGTCACCGCTGGTCGCCTTGAAGTAGCGATACTCCAGCGTCAGGTCGGTGCTCTCGCTCAGCTCGCGACGCAGACCGGCAATGGCCTGCCACGCAAAGGCGGTGTCGCCGTCGTTAAGGAAGGCATTGGCGCCCTCGGCAACGCGGTAGTTCTTCGCCTTCAGGTGCGCCAGACCGACGCCGCCGCCGATGTAGGCGGAGGTCTTGCCCTCGGTCGGGATGTCGAACAGGCCGTTCAGCATGAAGCTGGTGACGCGGGTGGTGCCGCGGCCGTCCCAGAAGTAGTCGGTGGAGCCCAGCTCCGGCAGACCCTCATTGAAGAAGTGGGTCATCTTGCCCTGCTGGTAGCCCAGCTCGAACTCCGTGCGGAACTTGCCGAAGTCATAGCCGACCTGGCCGGAAACGCCCCAGCCCGGAGCCTTGTGGTCCGTCTGGAATGCATCGGCATCGGCATCCTTCTGGGTGAAGGTGCGGTCCTGAATGATGGATACGCCGCCCTTGAGGCCAAGGTACCAAGCGTCGTCCTGCGCGAAGGCGGTACCCGCCAGAAGCGTCGTAGTCATCATGACTGCGACTGACAATTTGCGCATGATGTCCCCTTTCTTCGTGAACATTTCGGGTGGGAACTTAGTAACGCTGAAGGGGTCGGTCAACGAAACCGGAGGCTTAGAACGGGTCCAACCCTCCGCTAGCCCGTCTTAGGCCCGAATCTGTTGCGCGGAAGTCACAGTTTAATAACACAGTGGCAACTATTGCTTATAAATCAAGTTGCTTAAGAATACGGCATGTATGTTGCTAATAAGCATCAAACAACCTGTCAACCAGCGGCGGGCCAGCCATCCGTCCGCCACTGCGCGCCATCGCGCCAGGCGAAGGTTTGCGCCGCCTTCACCCAGGCCAGCATGCCTTCCCGCGCCGGGGCGAAGCGCCAACCGCCCCCGGTCCACAGCGCCAGCGCTCCATCCTGCCCGGCCCAGGCCTCCGTGGCGGCTGTTCCCACGATCCACATTTGCCCCGGCTGCGGCGCGGCGGGCGGAGTCGCCAGCGTGTGAGTCTCCACCGCCGGATGCGCCAGCAGATCGAGCAGCGCCAGCGCCTCGTTGTGGGTCACTTCCTTTTGCGCCTGCCCTGCCTGAAGCAGCGGCAGGCCATGCCGGATGGTCGTGTCCGCCATCGCCCATTCCTTCCGTCCGTTTGAGATTGCCTGAAACTCAGAATGCAACCGCGCGCCGGGCAGCCGCGCCCGGCGCCACCTGCACCTCGAACGAGGCGGGCGGCGCGCCGAAATCCTCGATTTGCTGGGTTTGCGTATAAACGGCCTCAGGCAAGGCCACCCGCCACTGCCGCCGCATCGCCCCGTTGGCGAGAATCCGCACATCATACTGTTCGGCTTCCTCCGCCAGCGGCGCGTCGGCCCCGTCCACCCAGTCGAAGCCCTGTCGGCTGCGCCGCACCCAGGTCAGGCGCACGTCGCCCGCCGCATCGCGCTGCGCCCGCAGGTGCGCGGGGGCGAGCGGCCTCAGCCCCTGCGCCGCCACCGTCACGCCTTGCGCCGCCACGTCCTCCAGCGTCTCGTAAGGGCTCATCGCCTTGAACAGCAGCGTCTGGCCCACCCTGGCGAGCCCGGCGTCATAGGGCACCAGCGCCGCGCCGCTCAGCAGCACGAACCGCTCGCCCGCCTGATGCCCGGCCACCGCCGCCTCCGTGCCCCGCCGCCCGCGCAAAAGTCCCGAGAGGCGGTAGCGCCCGCTCGCCAGCAGCTCGGCATTGGCGAACTGCACCAGCTCATCGCCGATGAGGCACAGGTTGCTTCCCGCCAGCACCGCCGGCTCGGGCCGCGACTCCAGCGCCATGTCCGCGGCGAGCAACTCCACCTCCACCGCGCTCACCCGGTCCCAGAAGGCGGTCTCCCCTGCTGGCAGCGCGGTTGCCGCCACGCCCATCACCGTGCGGGCGGGAATGTCCGCCGCCGCGCGGTAGTCGAAGCCACCATCCGGACTCACCGCGACGCTGGCCCGGCGCCACCCCTCCGACTCGCCCGCCACCGCCAGATGCAGCACGGGCCCCGTCGCCAGCGTGGCGGAGAGCGGCGGCAGGTCCAGCACATGCAGCGTCGTTGGACCGTGCGGTGTTGCGGGCTGCGGCACCGCCTCTCCCGGCTCGGCCTCGGCATGGCTCACTTCATCCTCAGACGATACCGGCACCGCGCTCACCAGAATGCGCCCGGCCTCCACCGTCACCTCCCGCGCCTGCCACAGCCGGTCGCCCTCGCCCTCCAGCCGCAACGCATCCCCCGGCGTCAGAGCGAGGTAGCGCCACGGCAAGGCCAGCGTCATCGGCGCGCGCCGCCGCCAGCGCCGGGCCAGCAGCCGCTCCGCCGCCTGCTTGGCGGTCTGGGCATCGAGCGCAGCCGGCACCTCCTGCCGCTCGGCGCTGCCGCCAGGCGCGCTCAACCGGCGGGCCCGTTGCAGGCCGGCCTGATAGTCCCGCGCCACATCGAGGTAGGAGAGGCTCACTTCCCGAGGCACCGAGGCCTCCCCCGCCCGCGTCACCTGCCGGCGCGGGGTCTCCTCCCCTTCGCTGGCCGCGCCCAGGTCGCGCTGCGCGATCACAACCGGCGTCTGCGAGGCCCGGTCCGCCAGCCGCATGTCTTCCCCGCTTTCAACGATATGAAGCGGGCTCAGCGCCCCCAGCGTCCTCAGCGCATCACCCGCCGTGACGGCCCGGCCGATGGCGAAGCCCCGCACGCCGTCCTGCGCCGCTCCCACCGTCGCCGGAAGCCCGATGCGGGCGCACAGGTCCTGCGCGATGCTGGCAACCAGCATCTTTGCCCCGCCATCCGCCGTCACTTCAAAGGTGAGCTGGGGAATGCGATTGGCGAAGTCTCCCAGCGCCAGGTCCTCGAACACCGCATAGGCCAGCCCCCGGTAGGCGGGGGCGTTGCCCACGCCCTGCGCCGCCTCGATCAGCGGGTCGGGCAGCTGGCGCTCATCACCCCGGTAGATCCGCATTTTCCCGCCCACGGTCAGGTGCCCGGCCGTATCGCGAATCAGCTTGCCGTCCGCCCACACCCGCCCCACCGAGAGAATGGGCCGCCCCGCCAGCGCCACCGCGAACGAGGCTGAATAGAGGTAACTGACCGTTGTCACCGAGCCGCGCTTGCCGCCGCCCTGTTTTTCCTCGACCCGCGTTTCCTTGAGCCCGGTCGCCCAGATCACGTTTCCAGCGATACGCGTCGTGCCATAGACCAGCGCGACCGCCGCGCCGTAGGAGGAGCCCTGCACCATCAGGTCCTGCAAGCGCGGCCCCTCGGCGCGGGCGGAGGGCGCGAAGACATAGTTATCCACCGCCGTGCCGATGGCCGAGCCGATCAGCCCGCCGATCGGCCCGCCGAAATAGCTGCCGACCGCGCCGAGGATGACATTAGCCATGTCTTGCCTCTCCCGTTTTCACAGCCCCCGCTGTTCCTGCCACCATCTCCTGCGGGAAGCGCCACGCCGCCGTCAGCGCCGCCTGCCACTCCCCGTCCAGCCGGTGCTCCGCCACCCGGCCCAGCCCCCGGTGGGCGTGGATGATCCCGTGCTCGCTCCGGATCGCCAGATGCAGCAGCCCCCGGCCCAGGTCGAACAGCAGCACGTCCCCCACCCGCGCCTGCCCCGGCGCCACCGGCACGAGCCCGGCTCGCGCCAGTCCCGCCTCCAGCCGCGCTCCGTTGCCGGTGAGGCCATAGCCCGTCTCGTCATGCGCGCTCAGCCCAAGGCTGCGCCCCACATGCGCCACCAGCCCCACGCAATCGAGGCCGCGCCCCGGCACTCGCCCGTGCGTGCGAAACGGCGTGCCGACGCACGCCCGCGCCGCCGCGGCGATTTCCTCCCCCGCGTCGTCATGGTTTTTCGCCTTTTTCTGGTTTTGTGTTTTTTGGTTTTGCAGGAGGGTCTCAACCCTCCTGCACCTCCCTGAACTTCAGGGCCACGCCCGGCCTTAAGCGGCGCACTTTCTGGAATTTTCGCAACCTGTCGGGTCGCGCCAACTTTTACTGCCGCGCCCGCCGGAGCAGTTATTTCAATCGGCCTCACCCGGCTTCCAGCACCGTGCCCTCGGGTCAATCGTCTCATCCGGCCTAACCCGGCATTACGCTCTCTGACTCTCTGGAGCCCGGCCACACCGAGCCGCACCCAATGCTCCAAGCCGCCCCCGAGACGCCAAGTCACACCCAGCGCACTCAGTCCACCAAGCGCACCAAACCACACCCAACGCACCTGCTCTTGCCGCCCCATAAATTTTAGAATGATTTTAAGGAACGATCACTTCTCTTCGGAAGGCCACAAACCCCTTCAAAGCTGGATGTTCAGGTAACTGAAGGCTGGTCAGCCCGCGCAGCATCTCGAAAGACAACTGATATTCCGCGCCCCTGCATCCAATTCCCCAACCAACCAATTCACAGAATGAGTTTAAGGAGCACGTGTCTTCCTTCGGCCCTCTTAAAACCCGCCATTCGGACACCCTTATTCCGGCCAACCGGTACAACCAGTCTCCCCGCCTCGCCAACCATCCCGGTCTTCATCATTGAATGATTGTAAGGAGCATTCACCCTCCAGTGTTCCAGCTCGCAAATGGGCCGATGCCGCGCACGTCCCGATAAAACGAACGGGTCGTAGGGGTCCGAGCCTCCTGCATGAAAAACCAACCGATCCTATCGCGCGTCCGGATAATCCAACATGGCATCCAGCCCCGGCACGTGCGGCTCGCCGCGAAAGTTCGCGCCGTTTCCAAACTTCCCCACGCAGGTGGAAAAGCGCCGGTCGCATCCGGCTGTCAGGATGAACACATCGCCCACGGCGATATCGCCCCGCATCGGCTCGCGCAGTTGCACCGCGCCGCCGCCGCTGGAGAACACGTCGGCCGACAGCCCGGCATTCGCGCCCGTCACCCAGCGCAGGCGGCCATAGGCATACCAGTCCGCCGTCGCCACCAGCCCGCCCGCCGTAAACCGGCTCCGGTCCGTCACGTTTGCCACCTGCGTCGTCACGCGGTGTTTTGAGAGGTCCACCCGGCAACGCCTGTCGCCCAGATCCGCCCGGCATTCGGGCGAGTAGCTCTCCGTTACCACCTGCCGGAAGCGGGCGCCGTCGGTATGAAGTTCGGCGCGGAAGGCGCCGTCCTCCCAGCGCACCGCGCCCAGCGTGCCGCTGGCGAGCGGAAGTATGCCGTCCCCCGGTTGCGCCCAGTTGATAAGGCCCACCGTCAGCCGGGCAAAATCGAACCGCCCGGCGGCAAGGTCCGCTTCCGTGATGGTGCTGTTTGTCAGCATGCCGGAAAGCTCAATATCGCCCGCCTCGAACTCGGCGGTGCTCACGAATGCCGAAGGCAGGAAGGATGGCGCGGCGCGATAGGCCACGCCCTCCACTGCCAGGTCCCGGTCGTGGCTGGTGAAGCCGAAAATCACCCCGTCCTTGCGCGTGATACGCCACAACAGGGCAAGCGTCGTCACCTCGCCGCCCAGATGGGCAGCAAGACCCGCTGGGATCGCCCGGCTCATGCTTCCCTCACCTCGATGAGCGGGATGGAGGGAATTTCCCCCGCCCGGAAGCCCGCGAGCGAAACCGACAACTGGTCATCGGCGAAGCGCACCGGCACATCGAACACGAAACCGGCCGTCACCACAGCGCCTTGCGGCGGCGCCTGCGAAAACTGCACTTCACCCGCCGCACCCAGCGCCCAACCCTGTGTTTGCTCCACGCCATTGATGGCCACCCTCACCGCCTCAAGCACCGGCCGCGTGATGCGACGCACATGGCCCTCCTCCTCGCCATAACGTTTGATGAGAGGAAAGCCGGTCCGCACGCCATCGCCAATGCCCAACTGCTGGTCAAACGGCGTCACCGTGTTTCCATCGGCAGACGCACAGTCGAACGGGTCACGAAAACGAAAAGCAAAAGCCCGGCCTCGCCGTGCGCGAAAGAACGCGATCACCTGCGCCAGGTCGGCCTCGCTCCGCACCCCCAGCCCCGCATCGAACCGCGCCCGCGCTTCTGCCCAGTTCACGTTGCGCTGCTCGAAGCCCGAGGCCGTCTCGATCACGGTCGTTGAAAATTCCGGCCCGCCGCTGGCACCAAACCCCACCTCCAGCGGAAAGCGCACGTCATGAAATCCGCCCACCTCATCCTCCCCCGCCGTATCGTAGAATGTCATTCCATCGCGCATCACCTGTGGCAGCGCCCACACGAACACTTGCGAACAATTCCGCCGCCGCGCATCCTCGATACTGCGGCCGATGGCCCGCCACTGCGCCCGCGCCTCGCCCTTCAACACGAAGCCCGCGAAATACTGCTGGCGCTCGCGCGGGTAGCCGAAGCGCGCATCCACCAGCGCGATGCCCCGCTCGTGCGCGCCCCAGTTCTCGGCGGTCACATGGTCATAGTCTTCCACCTGAAACACATCGAACGCCGGGTGGGCCCAGCTCAGCGGCATGTTCACCCGCTCCAGCATCGGCGCGCCCTCGTCGATCACCTGCGGCGTGAAAAACAGCAGCGCCACGGTCGCGCCCGGATGCGCCGCCTTCACCGCATCACGCAGGGCAAACGTCGCCGCGCCAAGTTTTTCGCCCAGCCAATCGAGATATTCCCCTTGCGCCGCGTCCGGCTGCTCTGTCACCAGCTGATGTGGCGTCGGCACCGGCCGCCCGGTCTCCGCCGCGTAGGCCGCCGTCGTTGCCGCATCATAGAAGCACGGCCGCCGCACCGCCCCCAGGCCCGACCACCACCACGGCTCGCCCACCTGAAAATCAACCGGCAGTCCGGCCTCCGCCGCCAGCGCGCAAAATTCCGTTGCCACGGCTTCCAGATACGCCACCGCCTCGCCGTTGCAGGGGGAAAGCAGCGTTGAGGGCGGATCCCACCCGGTCAATGCCGGCGCGCCTGCAAAATTCCGCTGCTTCCATTCTTCGGGCGCGTGTTCGTCCAGCAGCTCGAATGACAGGGAAGTGATAACCCGAAACCCCAGCAACTGGCTGCGGGCGTAAAAATCCGCATGCCATTGCCGCGCGGGCGCATTCAACATCTGCGCGCCTTCATTGCTCACGATGAACCGCCCGGTCGCCGCGTCATGGCCAAGGCGGAAATAATGGCTCATCCCGACATAATGATTGAGCCACGCCCGATAGCCGAGGCCCACGATATTGTGCAACACCCGCGCCGGGGTCAGGTGGTAGAGATCATCATAGCCCGTCGCCACGCGCAGCTTATGGGGCGGCACGAAGGCATCGCCCAGGCCAAGCGTCGCGCCGCCGCCTTCACACAGAATATCGCTCATCTCCACCGTGCCTTCCACCGGCGCGTCCAGCGCGCCATCGCCGCTGCCAAAACTTTCCGGCACAATGGAAATGAACATCCGGTCGATATCCCCGGCCCATACCGGGTCCGCCTCCTGCGGCAGCAGGAAACCGCCATTCAACGCATCAAAATCCAGCGAAATCACCGCATCATCGTTATCGCCAACCGCGTAATTCCACAGCCGTACATACCAGGTGCGTGGGCCTCCGTTCTGGTCCCGTCCCTCGATCGTCAGCGTCGGCTCGTGCACCGCGTTCAGCATGGCGATGCCGCCGCTTGCCCTCCAGCGGAAGGTGAGCATCAGCCCCCGGTAATCCCGCGCCGTCTCGTAAGCGAGCAGCGGGTGATCCCATGTGTCCTCGCTTTGCCAGATCAGCCCTGCCAGGTCCTGCTTCTGGTAGAAAACGCAATCGATCCTCAGGCTGTCCGGTCCGGTCGTCACCACGCTGCCCATGGCCGGGCGCGGAAAATTCATGGTCCAGAATCGCGGGTCGAACCGCTTGATCCAGTCCTCCGCCAGCCGGTCTTCGCTGCGCGCCAGCCAGTAAGGCATATTATCCCCCGATTATGTATGGTTCTTGCAGGGGCCCAGGGCCCCCGCAAAAACTCGTTTCAAAAATTCCCTCACCCATCTCCCACCGCGCGCCGCACCGCGCGGGCCACCTGCTGGGCGCTGCGTTGCATCAGTTGTGGCGAGGCGCTGTCCGGCGCGGCGACGTTGATGGAAATGTTGAAAACCCTCGCGCCCGTGCTGCCGGTCAGCGGCTCAATGCGACCGGCCCGCTCCGGCACGAACATTTCCGGGCCGCGTTCGCCCACCAGGTAGGCGCGGCCCTCCGTCACCGGCCCACCGCTTGCCCGCCCGCTCATACCAAGCAGCTGGACGCCCTGCGCGATGAGCCCCACCCAGTCGCTGCTGCCGCTCCCGCCGTTCCTTTGTCTGCCGAAAATCGCCCCGAGCCCTTCGCGCAGCGCGGCCTTGGCCACGTCCGCCAGAATATCGAGCAGCAGTTGCTTCAGCTCATCCAGCCCCAGCTTGCCCTTGCGGATCAGCCGGTCGAGCGCCACCTCCGTCGCGCGCATCGCGCTTTCCGCGCCGGTCTTCAACACCGCCCCATCAAGGCTGCGCCGCAGCGCCTTGCCCATGTCCACAGCGTCCGCCTCGAAGCGCGCCTTCATGTCGGCCGTATCCCTGGCCAGCGCGGTCGTATCGGCCCTGATTTTCAGCACCAGGGTTTCCAGTTCCTCGGTCATTGCGTGCCTCCCTATGCGCCATCCGGAAAGCGGGCCATCAGCTGCTCCAGCTCCGCCCGCCCCAGCCCATGGGCAGAGGCGCGCCCCAACCGCCCCTCCAGCGCCAGTCGCAGATCCTGCGGCGTTGCCTGCCAGAAGGCATCCGGCGGCCAGCCGAGCAGCCCCATGGCCACCCGCGCCGCCGCCGCGCACATTTCCGCAAAACCCTGGCCTTGCGCCGCCTGCGCCCGCGCCCAATATTCAGGGCAATCCCTGGAATGTTCGCTCATGGGCTCGCCGCCCCGCTTCTCGGAAAGGCTTGTCATGCGAAACATCTGGCTCCTCCCCGCTGTTCTCCTGCTCACGGCCCAGGCCCCGGCGAGCACGCGCCCGCCCACTCCGGCGCCCGCCAAGTCGTGGGTGCCGGACCTTGCCGTGGTGCTCGCCGTTGAAAACCACGTAACGCTGCCGCCGGGGTCCGAACCGCTCGACAGGTACATGCGTGTCTATGCAGGAGAGAGGCACGGGTCATACAACATCCTGCGAGGGCGTTATTTTCTGAAAAAAGACCCCGACAATCCGCCCATACGGATGCTTATGACCGCCCAGGTTTTCCCCCGCCCAACGGCCCCGGCTGTTCGGTGATTGATGTGGTTTTCAACGTTACCAGCAGCCAGCAGGTCGCCGCCACCTGCGTCGGCACGGGCGCGCAGCAGGAACGCTAGCTAGGCGGCCCGGCCGCCAAGAATATTCACTGCCAGCTGGCGAAAGGCGGGCAGCGCCGCTGCGATCCCTTCGCGCAGCAGCGCCTCGGCGAAGGCGTCGCGGGTCAATCCTTCCGGCCGGTGCACCAGGCAATGCCACAGCACCGCCGCCAGTTCGGAAAGGCCGATCCGTCCCTCGCTTGCGCGCTCGATCAGGCCAAACAGCGGCCCCACCTCCTGCTCGGCCGTCACCAGCGCGGCAAAGCTGGGGCGCAGCACGAACGTTTTCCCCTCCAGCCGCAGCGGCACTTCGCCCCGCAACGGGTTGGCGTCTGCGTTGCCATTTTCCATTGCGCCCTCCCGCCTACAGCACCGTCACCGCGCCGGTCGATTCCAGCGAGAGCGTGTAGCTGCGCTCGCCATTGAAATCCCCGCCGTAGTCAAGCCGGGTAATAAGGAATTTCCCCCGTATCCTCTCGCCGCTCTCGAACACCACCTCGAAGTCGTCCGCCGCGCCGGCCAGCGCCTTTTCCTTCAGCCGCGTCTCGGCGGCCGATCCGGTAAATACGCCCGAGCCCGAAATGGAAACTGACCGCACCCCTGCCTCCGGCAGCATTTCCCGCCAGCCGCCCGAACCCTTGTTGGTCACCACGATGCCCTCGGCGTTGATCGCCAGCTGCGTCGTTCTCATCCCCGCCACGGTGGCATAGGTGGCAGGCACCTCGCCATCGCTGATCCTCAGCAAAAATGCGCTTCCCTTCTCGGCCGCCATCGCCGCCTCCTTCCTTGCGTGTCGATTTTTGGAATTTCATGCAGGAGGGGCTTCGTGCGCGGAGGCGCACAAACTATCACCCCCTCCTGGCAACCTCCCGTTCGTTTCTCCGGATCGCACCCGCCCAACCGCTGCGCTTCCTCATTTCACTTCATATTTCCTGAAGGATTTTAAGGCGCGTCTGCGTTCCCGTTGGTTTTATTCCCGCACCGTGCGCGCGCGATAATCAGCAATGCCGTGGCGCACCTCGTCCTTCACGTCCGCGATCACGCGGGAGGAGAGAAACCGCAGGCTGACGAGCCTGTGACCATCCAGCATTGCCGGCATATGCTCCAGCGCCTCATCCACCAGCCCGAGGATCGCCTTGGCCTCCGCCATGCCGGCGTGGTCCGACCACGCATGCACGCTGATCCGATGTTCGCGCCCCTCGAAATCCTTGGCGGACCAATCCGTCTCCACCGCCTCGCCCACGGTCACGTAGGGCAGCTTCTGCCATTGGGGCACATAATCGAAAATACCGGTCACCGCCGCCATCAGCGGCGGGTATGCCGCGAGCGTTTCATAGAGCGCCCGCTGCACCGCCCATCCTGCCGCCACCATGTCACCCCCTCCCCGCCTGCCACCGCGCCCGCGCCTCTTCCAGCGCCGGGCCCAGGAAAGGGTGGGCCGCCTGGCGCCGCGTGCCGAATTCAACGAACCGCGCGAAGCCGGGGGCTGTCACCTCCGCTCCGTCCGCCGTCTCCACCGCTTGCAGCGCCTCGCCCAGGCGCCCCGGCGCGCGGGCGCGCGCCCCCTCGGCAATTTCGGCAGCCAGGTGCCTTGCCGCCCGCTGGCCTGCCGCCGCGCCTTTTGCGCCAGCTGCGCCGCCAGCCGGTCCGCGCCATGAAGTGCCTTTCCGCTCATGGCAGCGCCTCCTCCTCGGCCTGGAGCAACACCAGCTCCGGCCGCCCCTCGATGTCCTCCACCCGGCGAATGCCGAGCAAGCGGTTGCGCCAACGCAGGCGCCAGGCCGGTGTCAGCCCGTCGGGCTTTCGCGCCACCAGCCGGTAGCGCACCGGCCGTATTTTTTGCTGCGTCCTCTCGCCCTCGCGCACCGCCACCATTTCGATGGCCGCCCAGCCGCAGCCCATGCGCCGCCAGCCGCGCGTCAGGCCGCCCAGGCCGTCGTCCAGCCCGGTAAAGGCTTCGAACGCCACCCGCTCGCGCATCCGGCCCAGAAGCTCCGTCTCGCTCATGCCAGCCTCCCCTTGCGGAAAGGCCGCCACAGCGCGGCAACCGCCAGCGGCGGCCCCGTGTCGTCCGGCCGGTCGCGGTGCGAATAAAGGTGCGCCGCCAGCCGCAGGATGCCCTGCCGAAGCGCCTCCGGCACGGCATTCCAGTCCGCGCCCAGCCCGGCCCAGTAATCCACCTCCAGCCGCGCCTGCATCGGCGGCAGAAACGCCATCCGCAGCCAGGCGCCGCCACGCGCGTCTTCCTCCAGCGCGTAGTCGCTGGCGGAAAGGGCTGTGCGCGTGCCGTCCGCGCTCACCAGCGTTGCCGCCACCACCTGCCGCACCGGCCCCTTGGTGAGCATGACGCCGCGTCCTGCGCTCCACGGCGCGCTTCCCCGGTTCTGGGCAATATCGAACGCCCGGATTTCCTGAAATCGCGTGGCGATCAGCACCAGCCCGGTAAAGGCCTCGCACAGCTCCCGCGCCACCTTGAGAAAAGCGGCCAGCTCTGCGTCCTCCTCCGTGCCGTCGATGCGTAGGAACATCCTCGCCTCGCTCACCGAAACCGGCTCCAGCGCCGGTCCTTCCAGCCATGTCACCGCCATCACCGCGCCTCCGTCCGCACGATGAGCGAGCGGGCATCCTGCCGCCCGTCGCCGCGGGTGATGATGTTGGCGACACGGTAAACCTGGCCCGCCACGCCGCCTTCCAGCGTCACCTGCGTGCGGCCGTTCTCGCGGAAGGAGGCGGTGGCGCGCAGGCCGCCGTCCTCGGCGGGCGAGATCTCCCACTGGCTCTCCGCAATGGCGCTGCCATCGAGGTTCGCGCTCCAGTCGATGGCATAGTCCAGCCTTGAGCGCGGATCTTTCAGATAAACCCCCATCGGAATTATCCCCATCTGGCGCGCAGGCGCGTCCAGCCCGCGCGCATAAAAAAAGCCGCCCCAGGGGCGGCCGATGCAGTGCTGTTTTTTTAGCTCGTGTTTCCCGGCCTATGCCGGGTCGTTTATTTCCACGTCCCAGCTGCCGAAGGTCACGGTCTGCCCTGCGGTCAGCGCTTGCGCCGTACAGGTGGTCACGTAGAGCAACCGGCTGCCCGCCATGTCGAGCAGCGCCACATGGTTGGCCGTTCCGCTTGCCGTCACCTGCACGCCGCTCTTCTCCGCCACCGTCACCCGTCGGCCCGATTGCGCGCCGTCGGCAATGAGGAAGTCGCCCGCGCTCATCATCGCTTCCGCCAGCTTCAGGCTGCCGCTGGCCGCCGCGAAGCTCGCAGGCTCGCCCGCGCACGCCACCATTTTCGTGGCGCTGTTTTTCAAAACCATCAGCGCGCCATCCAGCACATCGTTGTGCACTGCCTTTGCCATTATCTCGTCCCCTTCATTGTGCCTGTTCTTGGGCTGCCCGGCCTCATGGCCAGCCCGCCGTCATGCCCCGCCGCTCCGGCGGCACGCGCATCGTCTCCGCCGCCGCGGCAAGCCACAGCAGCGAAGGCGCGCCCGCCGTCTGCGCGTGTTGGCCTGCCTGCGGCACCAGCTGCCCCGCCGCCGTGAAAACCGCCTGGCCTGCCGTCATGAAATGCCGCCCCCCGGCCGCATGCAGCACGGGCGCGGCGTGCGCCGCCAGCCCCGCGCTCGTCGCATCCTGCCGGTGCCGCCCTGCGTTGACCGCCAGCATCGGCGCGGCGTGCGCGGCCAGCGTCGGCGCCCCGTTTTTTGCGCCAAGCCGCCCGCCACTGCCCTCGATCAGCAAGGGCGGATGGGTCGCCATCTCCACCGTCACGCCCGTGCCCAGAGGCATGAAGGATGTATTGCCCACCTCCGCCTCCACGCCAGTGCGGAAGGAGCGGTAGAGCAGCAGCAGCTCCGGCGCGATGGCGAGCGGCGAGATGCCCCGTGCCAGCCGCGCGGCGTCCGCGGCGCTCAGGCGATAGTTCTGCCACACCGCCACTTCCGCCACCCAGCCATCGAAGGCGCTGAGGTTCGGCGCCTCCCGGCACAGCAGCGTCATGCGCCCGCCCGGTTTCGGCACGCCGGAGCCGACGCTGCCGGTCTCCACCGCTGCCGACGCGCCCTTCCACCAGACTTCGTGCAGCTGCTGGGCCCCGCCGCTGCCGGTATTATCCGGCGCGGCGCTGCCGCGGATGGAAAAGGCGAGCGGACAAAAATCCGCGCCCGAAAAATCCGCCAGCGTTGCCCGCCCGCGCCCATCCTGGTTGCTGCCCGCCCCCCAGGTGGCATCGTTCGTCGACGAGACGGAAATCACCACCTCCGTCGGCAGGGTGGTCCCCGAAGCGCTGCCGCCCACATGAACGATGAACCCGCGCGTGCGGGCGCTGTTAATCAGGTTGAAAATCCGGCTGCCGCCGGTCACGTCGCTGCCCCGCCGGATCCACAGGAAGGCGGAAAGATCCGCCGCATCGTCATATTCATCCGGCAGGAAAAAGGAATATCCGCCCGCACCACTGCCTCTGAGCGCCATGTTTCCGCCTCCCGCGCCGCCCCAGCAGAAAAAAAGCCCGGCCCGCAGGCGGCGGGAATTTTCGCCCCGCCGCCTGCTGCCCACGCGCCGCTCAGCTGGCCGAGAACTTCAGCAGCTTGATGGCCTCAGAGTTCACCACCGCGCCGCCCACCCGGCGGGTGGCGTAGAAGTGAACGAAGGGCTTGTTGGAGTATGGGTCTCGCAAAATCCGCGTGCCCGTGCGTTCGGCGATCACATAGCCATGGGCAAAATTGCCGAAGGCGACGGCGCAACTATCCGCTGCGATGTCCGGCATATCCTCGGCCTCGATGACCGGATACCCCAGCAGCGTTGCCGGCTGGCCCTCCGCGAGCGCGGGCCGCCACAGGAAATTGCCGTCGCCGTCCTTGAACTTGCGGATGCGCGCCAGCGTCGCCGAGTTCATCAGGAACACCGCCCCCTGCCGGTAGGCCGGGCGCAGCGCATGCACCAGGTCCACCAGCTTGTCGGCCGGGTCGCTGGCGGCGAAATTTCCGGCCGCACCCGTCGCCACATGTTGCAGCGTGCCGAACGGGCGGATGGCATCCTTTGTCGCGGCGGTGGGATAGGCGAGAAAACCCTTGGGCCGGTTGGTGCCGGTGCCGGAGATGAAGGCAGCGCCTTCCTGGGCGGCAAACTCCAACGCGATTTCGCCGGCCAGCCAGCTTTCCACATCGAACACCGCGTCATCCAGCATGGCCTGCGTCGCCGCCGGGTTGGCGTAAAGCTCGCCCCAGGGCGGCGCGATCTCGGCGAAGGTGGGCGTTGCCGTCTCGGGCCGCTGCGCCGTCTCCGCCACCCAGCCGGAGGCAAAGCCGCTGGTCGCCACCAGCTTCTTGTAATTGGCCGTGCCCACCTGCACCACCGACGCCACGGCGCGCAGCGGGGAAATGCTTCGCAGCCTTGTTTCGATCAGCTGGTCGATGGCCTCGGGCACCGCATAGCCGCCATCGCCCGGCGTTGCCATGTTCAGCGACTTTGCCTCAAGGCTCGCCAGCCCCGTCTCCAGCCCTTTTCGCAGGTAGCGGTCGGTAAAGGCGGCGCGGTGCGCGTCCTCGCCGCGCGCGGCCTTTGCCTCGCCGAGAAAAGGCCGCCGCGCCGCGCCCACCATTTCGCCCACCCGCTTGTCGAGCAGCGACACGGTGCGGGCCAGCTGCGCCATCTTCTCCTCGATGCCGCCGGAGGTCACGCCGCTGCCCGCGCCGGCCTCGCCGGTTTGCGAAGCATCCATGCCCGCGTCCTCGAACACATCCTCAAGCGTCGTCGCGCCCTTGATCTCATATCCGTCCATTTGCCGTCTCCAAAGGTGTCAAACCCCACGCCGACGCCACAGCCGTTTCCACCCCCAGCACCCGCGCCCGCGGCTGCATGGGAAAGGTCACCAACGAGATCTCCAGCAAATCCACATCCAGCAGACGCCGCAGCCGCTGCTTGCCATCCACCGCACTGCGCCGCACGCGATAGCCGATGGAAAGGCCGGTGAGCGCCTGCGCGCGGATCAGGCTTGCCGCATCCTGCCCGCGCCGCGCGCCGAGGCTGATGCTGCCGATCACCCGCAGCCCCCGCCCGTCCGTCGCCAGCGTCTCGATGCGGCCAATCGGCTCGCGCGCCTCATGCTGCCACAAGAGCGGCAGGGTTTTCGCGCCCTCGCGCAGGGCGCGGTCGAATGCCCCCGGCATCACCACGTCGCGGCCTGCGTCCATCTCATGAAAAATGCTCGCGTATCCGGCAAACCGCAGGCTTGCCGGTGGTTTTTCATCACCGCCCATGTTCGTGCTCGCTTGTATCCGTCCGGATTTCCTTGCGGAAAGGCCCAAGCCCCCCGCAAACCCGAAGCCCCTATTTCGCCCAGCCCAGCAGTTTCAGCTTCACGGCCAGTCCGATCATCAGCCCGGCCAGCATCAGCCGCACCAGCCAGCCGATGGCGGCGTTGCGCGCGGTACGCCGCACGTCGCGCCAGGCGGAGAGCAGTTCGCGCAACTCCGTAATGTCCGCCCCGGCCCGGCCGTCAGCCAGGCCCAGCCGGGCGAGCGCCCGCGCCGCGCCGGCTTCCGCCGCCTCTTCCCACAGCGCCCGCAGCGTCACCATCGACGCGCCCTCGCCGTGCGCCTGCCGCAGCAGCGCGCCCAGCATGGCGGCGTTGGGCCTGTCCCCCCTCGCTCATGCCGTCCTCTCCGTGCCCATATGTGCGGATTGCCGCCCGCGAAGCGACATTTCCGTCGCGTGCGGGCCGCGGCCAGAACCAGGGAGATGGAATCAAAAACGGGCCGGAGGTATTGCTCCGGCCCGTTGCCTCCGCCTCGGGAATCGGCAAGGAGGATTTCCCTTCCTCTATGGCTTGGCTTTAAGAATAAATCCAGCCCCGCTTCGTCAGGCTGTCGCATTTGCCGCGGCTGTTGCCGCTATTTCTGGTTAATTTTTCGCTTGTTATGGTTAATGTTACGCCGGCCTCAGTAGATGGGCTGCGGCTCGTCGGCGCCGGAGTCCATAATCAGCGCGCGGGGCGACATTTCCATCACCTTCGCCAGCGCCTGCAGCAGCAGCGGGCGCTCCGTCGGGCCGGCGGTCTCCAGCGCCTCCACCAGCGCCCTGGCCATCTTCTCGGCGTCCACCTTCTGCCCGTCAGGGATGTCGAACTCCACGTCGGCATTTGCCTGCGCGGGCAAAGCCGTGCCTGCGAACATCCCCAGGCTGGCCAGAACCACCGCCACTCTCCCCAGCTTCGCCATTGGCCTTCTTCCTTCTCTGCTGAACCGGTTTTTGCCCCCTGTGCATTTGGTTACCGCAAATTCCGGGCCAGCCTGCAGTTTTCCCCGTGAATCAGGAATTTGAATAGTTAACGGCTGCAGCCCGCGGGCGCGAGCTGTAAAATTATCCGTCACCCTCTCCGCCAAGGCCGAGCAGGCGGCGCTTCTCCTGCGCCGAGAGGAAGTCCGCCGTTGCCACCTGCCGCCACAGCCGCTCGCGGTCGGCCGCCAGCGCCGGAATGGCGTTGCGATCGATGTCGAGGCTCACCCCCTCCCACCAGTGGCCGAGGTAGGCCGAAAGGCTGTCGGCGATTTTCGTCAACAGCGGCAGCACGGTCAGCCGCCACAGCGCCCGGTTGGCCTCGCCGTAGTTGGCGTAGGTGTTGTCGCCCGGCAGGCCCAGCAGCATGGGCGGCACGCCGAAGGCCAGCGCCACCTCCCGCGCCGCCGCGTTGCGCGCCTCGATGAAATCCAGCTCTGCCGGCGAGAGGGACAGCGCCTGCCACTTCAGCCCGCCTTCCAGCAGCAGCGGCCGGCCCGCGTTCTGCGCGCCCTGGAAGCCCGCCTCCATTTCCGCCTTCAGTCGGTCGAACTGCTCCTGGGTCAGCGTTGTTCCCTGCCCCGGCTCGAACACCAGCGCCCCGCACGGCCGCGCCGCATTTTCCAGGAGCGCCTTGTTCCAGCGCCCGGCCGCGTTGTGCGTCTCGATCGCCAGCTGCGCCGCCTCCAGCGGCGACAGGCCATAGTGGTCATCCAGCGGATGGAAGGTGCGGATGTGCAGCAAATCGCCCCGGCCCGTCACCGGGTCCACGCCATAGCGCACCGTCGTGCCGCCCACCGTGTGCCGGTATTCCTGCGGCCAGCCGGTCGGACCCGGCACCACCGTCACCCGTTCGGGGCGCAGCAGGTGCAGCTCCAGCGGCATGTCGTCGGGGCCCGGCACCACCTCCACATAGGCGTTGCCCGCCAGCACCAGATGGCTGGCCAGCGCCTCGATGAACGCCGCCCCCGGCTGGCACGGGTTGGGCCGCGCCAGCAACTGCAGCGCCGGATGCCCTGTGGGCGCGCTCATCCACGGGGCCGAGGCCGCGCTCTCCGCCACCAGCCGCACCGCCCGCTGGGCAATGGCATTGCGAAGATAACTCTCCCGCACCTGCGCCTCGTAGCCGCGCGCCAGAGCGCCCACATGCCAGCCCGTCACCATCGCCATCGGCACCGCCGCGCGCCGCTTCTGCTCCCGCAGCGACGCGCCCTTGCGCCGCCACGGCAGGAACGAAAACTCCATGGGTCCCTCCCCGGTCTGTCCGTATGGATTTCTGTTTTTTGCAGAGGGACCCCGTGCGCGAAGGCGCACAACTAAAAAGTCCCCCCGTGGCCCTAAGGGCCACAGATAAAAATGCAGAGGGTCCAGGACCCTCTGCGCTCCCTTGCATTTTCTCCGGACACGCCCGCCATTTCTCGCTGCGCTTACCGGATTTATTTTTCCGATGGCGCGCCAGAAAAGAAGGGCACGCCCCAATAAAACCTTCCTTCGAAAATCTCCGCGACACCCTCACGCGCACAGCCCGAAAAAACGAATGGGAGGTTGCCAGGAGGGGCAAGCCCTCCTGCATGAAAAATCCCTTAAAAAATCTCTCAAAGTGTCCTGATCCTCGGCTTCGCATCGTGGCCCAGCATCAGTTCGGTCAGCGCCCACACCAGCGCGTCGGCGCGGTCGGGCGAGCGGCTGGGGCCGACATATCCGCCGCCCGGCATGAGGCCGCAGAGTTCGTCTTCCAGTTTGGCGAAGCTGCCCGCGTGGCGCACACGCCCTTGTTCGTAAAGCGCGGCGACCGGTTCGGCGCGAGCGGATTTTCCCCGGCTCGCCCGCACCAGTTTGACCGGCAGTTGCGGGCTCACCGAGCGCAGCACCAGCCCCACCAGGTCGCCGCCGTTGTTGGCTTCGGCCACCACCCTGTCGGCGTTGAACTCGTCAGCGGCGGCGGCGACGGCCCGGGCCCAGCCTTCGGGGCTTGCACCGTGGAGCGAGCGGTCGGCCAGCACGTAGGCAAGGCCATCCGTTCCAAGCCCCGCCACAACAATGCCGCAGGCGTCGGCCTCCGGCCCGCCGGTGACGGGCGGATCGACCGCCACCACCACGCGGGTGAGCGCAGGCGCAGCGTCGATCCGGCTGCGCTCGATCATGTCCGGCGACCACAGCGCGCCTTCCACCGCCTCCACCAGCTCGCCGTCCAGTTCCTGCCGGCCGAGGCGGGTGCCGCCATAGGCCGAGACCATGGCCGCGAGGAAGCTTTTCGGCAGGTTGGCCTGGTTATCCCAGGTGGCGCCGCGCGTCACCACCACCCTGGGGTCGGAGAGCAGCGCGCGGACCAGCGGCCTTGGGCGCGGCGTCGTCGTGACCATCACGCGCGGGGATGCCCCCAGCCGCAGGCCCATTTGCAGGTTGGCCCACACGGCCTCCGCATTGCGCCACTTGGCCAGCTCGTCGCACCAGGCGAAGTGGTGTTGCGCGCCGCGCAGCTGTTCGGGCGCGTCGGCGGAATAGAGGGTCGCCATGCTGCCGTTCGGCCAGACGAGGCGGCGCAGCGCCGGCTCGAACGTGGGGCGCTCCTGCGGCGGCGCGATAGCGAGCAATCCGGACTCGCCCTCCACCATCACCGCCCGCGCCTCCGCGAGCGTTGCCGCCACCAGCGCGATACGAACCGGCCCGCCCGCCGGGCGGTGCCGGCCCTGTTGCGCGCCCGGAGGAACGCCCGTCCCTTCAGCTGCCACGGTCCGCAGCCCCGCGCCTTCTGCCTCGCGCCCTACCCCCAAGCCCGAGGCGCAATCCTGCCCGGCGCGGCCTTCCCCGATACGATCCTTCCAGGTGCAGCCTTCCCAGGTGCAGCCTTCCCCGGCGCGGCCTTCCCCGGCGAGATCACCTCCAGCCCAGCCTGCTCCAACCCAGTCTGCTCCAATTCTCTCCTGTTCGTGCTCCCTCTCCCACCCCTGTTCCCATTCCTGCGCGCCGCCGCTTCCCTCGGCAAAGTGTCGTAAATGACATTTGCTACCCGAGCACGCGCCCCTTGAGCCCCTTGCGTCTCTTGCCGCCTCTCCGCCCGCGCCCCCCACGCCCGGCCCGGCCCTGGCGGTGCCGCCCTTTCCACCAGCGCCCTTTTCACCAGCGTTCTCTCCACCAGCGCCCTTTCCATCAGCGCTCTCTTCATCGGCAGACTGTCGTACATGACATCTCGTGGACAGGCCGATGGCCCCGCCTCCGGTGGCCAGCATCCGCACCCACTCGGCTCCGGCGCGGGTTTTGCCGAAGCCGCGCCCGGCCAGCACCAGCCAGGTCCGCCAGTTTCCAGCGGGCGGAAGCTGGCTGGGGCGACCCCAGAAGCGCCAATCGTGAAGCAGCCGCGCAACCCCGGCCGGGCCAAGCGCGCGCCACAGCTGGCGGCGCTCCTCCTCCCCGAGGCAGGCGAGACGCATGGCCAGCGATGCCTCGCCCGCCGCTGCGCCGCCATCCTGCCGGTTCATCGCCCTTGCTCCCTGTGCCTAAAGATCAACCCAGCGCCGCCGTTCTGCCGGCCCGGCGCCACCGGCCGCCATGGCGGCCCCTCCTCACCACACTAATGTTTTCGCCAGGCCCCTACCCGGCCTCCTGCCCAACCGCCCCTCTTCCATCCCGGCAAAGTGTCGTTAGTGACAATCTCAGCCTTTTCAGACGGTTGGGATGGAAGCATCAGAGCTTGCCTTGCGCTCCGCCGCCATCGGGCGGGCCGCCTTCAGCCTTTTCGTTGGCCCGCAGCGCCTTGAGCCGCGCCTCGATCAGCGTCACGGGGTCGGCCGGTCCGGCCGTCGCCGCTGCGGAGGGCTCGGCCGGCAGCGCGCGCCCATAGGTTTCGGGCCGGCGCGCCCGCAGCAGGAACATGGCGAGCGCATCTGAATACTGCCGCACCGAGCCGCAGGACCGGCCGCCATAGTAAACCGGCTTCTCGACACCGTTTATGGCCCGCTCGAACAGGGTTTCCTCCAGCGCGTCGAGCGCCTGATCCATGGCCTCCTGCCAGGCCTTGGCGAAGGCGGCCGACTTGCGCCGCATCCGGTAGGCGCTTTGGGGCGACACGCCCGCCGCCCGCGCCGCAGCCCGCACCTGTCCCAGATCGGCCAGCGCCTCGAGAAACGCTATCCGGGTCTGCGCCGTCCAGCCCCTGGCGGCGCGCTCGGGCACAGGAGCGCCCGGCGCTCCTGCCGCCGCAACCTTGCCCCCGCGCCGCGGGGATGCGGCCCCTGCCGTCCCCGCCGCCGCGCGCGCCCGCGCCGGTTGCTTTCCTTTTCCCTTTTTGGCGGCGGCGCTGTCCGGCCCTGCCTTCTGCCCGCCCATGGTCCTGCCTCCCGCCCTATGGTTGCGCCCACCGGCCTGTGGCCGGAACCGAAAAGGGCGGCCGGTCTTGCGCGACCGCCGCCCTGGAAAATGCCGTCTGTCCTCTAGTCTGAACAAATCGATGAAGCCAGGAAGCGCCGACGTGCTGCCCGACGAAACGCCGCCGCTGGAGCCCCGGCCCTGCCGCGCCTTGCCAAGCGCAATTCTCCATCGTGATTCGATTTATACAAAGTATCGTGACGATAGTCAATAGGCTTTTTCCTATCTCGGGCGCAAAAAAGGGGAGCGGGCAGACGGATTGCGATGGGATGGGTCGTAGTGGTCTGCCAGCCGGTCCAGCGCCAGACCGAGCACCAGCTTGCCGGCCCGGCGCGGCCAGCCCAGTTCCCGCTCCGCCGCGTCGAGGCCCGTGCCTTCGCACACCACCCGCCACAGCACATCAGCCAGGCCGGGGCCGACGGCATCGATGGCGGCATGGAAGCGCTGGCGCGCCGCCACCTGCGTCTCGGTGGGAGTAAGCGGCTCATGCGGTCCGCGCCGGGTGCGCGTGGCGGGCAGCATGTCCCACCCCTGCGTCACATGGGGAGAGAGGCAAGCCAGGTAATAGTCCCGCTGGATCCGCTCCGCCGCCATGGCCTGGCGCTCTGACAGGTGGCCGTGACGCTTGAGCCAGGCAACCGGCGAGTCGTCTTGGCAGAGCACCGTCACGCCGGAACATGGTTTCGTAGATGCAACCGCAACCTTTACAGTTCTGCTGTCAGACATGTCAGCCTCCGCTCGAATCGTTTCATCGATCAACCGTGCTGACTCGACTAGCGGGCCGGGGCTGCTGTAGGACAGTAGAAAGTACCTGTGCGGTGAGAAAGAGAGTCTTATGCACACGCGTATTCGCGAGGTCCGCAAGGCTAAGGGACTGACGCTGGCCGAGGTGGCCGCCCGTTGCTCCCCTCCGACGACTGCCCAGACCATCGGACGGCTGGAGACCGGCACCCGCACGGTGTCGGTGGGTTGGCTCAACCGCATTGCCGCGGCCCTGGGGGTGGAGCCATCGGAACTGGTCAGCCTGCCAGACCGGCCGGATGTGCCGGTGGCGGCCGTTCTGGGCACGGGCGGCGCGGAATCGCCGCGCCGGGCCATGATGCTGGCCGCCCCGCTGGTCCAGCCCAATCTGATGGGCATGATCGTCGAGGTGGCGCAGGGCGATTACCGCGCGGGCGACGAAATCTGGCTGAGCCGGCTTCCACCCGAGCAGTACGGGGAGGCCCTCAACAAGGACGTCCTGGCGCCGCTGACGGAAGGACGCTTCGCCTTTGGCCGGCTCATCTCCGCCGAGGCCGACCGCCTGCTCATCCTCCCGCCCGTGCCTGGGGTCCAGCCCATCGCCGTCTCCAGCCCCCGGTGGATCGCGGCGGTCAACATTCTGGTTCGCAGGCTCTGACTCGCCCGCTGGTACAGCGTGTTGCCCCGGCCAGCTCTGTCTCCCGTCACCTGCCCTCCTGCCGGGGGACATTTCGTCATCCATAGCGCGCGTCCCGCTCGGAAGCGCCGCACCGGCCTGCCCGGCTGATCCTTTTCAGTGTTGCCCTTTCTCGCCCTCGCCGGGCTTTCCCTTCTCTCCTTCGACTTCGATTTCCTTAGGTCGCGCCGCAATACCCTTGTGCGGCCTGTATCCCTTCGGTGATCTCTCCTCTGGCCTGGCCCTGCGGTTTTGATCCTGTGGCCTGCTGCCCGGATTTGATACCCGGATTTGATGTCTGGACTTGATGCCTGGCGCTCCGGGTTCCGCCTGCCGCCCCTGCCATTTCAGGCAGTCCGCCTGAAAGCTGACCTGGCAAGGGCGGCCGGGGGAGGAACCAGATCGACAAGAACGCCGCTTGGGAGGTACGCCAACCTGCAGGCATGCCTGGCGCAAAGAGGAAACGCCGGCAGCCCGAACTGGGGGTCAGATCATGCCCCGAGTGAGAGCCCTTGAGGCAAAGCCTCTCAAGGCAAAGTCTCCTGAGACAGAGCCACCTGAAACAGAGCCTCTTGAGACAGCAGCTCCTGAGTCAGGTAGCTTCTTGATTCAGGCAGCTCCTGAATCAGGCGGCCGTTACTCAAAAAGCCCCGTATCCAGAACACCCTGCGCTGACAGACTCTGAAAACCAGGGGACGCAACCTGGCCCCGCAAGGGAGAACGCGGGCCAACCAGAAGGAACGCGGACTAAGGTTCGCAGCAGCCCGGCAAAGATACGCAGAGTGCGCGCACTCCAACCCGCGCCGCCAGCCATGACGGAACATAACGCGCCAGGTGCCCCGCCCCTGGACCCCCTGAAAGCTGGCCAGAACCCACTCGCCCAGAACCCACTGGCTTAGAACCCACTGGCCTAAAATCCGCCGGCCCGAAGTGCTGCGCTATCCCCGGCTTGGCCAAACCGACAGCATGCAAAAGCGCGCGCCTGGCTTGCAGAAACAATTCGGAATCCGCGCCACCTTCAAAAGCCCGCCTGTGAGACCTTGCCTGCGAAATCCTGCCTGCGAAACTCTGGAGGACTTGCGGGGAACCGCAACCGTGCGGCTCGGTTTCATCATGCGAAAAACCTCCATGCGGGGCAATGCCCGCATGGTCGAATATCCGGGCAGCCCAGGGTTTGCGAACCGCCGTCGCTCCTCCTCGTTGCCGCCTCCCCTGTTCTGTTGCAGTGGCTTGATTTGTAAGCATTACAGCCTGTGTCCTCTTCCCCGCGGCGGGCCGTTGCTTCTGCCGCGCAAAGCCCACGGGCGGGCGCGCGGGCACTGGCTGGCCCTCCGGCACCGGCCTATTCATTGCGCCAGCAGAAAGAAGACGCCCGGAAGAACGCCGGCAAACCAGGGATGAGGGAGGCGGCGCGTCATGCGCGAGATGATACAAGCGGCTATCGGGAACAGGGGTTCATCGCAGTCCCGCGGGTTCTTTCGTGCCGGGCGGGCGGGCACGCTCGCCCTGGCCTGCGCCCTCATGGCCGCCACGCCCGCCCTCGGAGCCCCCGTGGTCCCGCCCGCAGCGGAGCCCGCATCGGCAACCCCGGCGCAGGCAAGGCTCTCCGCCTCCGCTCCGCCAGCCTTGCGGGTGGGCGACCAGCTTCTCTCGGTCCTGCCCCAGGCCGAGCCTGGCAGCGCGGCTTCCGGCGATGCCCCTGTCTGCCGCCTGTCGCTCACCGACCGGCTGCTCCAGTTGGCGGCGCGCACGGTCGGCAGGGTGTTGCCCTTCCCCGTGCTGGTGCTCTGAGGCGGCTTGCGGGCAGGCTAGATAAGGCTCTGCCGGCCCGTCACCGGTAGCGCCGCACAAACCGCTTCCACATCCGCCAGCCGACAAAGGCGGCGATCACGGCCAGAACCAGCGCGATCAGCAGCACCACCGCCACGCCGCCAAGAATGGCGGCCAGCGTATCCCAGAAGCCGAAAGTGGCAATGAGCGCCACCAGGACGAGAAACAGCAGCAGGGGCATGGGCAGGGCCTTCTTCCATACGGTCCAGCTGGAAGAACAGTTGAGCCGCCCCCAAGGTTCAGCCTCTGCCAGCCCCGGCGGGCCTTATGCCCTGAAACCTAACGTCTCGCCCGCAGCGCGCTGTCGCTGACGAACGGGTTGGTCCGCCGCTCCTGCCCAAAGGTGGACATGGGGCCATGGCCGGGCACGAAATGCACCTCGTCCCCCAGCGGCCACAGCCGGGTCGTGATGGCGTTCAGCAGGTCCTCAAGGTTGCCCTTCGGGAAATCCGTGCGGCCGATGGAGCCCTGAAACAGCACATCCCCCACGAACGCCAGCTTCACCCCTTCGTGGTAGAAAATCACATGGCCCGGCGTGTGGCCGGGGCAGTGGCGCACCTGAAAGGTCTGCGCGCCCACGGTTACCGTATCGCCGTCCTTCAGCCAGCGGTCCGGCACGAAGCTGCGCGCGGGCGGAAAGCCATAGGCCTTGGCCTGTTGCTCCAGCCCGTCGATCCAGAACTTGTCGTCCTCGTGCGGCCCCTCGATCGGCACGCCCAGCTTCTCCGCCAGCTCGGCCGTTGCCCCGCAGTGGTCGAGATGCCCGTGCGTCACCAGCAGCTTCTCGATCGTCACGCCATGCTGCTTCGCCGCCGCCGTGAGCTGGTCGATATCCCCGCCCGCATCGATAAAAGCGCCGCGCATGGTCCGGGTGTCCCACACCAGGCTGCAATTCTGCTGGAATGGCGTGACCGGAATGATCGTCACCTGAAGGGGCGGCTGGGGCGTCGAGGTGGCTTGCGTACTCATGGCCCAACAGGTGCCCTCGCCCGGTGCCTCTGTCAACGCCCCCCCGACCTTCGGGTTTTGACAGGTTGTCTTTTCTCGCAGGGGGCCTCACCCCCCTGCACCCCTGCCTTTTTCGAGCCGACTCCGGGGCTGCCGTGGCACCTAATGAGAAGGTTCAAAGGGCCGCGTCCGGCATCCACCGCCCAGCCCGTCCGGCAAGGGGTTGAATGGGTCGCCCCCGGCGGCAACCGCACGCCCCATTCACAATCACCTGATGTTATATTGAATGATTTTAAGGAACAGACGCACCGTTTGATGTCGGCCAAAGAAAAAGGGCCGCGCCCTCTATGAAGGACACGGCCCTTTGAATCGACTGGGAGGTGCAGGAGGGGGCCGGTTTTTTTGTGCGCCTCCGCGCACGGGCCCCTCCTGCAAAACCCTGGAAAAATCCCCCCTTTATCAATCCAGCAGGTATTTCTGCCAGAACATCAGGCTGGCCCAGAACTGGGCGTCGAGGTTTTCCTTTTTCTTGAACTGGTGGCCTTCGTCCTTGGCGAGGAAGTGCCAGGCCTCGCCGCCATTGGCGCGCACGGCCTGCACCACCTGATCGGCTTCGGAGGCCGGCACGCGTGGATCGTTCGCGCCGGTCACCACCATCAGCGGAATGGTGATTTTATTGACGTTGGTGAGCGGGGAGATTTTCTCCAGGTGCGCCTTCATCTTGGGGTCGCGCTCGTCGCCATATTCCACGCGGCGCAGGTCGCGGCGATAGGCTTGCGTGTTGTTGAGGAAGGTGACGAAGTGGGAGATGCCCACCACCTCGAGGCCTGCCCGCAGCTTGTCGGAATAGTGGGTCAGGGTCGCCAGCGTCATGTAGCCGCCGTAGGAGCGGCCCGTCACGCCGAAGCGGCTGGCATCGAGCATCGGGTCCTTGGCCAGCGCGTCGAGGAAGGCGCCGATGTCCTTCACCGAATCCTCGCGCTTGAAGCCGTTGTCGAGCGTGAGGAAGGTCTTGCCGTAGCCTTCCGAGCCGCGCACGTTCGGGAAGAACATGGCGATGCCCATCTCACTGACCAGATAGTTGTAGTTGCCCTGGAACTCGGGGCGCAGCTGGCCTTCCGGCCCGCCGTGGATGTGCATGATCATCGGCCGCTTGCCGGGGAACTTTTTCGCATCCGGCCGGTAGAGGAAGCCGGAGATTTCCAGCCCGTCGAAGCTTTTGATCGCCACCAGCTCCGGCTCGGCGAAGGTCTGCGTGTCCACCCCGCCGGTCTCGCTCTCGGTCCAGCGCGTCACGGCAAGCGTGTTGGGGTCCACCGAGAACACGTCGCCCGGCGTGCGGGCCGAGGAGAAGGAGAAGCCCACCGCGCCGGTGTCGGCAATCTCCAGGTGGGAGATCACGCCCTTGGGCAGCTGCGGCGAGCGCGGGGCGATGCGCTTCTTCAGGTCATGGATCACCAGCCGGCTGCTGCCCGCCTCGTTGATGACATAGGCGAGGAAGCTGCCGTCCGGCGCGATATCGAACGCCTCCACGTCCCACTTGTCGTTGGCCGAAACGCGGGCGGTCTTGCCGGTCTTGGGGTCGAGCGTTGAGAGCGTCTTGAACTCGCCGCCCGCATCGGTGGTGACGAAAATGGTGCCGTCAGGCGCGAACCTAGCCTCGCCGTAGGAGACTTTCCCCTTCGGGGTGATCTGGCGCATCTGGCCGGTGGCGATATCGAGCAGGTGCAGCGAGCTTTCGTTCACCGAAACGTAGCGCATCACCAGCGCCTGCTTGCCATCGGCCGACACGTCCACCGGCTGCCAGCCGACGCCATTGATCTGCGCCACCAGCCGGTCGGTCTTCGGGTCGCGCGGGTCCATCACGTAGATGTCCGAGTCCCGCCCGTTGCGCCGGGTGGAGGTGTAGAGCAGCTTGGAGCCGTCCTTGAACCAGGTCGGGCTCATGTTGCGGCTCTTGCCGTCGGTCAGCAGCACCGCCTGGCCCGAACCGGGATCGAGGCGATAGAGCTGGTAGAACTCGTCGCCCTTCTGGTCCTGGGCATAGACCATCATGCCGTTGCCCTTGGGCGCGTAGGAAGCATTCACCACCGGCTCGACGCCGAAGGTGATCTGGTGGCGAGCCGCGCCGGGCGCGCTCACCTCGTGCAGGTGCGGCACGTTGCCGAAGCGGGTGGAAATCAGCGCGCCGCCCGTCACCGGATGCCAGCCGAGGAAGGTGGCGCTGCGATATTCAAGGTAGGAACCGGTCTTGGCCTTCAGCTCGGCCGGAATCGGCGGCAGGCCATCGGCCACCACATTGGCCGGATAGTCGGCGGCATTGGCGGTGCCCGCCAACATCAGGGCGGCCGCCACAATCAATTGCTTCATGAATAAACCCCCAGCAGTCAAAACCCCAGACAGCGCCGGGACACGCGACTCGGCGAGACGAGCCCCAGCATGTAATACTTATGCTTCAGGTTCGCTCTGTCGCCTTCCAATGTTGAGACAAACGCCCCGTCTCGTCCGACGAGTTGTTTCGGAAGCGGGTTGCCCCCCTCGTTCCGGGGGCATTAGTGTCGCGTGTTCGATAAAAAACGAACTGTATTGTTCATAAGCGTTATTCAGGGGGTAAAATCATGAAATACCGTGCCTCACTCCTGGCCCTTGCCTTGCTGGCAGCGGCCACGCCGGCCGTTGCGGCCGAAAAGGCGCCGGCCAAGACCGAAAGCTCGGCCGACAAGGCCGCCGACAAGGCGATTCCCGAACCGAAGGTGTTCGTGACCGAGCACACCGGCCGCTTCAACGGTCAGGAAGTCCGCTACAAGGCGATCGCCGGCGAGACCTACCTGCGCGATGAGGACGGCGAGCCGCGGGCGGCCATCTTCTCCACCACCTACATCCGCGAGGGCGTGAAGGACACCACCCACCGTCCGGTGATCTTCCTGTTCAACGGCGGTCCGGGTTCAGCCTCGCTGTGGCTGCACATGGGCGCGTTCGGCCCGAAGCGCCTGGTTCTGCCGTCTGACGCGAAGGATGACGGCGCGCCGCCGTACAACATCGTCGACAACGACAAGACCCTGCTCGACATCGCCGACCTGGTGTTCATCGATCCCGTCGGCACCGGCTTCAGCCGTGCGATCGGCAAGGGCGAGAACAAGGACTACTGGGGCGTCGACCAGGACGCCGAGAGCATTGCCAAGTTCATCCGCCAGTGGACGAGCGAGCACAAGCGCTGGAACTCGCCCAAGTACGTGATGGGCGAAAGCTACGGCACCACCCGCGCCGCCAAGCTGGCTGAAGTGCTGGAAGGCGGCTTCAACGGCTATGGCCTGAACGGCGTCGTGCTGATTTCGGCCATTCTCGACTTCTCGACCGCCCGGTTCCAGACCGGCAACGAGACGCCGTACATCGGCTTCCTGCCCACCTATGCCGCCACCCACTGGTATCACCACCTGCGCGGCAAGACCGACGTGACGCTGGAGCAGCACGTTCAGCGCGCCCGCGAGTTCGCCCTCAACGAATACGCCCCGGCGCTGCTGAAGGGCGACCGCATCACGCCGGAAGAGAAGGCGCGGGTCCGCAAGACCCTGTCCGAGCTGACCGGCCTGTCCGAGCAGTACCTCGACCAGACCAACCTTCGCATCAACGCCTTCCGCTTCATGAAGCAGTTCGGCCGCAACGAGGGCTACACCGTTGGGCGTTTCGACACCCGCTACACCGGCAAGGATCTGGACGAGGCGGGTGAGACCTTCGACAACGATCCGTCCGGCTACGCCATCGCGCCGAGCTACACGGCGGCGTTCAACCAGTATGTGCTGACCGATCTGAAGGTTGACCTTGGCCGCGAGTACAAGGTGCTGACCAGCGATCCGGGCCGCAACTGGGATTGGGTCGGCCAGAAGCGCGGCGGCTACATCAACGTGAACGTGGCCGAGGGCCTCGGTCAGGCCATGCGCGAGAACAAGGACCTGCGCGTGATGCTGGCCACCGGCTACTACGACCTGGCGACGCCGTTCTTCGCGGCGGAGAACACCCTGGCCAGCAACGGGCTGGTGAAGGAGCGCGTGTCCTACACCTACTACCCGGCCGGTCACATGATGTACCTGAACCATCCGTCGTTCGACAAGCTGCTGCAGGACATCCGCAACTTCGTCGTTGCGGGTCAGAAGTAAGCCTGTCCTGCCTGTCGGGCTCATCTGAGCCCGGCGCGCTCAGAGCCCCCGGAGCCCTCGGCTCCGGGGGCTTTTGTTTTGCCCCGCCACGGGCCGGTGCGTCGCCTCAGTCACAATTGTTGCATATTTGTTACACCAATGCCGCGAAGTTAATATTTGTTAACAGCAACCCATTGCGCGTCGGTAACGGCAGGAGCACATAAGCGCCACCCCATAGGGGCCTCCCCCTGTAAGGCCCTGCAACGATTGGGTTTTGAGTAAAGGAATTGCACATGAAGAAGCTTCTTGCTGCATCGCTGCTCGCGATGACCGTTTCCGCCCCGGCTTTCGCTGCCGACTTCACCGGCCCGCGCGTTGGCTTCAACATCGGCCTGGCCGACAACGACTTCCTGGGTGATGACACCTTCACCTACGGCTTCAACGCTGGCTACGACCACGCTTTCGGCAAGCTGATCGTCGGCGGCACCGTTGAGTATCAGGAAGGCGAGGACGCCTACGGCCGCGACCTGTCCGCCACCGTTCGCCTCGGCACTAAGGTTGCTGAGCAGGCGATGGTCTATGGCCTCGTCGGCTACACCAACCAGGGCATCGAGAACACCCCGGTCGAGCTGGACGGCGTTCGTCTGGGCCTGGGCGCTGAGGTTGCCTTCAACCAGTACCTGTTCGGCAACGTCGAGTACCGCTACTCGAACTACGAGGCCGGCGCTGAGCTGCACCAGACCCTGGTCGGCATCGGCTTCCGCTTCTAAGCGGACAGGCTTTACGCCTTTCGGGAAGGGCGGCCCTCGGGCCGCCCTTTTCCGTTTAGGGCATCTCGTTCAAGGCCCGCCCATTGCGCCGCCCGTCCTGGCAGGCTATCGGCCTTTTCCAAATGTTGCCGCTTGAACCCCTTCAGCCGTTCGCGCTTTTCGAGGACGCCCGTGGCCCCGAAGCTGGCCCCGCGCGCCTACTCACCCGCCTCGAAAAATCCATCGCCGTCCGGCACCCCGCCGAGCTTGAGCCCGCGCTGGAGGCCGTGCGCGCCGCGCTGAACGAAGGCCTGCACGTCGGCGGCTGGCTCGCTTACGAGGCAGGTATGCTGCTGGAGCCGCGCCTTGCCCCCCGCTTCCGCGCGCCGGAAGGCGAGCCGCTGGCGTGGTTCGGCCTGTTCCGCGAGTGCCGCCTCGTCGACCCGCTGGAGGCGGAAACCTGGTGGCGCGGCCAGCGCCCCGCCCCGCCGTCTGCCCCCGCCGTGCCACGCGTCGATGAGGCCGCCTACACCGACGCCGCCCGGCGCGTCGCCGACTACATCGCGGCGGGAGATGTCTACCAGATCAACCTCACCTTCCCGGCGGACTACGCCTTCGAGGGCTCGCCCCTCGGGCTCTACCGCCGCCTGCGCGAGGCCCAGCGCCCGCGCCACGCCGCCTGCCTGTGGACGGGCAGGCGCTGGCTCCTCTCCCTCTCGCCCGAGCTGTTCTTCGCGTTGGAGGATGGCCGCCTCACCGCCCGGCCGATGAAGGGCACGAGCGCCCGCCGCCCCGCCGCCCCGGAAGACGCAGCGGCCGCCGCCGCCCTTGCCGGCGACGAGAAGAACCGGGCCGAGAACCTGATGATCGTCGATTTGCTACGCAACGATCTCTCCCGCGTGGCCGCCCCCGGCTCGGTCCGGGTGCCCGCGCTGTTCACGGTCGAGACCTACCCGACGGTCCACCAGATGACCTCCACCGTCACCGCCGAGCTGGCCGAAGGGCTGGACGCCATCGACGTGCTCCGCCGCCTCTTCCCCTGCGGGTCGATTACCGGCGCGCCCAAGATCCGCGCCATGGAGATCATCAGTGAGCTGGAGCCTTTCCCACGCGGTGTCTACACCGGCAGCATCGGCTGGCTCGCCCCCGGTGAAAACGGCAAGCCGGGCGATGCCTGCTTCAACGTTGCCATCCGCACCCTTCTGCTGACCGGCCCCAGCAAGGCCCGCCTCGGCCTTGGCAGCGGCTTTGTTGCGGACAGCGCGCCCGCCGCCGAATGGCAGGAGTGCCTGCTGAAAGGCCGCTTTCTCGCCGCCGACCAGCCGCCGTTCGACCTCATCGAAACCCTCGCCTGGCACCCCGGCACTGGGCATTCGGATACTGGCTACGCGCGGCTCGACCGGCACCTCCTGCGCCTCGAAAGCTCCGCCCGTTACTGGGGCTTTGCCGTCAACACCGCAGGCTGGCGCGCCGCGCTCGAAGAGGCCGCCCGGCACTTCACCGGGCCCACCCGCGTGCGCCTGCTGGCCGCCCGCTTTGGCGGCTGCGCGGTGCAAGCTGCGCCCCTGCCGCCCGCCCCCGCCCAGCCGATCAAGGTGGCGCTCGCCGACGTGGCGGTGAACCCGGATGATCCCTTCCGCCTGCACAAGACCACCCACCGCCGGATGCTGGACGCCGCCCGCCAGAGATTGGCAAGCCAAACCGGCTGCTTCGACGTGCTGTTCCTGAACACGCGCGGCGAGGTGACCGAAGGCTCCTTCACCAACGTCTTCCTTGAGCGCGATGGCTTCCTTCTCACCCCGCCCCTTGCCTCAGGCCTGCTGCCCGGCGTGCTGCGCGAGGAACTTCTCGAACAAGGCCGCGCCCGCGAGGCGGTTCTCACGCCCGAAGACCTGAAAACCGGCCGCCTCTACCTCGGCAACAGCCTGCGCGGGCTCATGGCGGCTGAGATGGTTTCAATTTAAGGGCTTGTTTCGTGGGGGACTTATCCCCCACACCCCCCTTCGTTTTCGGGCCGCGTGTCAGGCGCAGCCTGAAAGCAGGCGAGGGACTTCAAGGACCGCACCCAGTCCCTGCCGCACCGCCCGCTCTCCCAAGCCCTACATTTCGTTGAATGATTTTAAGGAGCGCTTGCTGCGCTCACGACCGCAAAAAGGCGCGGCCCGCTCTCCCCCTCACAAAGCCGCCGTCCTTATCCACGTGCACGGCCGTCAAAACGAACGGGGGCGCAGGGGTTCAAGACCCCCTGCAAAACAGGCGTCCCTCTACTGCTTGAAGAACCGCCACTGCGTCACGGCGAGCAGCAGCAGGCCGACCGCACCCATGACCAGCGTGAAACCGAGCGGGCCGAGGAAGGTCATGGCCAGCCCGCCGGTCGAGGGGCCGATGAGCGCGCCGCTCTGGTAGGCCAGGAGGAACCCGGTGTTGGCGCGGATCACGTCCTCGCCTTCGAACTTCTCGCCGAGCAGGGTGAGGCCGAGCGAGTAGAAGCCGAGCACGCCGCCGCCGAGCAAAAAGGCCCAGAACAGCGCAAGGGTCGGCTGCATGGTGACGAACGAGAGGGCAATTACGCTGACGATGGTAAGGATCGCCACCACCGCCAGCATCCGCCCCTTGCTCCAGCGGTCGGCCAGCCAGCCGAAGGGATATTGCAACAGGATGCCGCCGAGCAGCAGCGCCGAATAGGCGTAGAGCGAGGCGGAGGTGCCCCAGCCAAGGTCGAGGCCGTAGACGACGAACAGGCCGAAGCACAGGCTCTCGGTCAGGCCCGCGGCGACAGCCGCCAGCGCCACCACCTTGGCGCGGCGCAGCACCGGCCAGGGGTTGCGAATGGCCTCCAGCGCAATCGGGGGCGCGTATTTGCGGGCGATGACGAGCGGCAGCGTCGCGCCGAGGAGGAAGGCGATGCCCACCAGAATGATCGGCCAGCCGTTCGCGCCCACCGCGTCGATGGTGATGGGTCCCAAAGAGAAGCCCACGAAGAAGGCGGAGGCATAGGCCGCCACCACCCGGCCGCGCAGGTGCGGCGGGGCGGCCAGGTTCACCCAGCTTTCGCCCAGCAGCCAGGGCATGGTGAGGCCCAGCGCCGCCACCAGCCGCAGGCCGATCCAGGCCCACACGAAGGGCAGCAGCTGCATGGAGACGAGCGCGACCACGCCCACGGCGCAGCCGGTCGCCATCACCGTCGTCGGGTTGAGGCGCGGCATCCGCGCCACGATCGGCAGCACGATGAGCAGCGCCAGCGCCGTCATCGCGGCCGACAGGCCGATCTCCCACGACTGCGCCCCCCACTCCCGGAATCGCAGGGCGGTCAGCGGGGCCAGAATGCCGAGGCTCGCGCCGATGCAACCCATGTGCAAGATGACGGCGGCCAATCCGGGCAAGGGATTGCGGACAGGCAGGGTGGCCTGTTCGGCAAGCTCGGCGCGTACGGGCATTCACTAACTCCGTGATTCAAACCGCACGCAGACTTGCCAGAAATGAACCGGCCGGTCGAGAGTCCCGACCGGCCGGAGGTCCTGCAGTTAAGATGAAAGGCGGATTTAGAAGGTTGCCTTGAGCGTCGCCTGGACCGTGCGCGGCGCGCCGACCGAGTAGGTCGGGTTCTGGCTGGCACGGGTGCGGGAGCTGACGTTGCCCAGATATTCCTCGTCAAACAGGTTGATGACGTTGAACTGGAGCTTCATGCCCTTCACGCCCATCAGGTCGGCCAGGTCGTAACTCACGTCCAGGTCAACCACGGTGTAGGACGGCGCCTTCTCGTCGTTGATGTCGGTTGCCCAGCGCGACCCCACATACTTGGCCTGCACGCCGGCGGCAAAGTTGCCGACGGCGTATTCGGCGCGGCCGCCGAACTGCCATTCCGGCGTTTCCACCAGTTCCTTGCCCTTGGTCGGGGCAAAGTTGTCCGGGCCCAGCTGCAGGTCCTGCTGGACCTCGCTGTTGATGTAGGAGCCGGAGAGGTAGAAGGTCAGGCCTTCCGCCGCCTTGAAGCCCACTTCCGCGTCCACGCCCCACAGGTCGACGCTGCCGACGTTGCGGTCGATGGTCAGGTTCAGCGCCTCGTCGTAGGAGGAGACGATGCGGTTCTTGAACTTGCTGTACCACAGCGCGGTCGAGCCGATCACCCGGCCGCTCTGGTAGCGGTAGCCCACGTCGACCGACTGGGTGGTCTCCGGCTCGGGGTTGGCGATCTGGAGGCCATAGAGGTTGTCGGTGCGCGGGGCGGACAGGCCCTCGGCATAGCTGGCGTAGATCTGGTGCACCTCGTTGAAGCGGTAGGAGACGCCCAGGTTCGGCAGGATGTCGTCCCACTTGCGGGTCGCCTCATAGGGGGCGATGACCGGCGCGCTCACGCTCGACGGCAGGGTGTCCGCCGTGGTGCAGTACTGGTTCTGGTTGTGCGAGCCCTGCGCGGAGGCGATGCCGCCGATGGTGTAGCAGTACTGGTTCAGCTCGCGCTTGAAGAACGGCGCGCGCACGCCGGCGGTGAAGCGCAGGTTATCGTCCAGCAGCTTCAGCTGATACTCGGCCGAAATCTGGTTGAGCAGCGCGATGGACTTACGGTCGCGGGTCCGCAGCACGTCGCCGTCGGCGGTGTGGACCGGCTCGCCGTTGCGGCCGGCGAACACATTCTCCGGATGGCCGTCCGCCTCGATGTAGCCCGCCTCGCCAGTCTGGCGGTGGCGGCCACGGTCATAGGTGTAGGCGAAGCGGATGCGGTTCTGATCGTTGATGTTCCAGATGAGCGAGCTGTTGACGATGAACCGGCGGGTGTTGGTGGTGTTGGGGCGGTAGAGGCGCACGCTGTCCAGCACGTCGCCGTCGCCGTTCAGGTCCACGCCCGCGGCGTCGCTGTTGCCGATGAGGCGCGGGTCGTTCTCATTGAACAGCTGGCTGCCGCCGCCGTTGGCCAGCACGTACTGGAAGGCCGGGTCGACGGTCAGGATCAGGTTGTCCGCGAGGCTGAAGCGGGACTGGGCGCGGATGTTGCCCGTATCCGACGGGTTGATGCTCAGCCCGTAGAAGTTGCCGCCGCTGGAGGGGTCGATATCCGCCTCGCCCGCCGTCGGCTCGTCGCGCTCATACTCGGAGAGGTACTCGAAATCGTCCCCCAGCTCCTTCCACTGCTTCAGCGTCGGGTTGCGGTAGAAGTTGTTGCGGTTCCAGTTGAAGTGACCGGAGATGGCGATGAAGTCCTCGCCGCCCAGCGGCTGGTGGATGCGGGCGTTGACCTGCTTCTTCTCCATCGTGCCCGGACCCTTGAACTTGTCGTACTTGGTGTACGAACCGGCCAGGAACGCGGTGGTGCCGAGCGAACCCCACTCGCCCGTCTCCACCATGCCGAAGATGCGGCGATAGTCGTGGCTGCCGATGCTCGGCGAAAGGGTGACGGAGAGGTCCTTGCCCGGCGTCATCGTCACGTAGTTGACCGTGCCGCCGGTGGCCGAGGCGGTCGGGCTGTCCACGTCGGTGGTGCCCAGGTTCACGTTCACGCGTTCGATGATTTCCGAGTCGACCTGCTGGTTCGAATAGATGGCGTAGTTGCCCGTGTCGTTGAGCGGAATGCCGTCCAGCGTCAGCGAGATGCGGTTGCCGTCAAAGCTGCGGATACGCAGGTTGCCGCCCGAGTTGCCGTAAGGGTCGCTGTTGGTGAAGTTCACGCCCGGCAGGAGGTTGATGGTCTGGAGGACCGACTGGCCCGCCACCTGACGGCCGATATATTCCTGGGTGATGGTGGAGCGGGTCTTGGCCGCTTCCTCGGCCTTGATCAGGCCGTTCAGATCGGCCTGCGGCCGGCTGCCGTTGACGATGATTTCATCGATCTGAGAGGCCGTGGACTGGGCCATCGCCCCGCCCGCGCTCGCCGAGGCAATTACGAGGGCCGCCAGCGCGGTGCTGCGCCTCAGCGCAGAACCCTGCCGTTTCCGCTGCTGTGCCGTCACCAGATTTTTGGTAATCATTTCAAGCTCCTGATTCAGACGAGACGAACAAAAACCGACGTCCCGCAAACCAGGCACGCACCGCAAAACGACACAGCGAGAACACTCCATCCGCGCCCGGACGATCCCGCCCCTTGCAGCCGCCCCGGTCACCGCCGGTTCGTCGGGGAGCCAACTGCACGCGCGGGATTGCAGGTCGGTGACGGGTCGATGACGTCTCGAAGACTCCGGTGACGCCGGCGCAACGACCGAATGAGCTGTTGCAATTAAATCACAGGGAGGGGTTGGCCGCCGCCTATGCTTCCGGCGGCGGGGCGACAGGGCGGCGGCTGGCAAGGTCGAAGCCGTCCCCGGCGCTGAGCACGTGCATCCGCACATCGAACATGGTGAGGACCCGCTCGGGCTCGGCCTCGGTGATGTTGGAGTGGCTCACCCCTTCCCCATCGACCACATAGACGGCCCCGTGGCCGATCACGCGCAGCTTCGGGCCGCGGGCGATGGCGGCGGTATCCTCATCGACGCCAATGCCCAGCACCCGGGGGTTATGCGCCACCGCCCCGATCAGGCGGCCAATCCGTCCGCGCTCGGCAAAGTGCTGGTCGATGACCACGTTGCGGATCAGCCCGAGGCCGGGGGCCATGTGCAGGTCGCCGATGCGGTGCGACTCGCGATTGCTGCCCTTCACCAACATGGTGTCGCTCATCACCGAGGCGCCGGCGGACGTGCCGGCGATGACGCCGCCCATCTCGAAGATTTCCCGCACCCGCTGCTCGACCGGCGTGTCGCCGATCTGGCTGCTGATGCGAAGCTGGTCGCCGCCTGAGAAGAAAACGCCGGAGGCCCCTTCGAACATTTGCAGCTTCTGCGGGTCCTGGGCCTCGCTGCGGTCCTGAAGATACAGCTCGACAAGATCCGTCACGCCGAATCTGGCGAAAACCTCCTTATAGACTTCGAAATAGCCCTCCGGGTGGTGGGAGGCGACGGTCGCAATGACCAGTCGCCCCCCGCCCAGAAGCTGCGCCACCTCCCTCAGGATTTCAGCGTCGCCCTCCTTGTCCTCCTTGCCTCCGATGATGACCAGCGTGCCCTCGCTGGGCTTGCGCGACTTGCGGCTCATGGCCTCTCCCCTCGTTACGCCATGCCCGCCGCCTGCGCCTGGGCGGCCAGGATTTCGGCTTCGCCGCCCGTGGCCGGGCGGAAGGCGAGCATCTGCCGCCACATGGCTTCCACGTCCGTCGGGGTCAGCACCACGAGATCACCGGGCCGCGCCAGGGTCAGGCACAGGTTCGCCGCGTCATCCTCTTCAAGAACGCAGTGAATACGCTCGGCCGGGAAACCGGCCGCCAGAGCCCCTTCGCGCAAGTACTTCACGATCTCGCCGGGCTGGCGGCCCCGGCGCGCCGGATCTTCGCGGAAGACGATCACATCGAAGATGCCGGCGGCGATCGCGCCCATCTCCCGCATGTCCTCGTCGCGCCGATCGCCGGGAATGTTCACCATGCCGATGCTCTGGCCATAGCCGGGGCGCAGGCGGCGCACCACGCCGCCCAACGCGCACAGTCCCGCCGGGTTGTGGGCATAGTCCAGAATGACCCGGAAGCCATGGCCGTCGTAGACGTTCAGGCGGCCTGGGTTCTGCTGGAACGAGGTGGTGAAGCTGGCCAGCGCCGCGCGGATGACCAGCATGGGCACGCCGTGGGCGAAGGCCATGGCCGCCGCCGCCATGGCGTTCTGAATGTTGAACTCCGCCGCGCCGCCCAGCGTTGCCGGAATATCGCCTGCATTCATCAGCGGCAGGCGCTCGCCATCCTCGTGGAGAATGATATCGCCGCCATGCGCCCCCGGCTCGCGGGTGACGGCAAGGCCGCCGGCAAGGATGTGCTCGCGCAAGGGCGCGGGCCAGTCCGCCCGCCCCTTCAGGGAGAAGTAGACGATGCGCCCCCCGGCCCGCCGCGCCATGGCGGCGGTCAGTTCGTCGTCCGCGTTCAGGATGCTGAAGCCGCTGCGGCGCACGGCCTCCACCACCACCGACTTCACCCACGCCAGGTCGTCCAGCGTCTCGACCCCCTTGAGGCCCAGGTGATCCGCCTGCACGTTCAGCGCCGCGCCCACGTCGCAGCTGTCAAACGCCAGCCCCTCGCGCAGGATACCGCCGCGCGCCGTCTCCAGTACCGCCGCTTCCACGCGCGGATCGCGCAGGATCATCCGCGCGCTCGCCGGGCCGCTGGCATCCCACTTGCCGATGCGCTCGTCGTTCACATAGACGCCGCTCGTCGTGGTGTAGCCGACCACGAGGCCGGATTTTCGCAGGATGTGCGTCAGCATCCGCGCCGTCGTCGATTTGCCGTTGGTACCGGTAATGGCGAAGATCGGCACCCGGCTCGGCGTGCCGCGCGGAAACAGCATATCGAGCACCGGCCGGGCCACGTTGCGCGCCGGCCCCTCGGATGGCTCCAGATGCATGCGGAAGCCGGGCGCGGCATTCACCTCGATGATCCCGCCGCCCGTCTCGTGCACGGAGAAGGCGATGTCCGGCGCAACGAAGTCGATGCCCGCCACATCAAGGCCGATGGTCTGGGCCGCCCGCTGCGCGATGGAGGCATTGTCCGGGTGGATGACATCCGTCCTGTCGATCGCCGTGCCGCCGGTCGACAGGTTGCCGGTGGAGCGCAGGCGCACGCAGATGCCCGAGGCGGGCACGCTGTCCAGCGTCAGCCCGGCCCGGCCCAGCATGTCGAGCACATGGTCGTCCACCTTGATGCGGGTCATCACCTTTTCATGGCCTTCGCCGCGCCGCGGGTCCGCGTTCACGATGTCGATCAACTCGCGAATGCTGTGCACGCCATTGCCCACCACCTGGGCGGGCACCCGCTCGGCGACCGCCACCACCTCCCCGTTGACGACGAGGATGCGGTAGTCCCGGCCCTGCCAGTATTGCTCGACGATGACCTGCCGCCCATGCCGCCGCGCCTGCTCAAAGCCCCAGGCCAGCTGCTCCGGCGTCATCAGGCCGAGGCTGACGCCCCGGCCGTGGTTGCCATCAAGCGGCTTGGTCACCACCGGAAAGCCGAGCCGCTGCGCGGCCTCCAGCGCCTCCTCCAGCGTTCGGGTCACGATGCCGCGCGGCACCGGCAGACCGGCCTCGTCCAGCAGCTTCTTGGTCAGATCCTTGTCGCTGGCGGTCTCGACGGCGATGTTCGAGGTGCGGCCGGTGATGCTGGCCCGCAACCGCTGCTGATACTTGCCATAGCCCAGCTGCACGAGGCTGTTGTCGTCCAGCCGCAGCACCGGAATGCCGCGCCGTTCCGCTTCCTGCACCAGCGCGCGGGTGGTCGGGCCCAGCGCCGTGCGCTCGTGCAGCCGTCGCAGCGCCTCCACCGCCGCGTTCAGGTCGAAGGGCTCCGCGAGCGCCGGGCCGTCGATGCCCTTGCCCACGACGCCAAGCCCCTCGATGCCGCGCAGCATCTGGGGCAGCAGGGAGTTGACCAGTTGCAACGCCAGGCGGCCCGCCAGCAGGCCCACCCGCTCGTCGTGATAATGGAACAGGATATTATAATAGCCGGGGAAACCCTTGACCGAGCGGGTCTTGCCCCGCGTCACGCAGACCCCGGCGAGGGATTGCAACTCAATCGCCACATGCTCGACCACGTGGCCAAGCCAGGTTCCGTCCTCAAGCCGGTGGACGAACCCTCCGGGGCGGCCATAGCTGCATCCATGCTGGGCAAGGCCCGGCAGCAGCGTCAGCAGACGCTGGTTAAAATCCGGCAGGGTGTTGGTCGGGTGCAGCTCCAGCGGCCCCAGGTCCAGCATAATGCGGATCATGGGCAGGTCGCCGTAGACATGGGGCCCCCTGTACACCCCGGTCTCGATAACGCGCATGCAACCTGAAACTGTCGTGGAGCGCTGAGCCATCTGAGGCATGGTCATGCACACGCCTCCTGCTTGTGCAGGGAGCGGCTGATCCGCAAGATTTGGATGAACACAGAGAGCGTACCTTCACTTGAGATGCCGATAGCCGGCTCCCTTCTCGGCGAGAGAGCCCGGATCGATCCAAACGAGCCGAATTACTCTGTGTTCCAGCGCACAGGCGAAGCGTGGCCATCTTGCGCGTCAGCGCGGCACGCAGACCCGATCACCTGTGGCGCGGCTTGCGGTTCAGGCGATAGGTTCCGGATGGGTTTTTGAAAATTGGCGGCCATATCAGGCCGAGATTGGTGCCCCTGGCCGGACTCGAACCAGCACGACGTTTCCGCCACTTGATTTTGAGTCAAGCGTGTCTACCAATTCCACCACAGGGGCACCGGACTTGGCGCAGCGCACTATAGAGACGACTCTAGCCCGGTCAATCGAGTCTTTTCGAGACATGGGCTCATTCTCGAACTATGGATGCTCCCCCGGCGTCCCGACCAAAATCAGAAGGCTCAGCGGTTCATCATGTCGCGCAAGTTCCGTCCTCCGGTTTCAACCGCTTCCCGCCCCACCAAGGCTCCCGGCCGCGCCCGCGCCGAATCGGCCGGGCGGGAGCCGCGCGCTAAGGGCCGGGCAGCCTCGGCGCGCGCACCCAAGGCCGAGCCCCGGTTCGAGGCGCACGAACCCCAGCGCATCGCCAAGCTGCTGGCCCGCGCCGGCGTCGGCAGCCGCCGCGACGTGGAGCGGATGATTCTCGAAGGCCGGGTGGCGCTGAACGGCGAGGTGCTGACCACGCCCGCCACCATCCTCACCAGCCTTGAAGGCGTCGCCGTCGACGGCAAGCCCGTCTCCGATGTGGAGCCCACCCGCCTGTGGCGGTTTTTCAAGCCTGCCGGGTGCCTCACCACCGTGCGCGACCCCGAGGGCCGCCCCACCATCTACGACCTGCTGCCCAAGGGGATGCCGCGCGTCGTCACCATCGGGCGGCTCGATTACAACACCGAAGGCTTGCTGCTGCTCACCAACAACGGCGAGCTGAAGCGCTGGCTGGAGCTGCCCGCCAATTCGGTGGAGCGCATCTACCGCGCCCGCGTGCGCGGCCGGATCGACTACAACGCGCTGGCCGATCTCATCGAGGGCATCACCATCGACGGCGTGCGCTACGGCTCCATCAACACCGAGGTGGAGAGCAGCCACGGCCTTACCCACTGGATTGCGGTGAAGATCCGCGAGGGCAAGAACCGCGAAGTCCGCAACGTCCTCGGTCATCTCGGCCTTCAGGTCTCCCGCCTTATCCGCACCGATTATGGCCCCTTCACGCTCGATGGCCTGCGCGATGGCGAGGTGCAGGAGATCAGCCCCGGCGCCATTCCGGGCGTGCCGGGCGATCTGCTCCCGCCGCCGGGCTTCGAGGTGGAGGATACCATGCCCCGCCGCCGCGAGGAGTTCTTCACCCCGCCGCACCATCGCCGGGAAGCGGAAGCATCCGCGTCCGCCCCTGCCTCCCCCAAGGGGGCATCGCCCAAGGGCCGAGGCCGCGACACGCGGGATGAGGCTCGCCGCCGCGCGCCGCGCGGCGCTGCTTCCGCAATGCCGGAGGCGGAGGCTGCCGCCGAACCGGTGCGCCTCATCCGCCGCCAGACCCGCACCGCCGAGGCCCGTCAGGCCGAAAAGCGCAATACGGAAGCGCGCACCGGCAAGCCTGCCGCCCCGCAAACGGGGCGCGAGCGGCCGCAAGCAGGCAAGCCCGCCAAACCGGCCGCACGCACGCCCCGCAAGGGCACGCTCAGCGCCTCCCCCGCCCGGCAACGGCAGAGACGGGCGAGCTTGGCCGCAAGAAGCTGGAGCGCAAGCCCGGCTGGGCCAAGCCGAAGATCAGCGGCAAGCCCAAGCCCCGCAGCAATTCAAAGCCTCGGGGCCGCAAGCCATGAGAATCATTGCCGGCCAGTGGCGGGGGCGAAAGCTGCTCTCCCCGCCCGATGACGCCGTGCGCCCTACCACCGACCGGGTGCGCGAGGCGCTGTTCAGCATGATCCAGGCGCGCCTCGGTGGCTTTGCGGGCCTCAGGGTGGCGGACATCTTCTCCGGCAGCGGCGCGCTGGGTTTGGAAGCCCTGTCGCGCGGGGCCGAACACGTCACCTTCGTCGACAGCGCCCGCGCCTCCTGCCGCCTCGTGGAGCAGAACGCCGCCGCGCTTCAGGCCGGCGATCGCATTCAGGTGCTCAACCGCCCGGCCACCTCCCTGCCGCCGGCGGCCGAGCCATACGACCTGATTTTCATGGACCCGCCCTACGGTAAGAGCCTGGTGGGGCCCACCCTGGCGCAGCTGGCCTACCAGAATTGGGTAAGCCCCGAGACGATCGTCGTTGTTGAAACACCCCGCGCTGAAGAAATTAACGATCCATCCTGGACCGTTCTTCGCAGCGCAACATATGGGGGAACCCGCGTCAGCTTAATACTACCCGTGCTAAGCCACTGAAATAGAAGGCTAACGCCCCTACGTTGCATACTTGTAATAATACCGCAGTATTAAAAACCCGCCATCCTTCCGACGTTACGAGAAGCAATCAAATTTCTCGCCCAAGGGTTGTCAAGTAATGGTTGCTATGATCTTATCCTTGTTTCGGGGGCTTAGTTGCGTGTTTCTGTAACTATCGACCAACAGCAACGGGGGAGCGGGTCGATGATGTATTTCGTTGAGTATGCATCGGGGCATGCCGACGCAGACAAACGGTCTGCGCTCGGGGAGGCGGCTGTTGCGATGGCCGGGCGTCTGCACGTTCTGGTGGCGGAAGACAACTCGGTCAACCAGCTGCTTGTCAAAACCCTGCTGCATATTGCCGGGCACAGCTGCATTATCGTGGGCGATGGAGCGGCAGCCGTACGCGCCGTGCAGGAGGACCGCTTCGATCTCGTCCTTATGGACATCCGGATGCCGGAGATGTCGGGACTGGAGGCCTGCCGCGCCATCCGGGCGCTGGGCGGGCCCTATGCCGACCTTCCCATCATCGCCATGACCGCCAATTCGGAAGAGGAAGAGGCGGGCAACTGCGCGGCGGCGGGCATGACCGGCTATCTGCCCAAGCCTCTCGACCGGCGCCAGTTCATGGCCCTGCTCGGCATGTGTCAGCAACAGAAGGCCGAAGCCGACGCCTGAGCCGACAGCACGGCAGCCGGCCCCTTAAGCCCTTGCGGCGGCGCGGGGTCTGGCGCGCGGCGGCGGCGCCCTTTATAGATCCGGCAAATGACGACCATGCACCGCCCCACGCGCCGCCAGGGCTTTCCGCCCCCGTCGCACCTCTCCTGCCGCATCGTGCAGGCGATCCTCGTTGCCGCCCTGGGGTTGGCGCTGGCATTCGTTATCCTGCCCCGCGCGGTCTTCGCCGCGCCCGCCAAGGGCCAGCCCGCACTCGTCTTCGCCGCCGCCAGCCTGCAGGAAGCGCTGAACAGCGCGGCCGATGCCTACGCCAAGGCCGGTCATCCGCGCCCGCGCCTCGCCTTTGCGGGTTCCTCAACGCTCGCCCGCCAGATCGAGCGCGGCGCGCCAGCCGACCTGTTCCTCTCGGCCGATATGGCCTGGATGGATTATCTGGATGCCCGGAAGCTGCTGTCGCCCGGCACGCGCACAGATTTCCTCTCCAACCGGCTGGTGCTCATTGCCCCGGCCAGCCAGCCGTTCAAGGCAGACCTCACGAAAACGCAGTGGCCTGCCCGCCTGGGCAAGGGCCGCCTCGCCATGGCCGATCCCGACGCCGTGCCTGCCGGCCGCTACGGCAAGGCCGCGCTGGAGAAGCTGGGCCTGTGGCAGCGCCTCGCGCCTCGCATTGCCCGCGCCGAGAGCGTGCGCGCCGCGCTCGCCTATGTGGAGCGCGCCGAGGCCAACGCCGGCATCGTCTATTCCACCGACGCCGCCGCCTCCCGCAAGGTCGTCATCGCCGGCACCTTCCCGGAGGCCCTGCATCCGCCGATCCGCTATGTTCTTGGCATTCTGAAGGGGCACGACACCCCCGAAAGCCGCGCCTTCCGCGCGTTCCTGCTGTCGGATGCCGGCAAGGCGCACTTCCGCAAATTCGGCTTTGAAGTGCTGTAAGAGGCATGGGGCCCCAGCTCACCCCCGCTGAATGGGACGCGCTCAGTCTCAGCCTCAAGGTGGCGCTGTGGGCCATGCTCGGTGGCCTGCCGGTTGCCTTCGCCCTCGCCTATGCCCTTGCCCGCTGCCGCTTCTGGGGCAAGGGACTGCTGAACGGCCTCGTTCACCTCCCGCTGGTGCTGCCGCCCGTCGTCACCGGTTACCTGCTGCTGCTCGCCTTCGGCCGCACCGGCCCTATCGGCCAGCTGCTGGAGAGCCTGTTCGGCATCACGCTGGCCTTCCGCTGGACCGGCGCGGCGCTGGCGGCGGGCATCATGGGCCTGCCCTTCATGGTGCGCTCCATCCGCCTGTCGCTGGAAGCCATCGATCCCCGGCTGGAGATCGCCGCCCGAACGCTGGGCGCGCGCCGATGGCGGGTGTTCTTCACCATCACCCTGCCGCTCGCCTTGCCGGGCGTGTGCGCGGGCGCGATCCTCGGCTTCGCCAAGGCTCTGGGCGAGTTCGGCGCAACCATCACCTTCGCCTCCAACATTCCGGGCGAGACGCAAACCCTCGCGCTCGCCATCTTCGCCTTCCTGCAGGTGCCGGGGGCGGAAAATCAGGTGCTGCGCCTCTCCATCCTCGCGATCGTCCTCTCCATGGTGGCGCTCTTCGCCGCCGAGGCGCTGAGCGAGCGCTTCCACCAGAGGAGGCGCAGCCATGTCGATTGAGGTTGACGTTATCAAGCAGCTGGGCGAGCGCCGCATCGCCACCGCCTTCACGGCGGGCGAAGGCTTGACCGCCCTGTTCGGCCCCTCCGGCGCGGGGAAAACCAGCGTGCTGCACATGGTGGCGGGCGTGCTGCGGCCCGATAAAGGCCGCATCCTTGTCGGCGGTACGGTGCTGTTCGACAGCGAACGGGGCATCGACCTGCCGCCGGAGGCCCGCCGCGTCGGCTATATCTTTCAGGATGGCCGCCTGTTCCCGCACATGAACGTGCGCGCCAATCTGCTCTACGGCCACGACCTCACCCCGCCTGCGGATCGCTACGTCGATCTGGCGGATGTGCTCGATTTCCTCGGCCTGCGCCATTTGCTCGATCGCCGCCCCGCCACCCTTTCCGGCGGCGAGGCCCAGCGCGTCGCCATCGGCCGGGCCTTACTAGCCAGTCCGCGCTTCCTCTTGATGGACGAGCCGTTGGCCTCGCTAGACCGGGCGCGGAAAGAGGAAATCCTCGTGCTTATCGAGCAGCTGCGCGACACCTTCCGCCTGCCGATCCTCTACGTCACCCACGACGAGCGGGAAGTCACCCGCCTCGCCGCCACCCGCATCGATCTTGAGTGATCTGGCGAAACAATCCCACTTACGGGCGTGACACGCCGGGGCCAGATTGGTTATGGGACGAAACATGAACGTCGCCCCATATTCCGAATCGATTCCGAACGCCCCCTATCTCGACGGTCTCAACGAGCCGCAGCGGGACGCCGTGCTGACGACGGACGGCCCGGTGCTGGTTCTGGCCGGCGCGGGCACGGGCAAGACCAAGGTCTTGACCGCCCGTCTTGCTCACCTCATCGCCACCCGCCGCGCCTGGCCCAGCGAGATCCTCGCCGTCACCTTCACCAACAAGGCGGCGCGGGAGATGCAGCACCGCATCGGGCAGATCATCGGCTCGGCCGTCGAGGGGATGCCGTGGCTGGGCACGTTCCACTCGGTCGCGTCGCGCATCCTGCGCCGCCATGCCGAGCTGGTGGGGCTGAAGTCCAACTTCACCATCCTCGATACGGACGACCAGATCCGCCTCTTGAAGCAGCTTCTGGTCGCCAGCGGCATCGATGAGAAGCGCTGGCCCGCCCGCCAGCTTGCGGGCGTTATCGACAAGTGGAAGAACCGGGGGTGGACGCCGGAAAAGCTGCCAGAAGCGGAGAAGTACAATTTTGCCGAAGGGCGCGGGGCCGATCTCTACGCCCTTTACCAGCAGCGCCTCTCCGTGCTGAACGCCTGCGACTTTGGCGATCTCCTGCTGCACACGCTCACCATCTTCACCAAGCACCCGGACGTGCTGGCGGAGTATCAGCGCCGCTTCAAATACATCATGGTGGACGAGTATCAGGACACCAACGTCAGCCAGTATCTCTGGCTGCGCCTGCTCGCCCAGTCTCGCAAGAACATCTGCTGCGTGGGCGATGATGACCAGTCCATCTATTCCTGGCGCGGCGCGGAGGTGGGCAACATCCTGCGCTTCGAGCAGGACTTCCCCGGCGCCAAGATCATCCGCCTTGAGCAGAACTACCGCTCGACGCCCCACATTCTGGGCGCGGCCTCCGGCCTCATCGCCACCAATCAGGACCGCCTCGGCAAGACGCTGTGGACCGAGTCCGACGACTATTCCGAGAAGGTGCGCGTCGTTGGGGTGTGGGACGGGGCGGACGAGGCCCGCTACGTCGGCGAGCGCATCGAGAGCCTGCAATCGCACGGCACCTCGCTGAAAGACATCGCCATTCTGGTGCGCGCCTCCTTCCAGACCCGCGAGTTCGAAGACCGGTTCATCACGCTCGGCCTGCCCTACAAGATCATCGGCGGCTTCCGCTTCTACGAGCGGGCCGAGGTGCGCGACGCGCTGGCCTACCTGCGCGTCCTCATCCAGCCGGATGACGACCTCGCCTTCGAGCGCATCGTCAACCTGCCCAAGCGCGGCCTTGGTGATAAGAGCCTGCAAAAGATCCACACCATTGCCCGCGCCCAGGGCATCCCCCTCACCCGTGCGGCGCAGGCTGTCATCGAGACTGACGAGTTGCCGCGCGGCGCGCGCAAGGCGCTCGCCGATCTCTTGACCGACTTTGATCGCTGGCGCTCCCAGCTGCCGGACCTGCCGCACGCGGAAGTGGCGCGGCTGGTGCTGGAGGAGTCAGGCTATGTTGCCATGTGGCAGGCGGACCGCACGCCCGAGGCCGCCGGGCGGCTGGAAAACCTGAACGAGCTCACCCGCGCCATCGAGGAGTTCGAGGCTCTTCCCGCCTTCATGGAGCATGTCTCCCTCGTCATGGAGAACGAGGCGCAGGACGACAACGACAAGGTCACGCTGATGACCCTCCACGCCGCCAAGGGGCTGGAGTTCAACGTGGTCTTCCTCGCAGGGTGGGAGGAAGGCGTATTCCCCAACCAGCGCAGCCTGGACGAAGGCGGCACCGCCAGCCTCGAGGAAGAGCGCCGCCTCGCCTATGTGGGCATCACCCGCGCCCGCCGTTCCGCCACCATCCTCCACGCCGCCAACCGGCGGGTGTACGGCCAGTGGCAATCCTGCATCCCCTCGCGCTTCATCGACGAACTGCCGCCCGAGCACATCGCCATCAGAATCCACCATGTCGGGCGGGGCGAGCCTGTGGCAGCAGACAACGGTTGAAACCGATCCCTTTGCCCACCTCCAGCGCGGCAGTGGCCGCGGCCCCGGCTGGGCGCGGGCGCAGGCCCACGGGCGCGGCCAGCAGCCCTTCGGGCGGCGCGGCGGCGCGGTCATCGAGGCCAAGCCCGTCCAGAAGTCGGTCATTTCCGCCAAGACATCGGACATCCCCGTCGGCGCGCGGGTTTTCCACGAGAAGTTCGGCTACGGCACGGTGCTTACGGTCGAGGGCAACAAGCTGGAGATCGAGTTCGAGAAATCCGGCACCAAGCGGGTGGTGGACAGTTTCGTCTCGCTGGCCTGATCAGTAGCCCACGGTGAAGCGGCGGCGGGAATACGCCGGTCTCTCCAGCTCATCGACGAGGGCGACGGCATAATCCTCGAAGGAGATGCTGCTGCCCTGCGCGTTGGTGAGCAGCTGGTCGGTGCCGAGGCGGAACGTGCCGGTGCGCTCGCCCGGATGAATTAGCGCCGAGGGCGAAAGGAACGTCCAGTCCAGCTCCCGTTCCTGCCGCAGGATGCCAAGGAATGCCGCACCGGCCGTCGCTTCGGCCTTGTAGGCGGGCGGGAAATCGGGCGTGTCCACCAGCCGCACGCCGGGCGCGACCTCCAGGCTGCCCGCGCCGCCCACGACGAGATAGCGGCCAACACCCGAGGCCCGCACGGCCTCGATGAGCTTGCGTGGATTGCTTTTCAAGAATGGGACCGCGCTGATAACCGCATCGTGGCCCGCCAGCAGGGCGGCCAACGCGGCTTCGTCGTCGGCATTGCCCTTGCGCGCAGTCACGCCCGTACGCGCCAGCACGGCTTCCGGCTTGCGGACGATGGCCGTGACGTCGTGACCCCGGCTGGCCAGCTCCTCAAGCACGCGGGAGCCGATGCTGCCGGTGGCGCCGATCAGAGCAACTTTCATCGTAACCTCCATCTGGTATACAATAGTAACCAGATGTGATTTTGTTGTATTGGTGTAAAGAAGGCACCAGGGCGTAAGCAGGTAACCCGGGAGTAACCGCCGTGACCAAATTCTGCCCGTCTCCCTATTCCGCCAACTGCCCCACGCGGATGGTGCTGGACCGCGTCACCGACAAGTGGACGGTGCTGGTGCTTGGGTTGCTGGCGGAAGGCCCGGTCCGCTTCAACGAGCTGCGGCGGCGAGTCCAGGGCATTTCGCAGAAAATGTTGTCGCAGACCCTCAAGAGTCTCGAGCGCGATGGCCTGATCGCCCGCAAGGCAATCCCGACGGTCCCTGTAACGGTTGAATACTCCATCAGGCCGCTTGGGCTGACCCTTGCTCAAACACTCGAGGGGCTACGCATCTGGGCCGAGATGCACTTCGACGACGTGATGGCCGCCCAGCAGGAGTATGACGCGCGCGAAACCGGCAACGGCCTGGCGTAGCGCTCAGGAAATTACAGCCAAAACGCAAGGCGGTGCGTCGGGTGGATTGCATTCCGCCCGTCTCGCGCTCTATGTGCGGGGAATGATTGAGAACCCGACACCCGAATCCTGGAAACTCACCCTTCCCTGCCGCAAGACGGAAGCCGAGCAGCTTCAGGAAGACGTGGCGGCCTTTGCCGACCGCGACTTCCCGCCCGTGCTCATGACCTCCGAGCCAGACCCGGCCAAGCCGGAGGAATGGCTGCTGGAAGCCTTCTTCTCGGAGGAGCCGACCGAGGCAGACGTGGAGAAGCTGCTGGAACTGCTGCCCGCCTCCCGCGCGGAAGACGTGGTGATCGAGCCGGTCTATCCGGCCGATTGGGTCGCCCTCAGCCAGAGCCACCTCCAGCCCATCACGGCAGGTCGCTTCCACATCTATGCGGAGCACACGAAGGACAGCCTGAAGCCCGGCTTCATCGGCATTCAGATCGAGGCGGGTCAGGCGTTCGGCACCGGCCAGCACGCCACCACCAGCGGGTGCCTGGCAACGCTCGACGCGCTGGCGACCGATGGCTTTACGCCGAAAAACGCGCTCGACCTCGGCACCGGCTCCGGCATTCTCGCCTTCGCCATGGCCAAGTGCTGGCCATTGGTGCGCGTGACCGCCAGCGATATCGATCCGGTTTCGGTGGATGTGGCGATCGAGAACGCCGCCATGAACAATGTGCCCGTTGGGGAGGAGGCTGGACAGATAACCTTCCTCCCCGCGGCCGGGCTGAACCACCCCACGCTGCGCGCCAATGCGCCCTATGATCTGGTGACCGCCAATATTCTGGCGGGCCCGCTGATCGAACTGGCGCCCGATATCGCCGGCAGCATGAAGGCGGGCGCATGGCTGATCCTCGCTGGCTTGCTGACGAGCCAGGAGGAAGCCGTGCTGGACGCCTACAACGCCCTGGGGTTGGAGCTAAAGCAGCGCCAGCTTAACGGGGATTGGCCGACGCTGCTTCTGCAGAAGCTAAGCTGAGAAACGAATCACAACTCAGAAGCAACTAAGTTACGCAACGGAACAACAATAATATACTAACTTTATGCGACTGGCGCATGGCCAAGCCGGGCTCACTGGGCCCAGCTTGGTCCCGTTACGGCCGCCAGGCGTGGAACAGCGGAAACTGCTGGCCCGCCGGCTTGTAAACGCCCGGACGGCGGCGGTTGCGGCGGCCAGCCTGCTGAACGCCGGCATCCTTGCCGGAAAGGGCCACATGCGCCTGAACCGATTGATTTTCAACGCCGTTTGCACCAACAACACGAGCCTGAAGCGCGGTCATGGGAAGAATCTCCTGGGATAAGGGTCACGGCCCCTCTCGAGCCGTGACCTGTATCTAGGTGATTCATGTTACATTTTGCACCGCAATATAAAGCAGCGCAGCTATGCATTTAATGCATGGAACAAGCGGATTATGTCTGTAGCTTAGATCAGCTGCTGGCGCGGGCCAGAATATCCACCCACGCTGCTTCGTCGATCACCTGCACGCCCAGCTCGGCGGCCTTCTTCAGCTTGGAGCCCGCCCCCGGCCCCGCTACCACGATGTCGGTCTTCTTGGAGACCGACTTGGCGATCTTCGCGCCCAGCCGCTCGGCGCGGCTTTCGGCCTCCTCGCGGGTCATCTGCTCCAGCGAGCCGGTGAACACCATGGTCTTGCCGCTCACTTCCGACTGCACAGTCTCGAACACGAACGGCTCGACCGTGATCTCGGACAAGAGATCGTCAACTACCTCGACGTTGTGCGACTCGGCGAAGAAGTCCACCAGCGCCTCGGCCACCACCGGGCCGATCTGGGCAATGCCGATGCGCGCCTGCATCTCGGCGGCCAGCCGCTTGTCGGCGTCCGCCTCACTCATGCCGTTGGCGCGCCATTGGCCGACCAGCCCCTGCCGTTCCTGCCCCAGCGCCTCCAGCGCAGCGCGCAGCGCCTCGATTGTACCGTAGCCTTTGGCGAGATCCCGCGCCGTCACCTCGCCCACGTGGCGGATGCCCAGCGCGTAGATGAAGCGGTCGAGCGCAATGGTCCGCCGCGCCTCGATGGCCGCCAGCAGGTTGTTGACCGATTGCGGCCCCCAGCCCTCGCGCTGCTTTATCTCGTCAGCGCGGCCGCGCAGGCGGAAGATGTCGGCGGGCGCATTAATGAAGCCGTCGGCGAAAAACGCCTCGATGCTGCGCTCGCCCAGCCCCTCGATGTCGAAGGCGGTGCGGGAGACGAAGTGGCGCAAGCGCTCCACCCGTTGTGCCGGGCAGATGAGGCCGCCGGTGCAGCGGCGGATGGCCTCGCCCGCCTCCCGCTCCGCGTTGCTGCCGCAGGCCGGGCAAGTGTGCGGAAATTCATATTGCGCCGGCTCCGGCGCGGCGCGCTTTTCCAGCACCACGCCGACGATTTGCGGAATCACGTCCCCCGCCCGCTGCACGATCACCGTGTCGCCGATCCGCACGTCCTTACGGGCGATTTCATCCTCGTTGTGCAGCGTCGCGTTGGAGACGACGACGCCGCCCACCGTCACCGGCTCCAGCTTGGCAACCGGCGTCAGCGCGCCGGTGCGGCCCACCTGAATCTCGATGGCCTTGAGCACGGTCGTCGCCTGCTCGGCCGGGAACTTGTGGGCGATAGCCCAGCGCGGGCTGCGCGCTACCTGCCCCAGCCGGTCCTGCCAGTCGAGCCGGTCCACCTTGTAGACCACGCCGTCGATATCGTAGTCGAGCGCCGCCCGCTCCGCCTCGGTCTTGCGGTAGTATTCCAAAATCCCATCCAGCGTCTCGCAGCGCCGGACGCGCGGGTTGACTGGGAAACCGTAGCTTTTCAGCGCCTCCAGCATCCCCCATTGGGTATCGGCGGGCATTTTGGAAACCTCGCCCCAGGCATAGGCGAAGAAGCGCAAGGGGCGCTTCGCCGTCACCGTGGGGTCGATCTGGCGCAGGCTGCCTGCCGCCGCATTCCGCGGGTTGGCGAACACCTTGTCCCCTGCCGCCGCCTGCGCCTCATTGAGCCGCAGGAACGCCGCCTTGGGCATGTAGATTTCGCCCCGCACCTCCAGCACGTCGGGCCAGCCCTCCCCGAACAGGCGTGGCGGCACGTCGGCGATGGTCCGCACGTTGGCGGTCACGTCCTCGCCCTCGCTGCCGTCCCCGCGCGTCGCGGCGGAGACCAGCGCGCCCTTTTCGTAACGCAGGGACATGGAGAGGCCGTCGATTTTGGGTTCGGCGACGATGCACACGTCCGCCTCCGCGCCCAGCTTCAGGAAGCTCTTCACCCGCGCGAGAAAATCGATCACATCCCCGTCCTCGAACGCATTGTCGAGGGAGAGCATGGGCCGGGCGTGGCGGATCTTGCCGAACTTGCCCGCAGGCGCCGCGCCCACCTGATGCGGCGCGCTGAACAGGTCCACCAGATGCGGGAACCGCGCCTCGATTGCCCGGTGGCGCTTCACCAGCGCGTCATAATCCGCGTCGGAAATAGTCGGCGCGTCTTCCTGATAGTAGCGCTTGTTGTGCTCGGCAATCTCGGCCGCCAGCCAACCCAGTTCGGCCTTGGCTTCCTTTTCCGACAGGGCATCAGCCGCTTTACGGCGCACGAGCAAACGATCCACGGGACCTACGCTTTCCGTTTTTGTTTTAGGCTTTTAACAAACGCTGGGCTTGGGCGCGGGCTTCATCGGTCACGATATCGCCCGACAGCATCCGCGCGATCTCCTCCCGCCGCTCGACCTGGCTGAGACGGTGGACGGAGGTCCGCATACCATCCTCATTGGCCGCCTTGGCGATCTGCCATTGGCAGTCGGCGCTTGCCGCCACCTGCGGCGAGTGGGTGACGACGAGCACCTGAGTCTCGCGGCCCAGGCGGCTGAGCCGGTCGCCGATGGCCGAGGCCACCGAACCGCCCACGCCCCGGTCGATTTCGTCAAACACCAGCGTGCCGGCGACGCCCTCGCCCGCCAGCGCCACTTTGAGGGCCAGAATGAAGCGGGACATCTCACCGCCCGAGGCAATCTTCATCAGCGGGCCAAACGGCGCGCTCGGGTTGGTGGAAATGGTGAACTCCACCCGGTCGGAGCCGCCCGCACCCCAGCCGCTCTCGGGCAGGGTCTCGACCATTGTTTTGAACTTGGCGGCTTCCAGCTTCAGCGGCGGCAACTCCGCCGCCATCGCCGCGTCCAGCGCCGCCGCCGCCTTCACCCGCAGCTGGTGCAGCCGCTCGCAGGCCTCCGCAAAGCGCTTCCACGCCTGCCGCTCTTCCGCCTCCAGCTTGGCGAGGCCCACCTCGCCCGCTTCCAGCGTCGCCAGCCGGGCCGAAAGCTCCCCGGTCAGCGCGGCCAAGTCATCAACAGCCACCTTGTGCTTGCGGGCCATGGCGCGCAGGTCGAACAGCCGGGTCTCGACCGCCTCCACCCGCGCCGGATCGTAGTCCATGGCATGGCGGGCGCGAATCAGCGTGTCTTCGGCTTCCGAGGCATCGTTGACTGCCCGGTCCAACGCTTCCAGCGCCTTGGCCAGCGCCTCGTCCTCCGCCGCCAGCCGCTCCAGCTTGCGCGCCGCATGGCGCAGCTTGGGCAGGCCGCCCTCGCTGTTGCCGATGCACTCCAGCACCTGGTCCAGATCGCCGGCCAGCCGCTGCCCCTTCATCATGGTGGCGCGCTCGTCCGCCAGCGTCTGTTCCTCGCCCGGCTCCGGCTTCAGCCGCTGCAACTCATCGACCGCGTGGGTCAGCCACTCGCGGTCGCGCTCGGCTTCCGCGAGGCTGGCCCTTGCCCGCTCCAGCGCATCGCGCGCCGCAACCCACGCCGCATGGCTGCCGGCCGAGGCCGCCAGCGCGTCATCGTACTGGCCGAAAGCGTCCAAGAGGTCGCGGTGGCCGCGCGGGTTGAGAAGGCCCCGTTCGTCGTGCTGGCCATGAATCTCGACCAGCAGGCCACCCACCTCGCGCAGCAGGCTGACGCCGACCGGCTGGTCATTGATGTAGGCGCGCGAACCGCCATCGGCCTTCACGATACGGCGCAGCAGCAGCGGCTCGCCGTCCTCAAGCCCGGCCTCGCGCACCATCTGGCGCGCGGGATGGTCCGCCGGCAACTCGAATGCCGCCGTCACGCTGGCCTGTGTCGAGCCTCGGCGCACCATCGAGGATTCGGCGCGTGCGCCCAGCGCCAGTCCCAGGCTGTCGAGCAGAATCGATTTGCCCGCGCCCGTCTCGCCGGTCAGGACGCACAGCCCCGCCTCGAACTCGATGGTCAATGCCTCGATCAGCACCACATCGCGGATTGTGAGCGATGTCAGCATCGTCAGGCGGTTATCCCCCGATTTGATCTGAAGTCTGGCCCGAAGGCGGGGCCGCCGCCGCTGTCTTGCTGGCCAGCTTGCCGCCACCCAGCAGGTTGTAGGAGCGCTTGTACCACTTGGACCCTGGGTAGTTGTAGCCCAGCACAGCTGCCGTACGCTGCGCTTCGCCGCGCATTCCGAGTTCCAGGTAGCATTCGGTCAGGCGGTGCAGCGCCTCGGGCACGTGCGAGGTGGTCTCGTACTTCTCGATCACGTTGTTGAACCGATGCACGGCGGCCAGACACTCGCCGCGCACCTGATACCACCGCCCCACTTCCATTTCCTTGCCGGCCAGGTGGTCCCGCGTCAGGTCCAGCTTCAGGCGGGCATCGGCTGCGTAGGGCGTCTCCGGGTAGCGGCGCACCAGCTCGGTCAGCGCGTTCAGCGCCTGCTCGGTGATCTTCTGGTCGCGCCGCACGTCCGAAATCTGCTCGTAGTAGGAGACAGCGACCAGATAGTAGGCGTAGGCCGCATCCTTGTTGCCAGGGTGCAGCGAGAGGAACCGCTGCGCCGACAGGATGGCCTCCTGATACTTGTTGGCCTGATAGTAGGAGAAGGACGACATCAGCTGCGCCCGCCGCGCCCAGGCCGAGTAGGGGTGCTGGCGCTCCACCTCGTCGAACAGCAGCGCCGCCTGGAGGTACTGGCCCTTGGCCAGCGTATCCGCGCCGAGGTTGTAGAGCGTCTCCACATCTCGGGCCACGTAGGTCAGCTCGGCCTTGTCCTTGGCGCAGGCGGCAAGAGCAAGGCTCGCGCAGGCGGCGAGCAACAGACGGCGGATGGGCAGCTTCGAGTCGTGTCTCATCATCCTCTTCCTTTAGCGGAGCCGGAGGCGCGGGCCAAGATACAGAAAGGCCCGGAAATATCCTTGCCGTTGATGAGAGAGCCGTGTGCTGCCATAGCTGCGGCAAGTCGTTTCCTGGGGAAGCGCCACCAAGGGAGGCTTCGTGAAGGTTCTCGTTTTCTCAACGCTTTATCCGAGCGCTGCCCAGCCCAACTTCGGCATTTTCGTTGAAAACGCCGTCCGCCAGACGGCAGCAAGCGGCATCGAGACCCGAGTCATCGCCCCCAACGGCGTGCCGCCCTGGCCTTTGTCCCGCCATGCCCGCTACGCGGCCACCAGCGCCCTGCCCCTGCGGGAGGAGTGGCGCGGCCTTGATGTGCTGCGCCCGCGCTTTCCCCTGCTGCCCTCCATCGGCTGGCGCTTCAACCCCGGCTTCATTGCCCGCGCCGGGGCAGCCGCCCTGCGCCAGTTGATGAGCGAGGGCTTCGTGCCCGATGTTATCGACGCCCAGTTCTTCTACCCCTGCGGCGTTGCTGCCGTGCAGGTGGCGCGCCGCTTCGACTTGCCGGTCACGGTCAAGGCGCGCGGGTCGGATATCGCCCTGTGGGGCCAGCGCCCGCTTGCCCGCCGCATGATGCTGGAAGCGGCGCGGCAGGCGGACAGCCTCACCGCCGTCTCGGCCGCGCTCAAGGGCGAAATGGCCAGCCTCGGCATGTCGCCGCAGGGGATCGATGTGCACTACACCGCCGTTGATCTGGAGCGTTTCGCCCCCGGCGACCGCGCTGCCGCCAAGGTGGGCCATGGCTTTGTGCGCCCAACCATCGTCTCGGTCGGCTCCCTCACCGACGTGAAGGACCACGCCCTTCTCATTCGCGCCATGGTCCATGTGCCGGAAGCAAGCCTCGCCATCGCCGGGCATGGCCCGCTGCGCCCGAATCTCGAGGCGTTGGCCGCCGAGCTGGGCCTGGGCACGCGGGTGCGCTTCCTCGGCGCCATTTCCCACGATGTCCTGCCCAGCCTGTATCAGGCGGCAGACGTGTTTGCCCTCACCAGCAAGCGGGAGGGTCTCGCCAATGTCTGGATCGAGTCGCTGGCCTGCGGCACGCCGCTGGTCATCACTGCTGCCGGCGGCGCGCGGGAGGTGGTGGACCGGCCGGAGGCCGGGCGTGTGGTGGAAAGCCGCACGCCCGAAGCCGTTGCTGCCGCCCTCAAGGCCCTGCTCGCCGCCCCGCCGCCTGCTGATGCGGTGCGCGCCTGCGCGGAGCGCTTCACCTGGCGGCGCCATGTGGAGGCCAAGCTGGCCATTCTGACGGAGACGATCGAGCGGCACCGCCGCCGCGCCGGCTAGCCGGCCCGCTCTACCTCTAGCGCTCCATCCGCCAGCGGCCGGGCGAGGCTGAGCGCCTCGCGCGGCGTGCCGTTCAGCCAGGCGTCATACTGGTCCGGCGTCAGGATCACCGGCATGGACTTGGGGTGGATAGGCCGCACGTCGCCGTTGGGCTCGGTGGTCAGGAACGCCATGGTGTCGAGCGAAACCTTCTCGCCCTTCAGCTCTCCCTGCCAATGCCGCCACAGCCCGGCGAAGGCGAACAATCCCTCCGGCGCGTTCTTCAGGCGAAACCAATGCAGCGTCTTGGACGCGTCCTGCGTCCATTCGCCGAAGGCCGTCACCGGCACGAGACAGCGGCGACTCTCGAACGAGGACTTCCAGAAGGAGGAGATGTTCACCTTGTCGCTGCGGGCGTTGGTTACCGGCTTGGGGGCCTTGTCTCCCTGCGGTAGCACAAAGCCCCAGCGCATCAGCGCCAGCTCCCGCCCGCCGTCCTGGCCGCCCTTGCTGGCCTGGCGCACCACCGGCACCCGCTCGGTCGGGCGTACCCGCTCCAGCGACGGCAGGTTCGGCGTCGCCCCGTGCGTCACGTCGAACATCCGGCGGATCGCATCGGCCGGCGCTGTCATGGCGTAGAGATTGCACATCTGCCCTGCCCCTCAAGAAAGCCCCGCGCGAAACCTCCTGAAACACCCATGCCCGGCCGCGCGTTCACGATAAACTTGCCCCAGTGCGGGCTTTATTGGACCGGATCATACCTGCCCGCACCGTGCGGGAGAGAAAAAACCGAAAAAATTTTCAGTTTTGGCGCCGGATCAAACAGGAAGCATTGAACCGTTTCCCGTCTGCATCGTTTCTATAATCGCCGCTAATACCGGAGCTTAGTTTACGGCACAGCGTTGAGCCACCGCCATTTTGGCGTGGCGATGTGACTGATGTAGATTGTTGCATCTGCGCGTGGCCTTCGCCATGAAGCCATGATGGAGGGCCGCCAACCGGTTCTGACCTTATCAAAGCGAGTGGCATCGGATGTTACAGGCGGAAAAAATGCCGGTTTTGGATTCACAGGACGACAGCAACCAGCACGCTGTGACCCAAAACACCCAAGCCCTGTCCTCCGCTCCTGAACTGCGGGTCGCGGTTTTCTCAGGCAACTACAATTACGTGCGAGACGGCGCGAACCTCACGCTGAACCGCCTGGTTGCCTACCTGGAGCGCCAGGGCATTCCGGTCAGGGTCTACTCCCCCACCACCGCAACGCCGGCGTTCGAGCCTGCCGGCACGCTGATTTCCGTCCCCTCCATTCCCCTGCCGCGACGGGCCGAATACCGTATTGCCCTCGGGATGCCCCGCGCGGTGAAGGAAGATCTGGCGCGCTTCCGCCCCACCCTGCTCCACCTCTCCGCGCCCGACCTGCTCGGCTTCTCCGCCTTGAAGCAGGCCCGCCGCCTTGGCATTCCGGCCGTCGCCTCCTTCCACACCCGCTTCGAGACCTACCTGAAATACTATGGGCTGGAGTGGCTCTCCCCGGTTGTGCTGCGTCGCATGCGCCGCTTCTACCACCAGTGCGCCCAAACCTACGCGCCGTGCGCCTGCACCGCCGAGTCGCTGCTGAACGAAGGATTGGCCCGCAACATCCGCATCTGGAGCCGGGGCGTTGATCGCCGCCAGTTCCACCCCGGCCGGCGCGACTGGGGCTGGCGCCAGTCCCTCGGCATCGGCCCGGACGAGGTGGTGCTGCTGTTCGTCGGCCGCCTGGTTCTGGAAAAGGGGCTGGATGTGCTTGCCGCCCTGTCCGAGGGCCTTGGCCAGCGCCGCGTGCCGCACAAGGTCATGATCGTCGGCGAAGGCCCGGAGCGCCAGTACATGGAGCAGCGGCTGCCCGGCGCCATCTTTACCGGCTTTCTCGGCGGGGATGATCTGGCCCGCGCCTACGCCAGTTCCGACATCTTCATCAACCCCAGCACCACCGAGGCGTTCGGCAACGTCACGCTGGAAGCCATGGCCTCCGGCCTGCCCGCCATCTGCGCCGACGCCACCGGCAGCAAGTCGCTCGTGGTACAGGGAACCAGCGGTTATCTCATCACGCCCTCCAGCATCGAGGGCTATACCGACCGCACCCAGGAACTCATTCAAGACGGCATCCTGCGCCGCCACATGGGCGCGGCAGGCCGCAAGCTCAGCGCCCAGTACGACTGGGATAAGGTGATGGAAACGCTGGTCGGCCATTACCGGGAAGTGCTGAGCCTGCACGCCACCGGTGGAGCCCGCACCGCCACGGCGCACAGCGCCTCGGTCCGCATCCTGCGCTAAGGGCGCCCTCCCAGGCTCTCGCTCATGGGGGAGATGCCCTGCCCCTAGGACCGCCCCAGGCGTGGCAGGCGCTTCTGCACCTGGCTGAGAAGCCGGCCCAGCCTGTCGGTGACCATGAACAGCAGCGAGAGCGGATGGCCGCCCACCCGGCGCACCAGCACCCAATAGGCCCCGGCCGAGAGGACGCAAAAACCGGCAAACGGCACCCAGATGGCGAGCCAGGGCGGCGCAGCGCCCAGTTGCACGGCCGCCTCCCCTGCCTTGTTGAACTCATTCAGCAGCAGGAGGAGGAAGATGCCAACGAAAATACCTAGCGACGTGCTGCTGCGCTTGGGCGGCACCGCCAGCGCCAGCCCCAGGAACGGCAGGGGCAGCAACACCGCCATCTGAACCAGCCGCCGGTGCAAGGTGCCGCGCGCCTGGCGCTGAAGTTCCGCCGACCGGTCAGGATCTCCGCTGGCGCTCCACAACTCCGAGAGAGTGAACTCCAGCTGCTTGCCCCTGGCGCGGAAAGATTCCAGGCGTGGCAGGTTGATGGGGATGTCGTGCAGGTTGAAGCTGAGCGCGCGCGGCGCGGTCTGGCTCGTCTTGTCCTGCACCAGCACGCCCCGGAACAAACGCAGCAGCAGCACATCCGGATTGTCCGTCGCCAGGAACCGTGCCTGCTCGGCCGAGGCAACCACCGTGCCGTAATTCTTTTCCTCGGCCCGCAGGAAGACGCCGCGCAGCTTCTGGCCACCGTCTTCCGAGCCCTCGACCCGCATCACGATGTTATCGCCCAGATGAGCAAAGTCGCCCACCTTGATGCTGGCCCCCAGCGCGCCGCTCTGCAATTCGAACCGCAGCCGCTCGTAGGCATAGCGGGAATAGGGTTGCTCGTAGCCCACCAGCCAGACGGTCAGCAGCGCCAGCACCCCGGCGATGGCGAGCGGCACTCGCAGCAGCCGCCCGTGGCTGACGCCCGAGCCCAGCAGGGCATCCAGTTCGCTGTTCAGCGCCAGTGTCCGCACCGCCATCATCACGCCGAGGAGCAGGCTGATCGGCAGGGCGAAGCCGAACTGCTCCGGCATCAGGTTGGCGAGCATCCGCCACACCACCGAAACCGGCCCGCCCTCATTGATAACGAAGTTAAACAGGTTGAGCATGCGCTCCAGCAGTAGGAGCATGGCGGCAATGGTGAGCGTTGCGACCATCGGCACGATCATCAGCCGGCCCATGTACCGATCAATACGCGTAAACATGCGACTTCCCATGCTCTTCCTGCTGCGCGAAGCTACGGAACCCCCGAGGGGCCGGTATGGCTCCAGCCCCCGCCTTTCGTTGGCAAGCGACATATCACCTGCCTTGCCCTATGGCCACTCGTCTGCGCTGCGGAGGCGACGCGACGGTGCGCCCAGCCGCCCGCCGGGCCGGGGAACTGTCATTTGCAGGTGGCGTTGTCCTTAAACCGCCAAGCAGGGGCGATGGCAGGAGTGAGGCCCATGCAGGATCATGTCTACAAGATCGTTGAGCTGGCAGGCTCGTCCGAGACGAGCATTGACGATGCCATTCTAACGGCAGTCGCCCGGGCCGGCTCGTCGCTGCGCCATTTGCGCTGGTTCGAGGTCCAGCAAATCCGCGGCCATATCGAGGACGGCGAAGTCAGCCACTATCAGGTTGTGCTGAAGGTGGGCTTCACCCTCGATGAAGAGGATGAGGACGACGAAGACGAGGAAGAGGAAGAAGACGAGGAGGAGGAGGACGAGGACTACGACGAAGACGAGGAGGAGGACGACGAGGATGAGGACACCGACTCCGAGGAGGAGAACAAGTCCTCATACGGCCCGTCCTGACGCTGCCCCGAGCGCCGCGCGAACCCGCGCTCCGGCCGGCAAGGCGGGCTTTGCCGCCTGCCGGAACACCGGACCGGACACCGGATAGGAAAAGCCGGAACCTATCGGCCCGGCTTCATCCATTTCCAACCTTCTGATGCATCTTCCGCTCCAGGTCACGGGCGCGTCCGCCTCCGGGCGGCTTGACGAACGCGGTCTCCATCTCCTGGCGAAAGCCGTTCATCAGCGTCGCGTTGCCGTTCATCAGCGTTGCGAGACCATGGTGGCCTGGCAGGTTTTGGGCGCATGGATTTTGCCCACCAGGGCTGGGATGATCCGGCACTGGGCTGTCCGCAGTCCGGCTGTCGGGGCCGGGATCGGCCTTGCCATTCTCCTTGCCGGAGCGGCCGCGCGTTGCCCTTACCAGCCGCTTGGGATCGCCGTTATAACGCTCCCAGATGGCCGTGGTGATGCCATGGGAGTGAAGCACGATCTCGATTTCCTTGGCCAGCGCGGGCGTTAGCCGCCCGGCGCCGCCAACGATCTCGGCCGTGCGCCCTCGAACAATAATGGTGGCGGTAAATTCGTAGCCGCACCCACCAGATTTGGCATGCTCCATGCCCTGGTAGTCGCGCCCCGCCCGGACAACTCCAAAGACCCATTCGATGTCAGCGGGTGCCATCGCCTCCCCTTTCCCCTTCGGGTTTTTACAGTCCAATCCCATGTTTCTTCCCTCCCAGGCGGAAACCGGGACCGCTGCATCCCCGGACATGACTACAAATGACTGGAACAGGCACGTCGATACATGCCCGGCTGAAAGACGCTGCGCGATTACAACCGAGCAGGAACAGACTCGCGCAGGCCGGGACGCAATTTACAGAGATGAAATGGTAATTACGCGGTAGGACGAACAGTCATTCTAATCGTAACGCTACTATTTCGTACTCGTATCATCGTAAGCAAGCTTATCATCCTGCATCGAAGATGAACGCAGGACTAACAGAGCGTGATTCATCCCCTCAAATCAACGCATTTTTCAAACTTTTATGTTCCATATTCGTACCGTTTTCCTGCCCAGCTAAAATAAAATTTCGCTCGCCAGCCGACCACCACGCCGCCCATGGAAACATCCATCCGCGATGGCGCTTGACATTATGGAGCGATTGATCCATTTTCAGCGCACTTTATGGAACAACCGCTCCATAACAACGATGCTCGGGATGACTCATGGCAAGACCGCGCGAATTCGACGAACAGGCTGTGCTCGATGCCGCGAGCGACATCTTCTGGACCAAGGGTTACGAGGCAACATCCACCCGTGACCTCGCCGCCCGGACGGGATTGACACCTTCCAGCATGTACGCCGCCTTCGGCGACAAGCGCGGGCTGTTCCGGCGCGCCCTCGACCATTATCTCGGCCGTCTGCGCGAGAAGATGGCGCACCTTGAGGCGACAGCCTCGCCGGGGCAGGCAATCACCGGCTTTTTCGAGGACACGATCGAGCGATCCCTGGAGGACGCCCTGCAGCGTGGCTGCATGTTGGTGAACTCCGCGCTGGAGGCATCGCCGCAGGACGCGGAATTCCGCGGCATCATCGCGCATGAATTGAAACTCATCGAGAGCTTCTTCCGCAGCCGCTTCGCCGCGGGGCAGGAATGCGGTGACATTTCGCCAGACCATTCGGCCGAGGATGCCGCGCGCCAACTGTTAGTGGTGCTGCTGGGCGTGCGCGTTCTGGCGCGGGTTCGCCCGGAAAGGCCGCTGCTGACGGGCGCGGTCGGGCAGACGCTCGCGCTGCTGCGCCTGCCACCCCTCACCCCCCAGGCAATCAGGAGTCTATCATGAGCGGACGGAAATTTCTCATTACAGGCGCGAGCAAGGGCATCGGCCGCGCCCTCTCGAACCGGCTTGCTGCGGCAGGCCACCAGGTCGTCGGCATCGCTCGCGGGCAGGATCCCGAGTTCCCCGGCACGCTGGTATCGATCGACCTCAACGACAGCAAGGCGTCCGGCCAGGCCTTCGCCGATCTCGCGCAACGCCATTCTTTCGATGGCGTCGTCAATAATGTCGGGCTGGCCCGGTTGCATCCGGTTGGCGAAATCGACCTTGATGATGTGGACGAGATGCTGCGCGTCAATATCCATCCGACGATCCAGACGGTGCAGGCGATCCTCCCTGCGATGAAGGCCAAGGGTTGGGGCAGGATCGTAAACGTCACCAGCCTGGTGACCACCGGAATTCCTCTACGCAGCGGCTATGCGGCGGCCAAGGCGGCGATCAACAGCCTCACGCGTACCTGGGCGATGGAGTTGGCCGAGACGGGCATCACCGTCAATGCGGTGGCGCCCGGCCCCGTCGAGACGGAGATGTTCCGCCGCAACACGCCGGTTGGGAGCGAGGCCGAAGGCCGTTTCCTGTCCATGATCCCGATGCGACGGCTCGGCAAGCCGGAGGAGATCGCCGCGGCCATCGCCTTCCTGCTCTCCGAGGATGCCAGTTACATCACCGGGCAGACCCTGTTCGTCGACGGCGGCGGATCGGTCGGCAGGAGTTTCACCGCATGAACGAGGTTCCAGAAGAAGCCGACAATCCGGAGCATGTCGCCATGGAGCGGCCGGACAGCGTGGCCATCGTCGAGAATTTCTGGCGTGAGGTGTGGCAGCAGCCGCAAAACCCGGATGCGATCGATCGCCTGGTCCATGAGGATTTCGTAATCACATCAGGCGGCCGGGATATTGCCGGCCGGGAGCCATTCAAGGCCTGGGTCAGGGACTTTCTGGCCAAGGTTCATGACTTCCAGTTTCACATCATCGAGACGTTTCAGAATCATGATGGCAGCCGTGTCGCGTCGCGCTGGCGCGTCACCGGACGCAACAATGGGCTGATGGGCACGCAACCGAATGGCGCTCCCATCGAGATGACGGGAACCGCGGTGTGGGAAGTGGGGCCGGATGGCCGGCTGCGTCACAACTGGGTCGAGCGCAACGCCTTCGAGGTCCATGGCGCGATTACCCGCGCGGATGCGCGAGCCAACATCTTCTGAGCGGAGCAAAGAGGCGGCTTCCGGGAAGCCGCCCCTCCGCCGTAAACGCATCAACGAAAATCAGCCCCATGGTCGCCGTGATCGCCGTCTTCACGGTCGATCCGGCCCTATATGAAATCGCGCGGACCTTCGCGCCCTTGGCCGAACAGCTTCGGCTCACGACCTTCCGACATGATGGCCTTACCAAACTGGGCAACACCGGCATCGCCGACGTGTGTCTCTTCAGCGGCTACACCCAGCTATCCATCAGCCTCATCTACAACAAGACGACGATGCGGAAGGCCAAGGCAACGGCGATTTACGGCGCAATCTGATCGACGCGCAGGAAATAAACGATGATCAGGAAGACCCCGACAGCAGCACATCCCCGCGTACGGTCAGGACGACCCGCGAGAAATAAACACGAAACATTTATCGGAATGAACTTGGAATGCTCTGTCGGAATGATCGGGAGGCGGCAGCGCTAAGTCTTTGAGAAGAGTGGTGGACGCACAAGGATTCGAACCTTGGACCCGCTGATTAAGAGTCAGCTGCTCTACCAACTGAGCTATGCGTCCACTCGCTGTCGAGGTCGCGGCGTTTAAAACGTTTTCGGACTTCTGTCCAGACCTTTCTCGCTCTTTTTTTGGAAAAAACATTCAACCGCTTGAAAAAACGCCAGATTTAATTTGGTTCCAAACGGCCCTTCCCCAACCCTAGCGCGGGTTAGGACCTTCCGTCAGCATGGCCTTGTCGCGGTTGAGCGAGCAGGACAGCAGCATCCCGAACGCGATCATCACCGTCAGCATGGCCGACCCGCCGTAGGATATGAGCGGCAGCGGCACGCCCACCACCGGAGCAAGGCCCATCACCATCATCAGGTTGATGGCGACATAGAGGAAGATGGTCAGCGTCAGGCCCATGGTCAACAGCCGCCCGAAATGCGAGCGGGACGTGAGGGAAATCCACAGGCCCCAGCTCAGGATGATGGCAAAGCAGGTGAGCAGAAACAGTCCGCCCATCAGCCCCCATTCCTCCGCCATCATGGCGAAGACGAAATCAGTGTGCATTTCGGGCAGGAAGTTCAGGTGGCTTTGCGTGCCCTGCAAAAAACCCTTGCCGAAGATGCCGCCCGAACCAATGGCGATTTTGGACTGGGTAATGTGATAGCCCGAGCCTAGCGGGTCCATCTCCGGGTTGAGGAAGATCAGCACCCGCTTCTGTTGGTAGGTGTGCATCATGCTCCAGGCGATGGGGAGCATGGCGGCAAAAGCCGCGCTGCCGCCCCAGAACAGCCAGGCCCTCACGCCCGCAAGGAACATGAGGCCAATGCCGCCGCAGGTAATCAGCGTCGCCGTGCCCAGGTCCGGCTGCAGCAGCACCAGGCAGGCGGGCGCCGCGATCATCAGCAGCGGCGGCACCATATGGTAGAAGCTGGTGACATAGACCCGCGGCAGGTTGTGGTAGTAGCGCGCGAGCGCCAACACGATGGTCAGCTTCATAAATTCGGAGGGCTGCAGGCGCACGATGCCTAGATCCACCCAGCGCTGGCTGCCGCCTGCCACCTTGCCCAGCAACTCCACCATCACGAGGAGGAACAGCACCGTGCCATAGGCCGGATAGGCCAGCTTCAGCCACCATTTGAGGTCCACGGTCGCCAGCCCCAGCATCATCACCAGGAACACGGCAAAGCGCATCCCCTGCCGCATGGCATAGGGGTCGAAGCTGCCCCCATCGCCGGCGGCGGAATAGAGCACGGCAAGGCCGAAGCTGGTGAGTATGACGATCACCGTCACGATCCACCAGTTGAGGCGGCGCAGCTTCTCCGGAATGGTCAGGTTTTCCACCACCGCTTAGCCTCCGTAGGATGTGGGCGGGCTGTCGGACGCCGCAGTCCCCGCCGGCGCGCCGTCAAGAGGCGCAACTGCGCTGCCCGTATCTGCGGGGGATGCCATGGGCGCAGCCTCGATCGAAGGCGAAGCCTCGGCCACCACGCCTGTCGCGTCGCTTTGAGGCGGCTCCAGCCCGGCCGTTTGCGGCGCGGGTGGCCTTCCCTCCGTCACGGGCTCAGGCGCGGGTGTGGAAGACGCCTCCGGCGCAGGTTTCCCTTCGCGGGCCAGCAGGAAGGTCATGATATCCCGCGCCACCGGCGAGGCCGCCCCCGAGCCGGAGCCGCCGTGGTCCACCACCACCGCGCAGGCGTAGCGCGGGGCCTCCACCGGCGCGAAGGCGACGAACAGCGCATGGTCGCGGTATTTCCACGGCAGCGCATCGTTGCTGATGACGCCCGTGCGCCGCTCCGCCGCCGTAATACGACGCACCTGCGCCGTGCCGGTCTTGCCCGCCATGGTTACGCCCGGCAGCTTGAGACGGGCAACACGCGCCGTCCCCTCTGGGGAGTTGACCACGTCGCTCATCGCCTCGCGCACCAGCCTTAGGTGCTCTTCGGGAATGTCCAGCGGCCGCGCCGGGGCGACCACGCCTTCCGGCCGGATCAGCCGGGGGACACCTCGCGCCCGCTGGCAAGCCTTGCCGCCATCACCGCCAGCTGCAGCGGCGTTGCCTGCATGTAGCCCTGCCCGATGGAAGCGTTCAGCGTCTCGCCCATCAGCCAGGACTTGCCGTAGCGCTTGCGCTTCCATTCCTGATCCGGCACCAGCCCCGAGCGCTGCGAGGGCAGCGGCAGCTCGTGCTCCTGGCCCAGGCCGAAGCGCCGCGCCATACGGGCAATGGCATCGATGCCGATGCGGCGGCTCATTTCGTAAAAATAGGTATCGCAGCTTTGGAAGATGCCGCGCTTCATGTTGACGAAGCCGTGGCCGCCCCGCTTCCAGCAGTGGAAGGCATGATTGCCCAGCATGTAGCGGCCGGTGCACACCAGCCCGTCCTCGGGCGCGATTCCCGCCTCCAGCGCCGCCAGCGCCACCACGCCCTTGAAGGTGGACCCGGGCGGATAGAGGCCCTGGAGCGGCTTGTTGAGCAGCGGGTGGTGCTCATCCGCCAGCAGCGCCTTCCAGACCTTGGTGCGGATGCCGCCCGAGAAGTCGTTGGGATCGAACGCCGGCGTCGAGCACAGGGCGAGGATCTCGCCCGTATGGCAGTCCATCACCACGGCCGAGGCCGCCTCGCCCTGCAGCCGCCAGGCTGCGTAGACCTGCAGCTCCCGATCCAGCGTCAGGGTGATGGAGTCGCCCGGCGTGTCCTCGGTCCGGCCCAGCGAGCGCAGGATGCGCCCGCGCGCGTTCACCTCCACCTTGTCCGCCCCGGCGCGGCCGCGCAACTGCTTGTCGAAGGTCTGCTCCAGCCCGCCTCGGCCCACCTTGAAGCCCGGCAGGCGCAGGATCGGGTCCGGGTCCTTCTCCAGCACCTTGTCGTTGGGCGACCCCACATAGCCGAGCACGTGCGCCACCGCCTCGCCGTCCGGATAGTAGCGGGTATAGCCCTGGATGGGCTGCACGCCTTCAAGCGTCGGCATCTTCACGTTGATGGCGGTAAAGGCCTGCCAGTCGATGTCGCGCGCCACTTCCACCGGCATGAAGCCGGGCACGCGCTTCACCATGTCCCGCACCTTCTGCCGCTCCTCCTCATCGATGGGAATGATGCGGCTGATGGCATCCAGCGTCGCCTCCAGGTCCTCCACCTCTTCCGGCACGAGGGCAAGGCGGTAGTCCTGGCGGTTCAGCGCCAGCGGGTAACCGTTGCGATCGAGGATCAGGCCCCGGCGCGGCAGGATCGGGCGGATGGAGACCCGGTTATCCTCCGCCAGCAGGCGATAGCGGTTGTTCTCGAACACCGAGAGGTAGCCCATGCGCGCGGCCAGCGTCGCAAACACGACGGCCTGCGCGCCGCCCAGAATGAGCGCGCGGCGGGAAAACACGCGAATGCGGTCGGCTTCGGTTTCCATGCTCATCGGCTGGAGGCAGCCCCTGACCCCATAATCAAAACCTGTCCACGACCCGGACCTGTAGGAAGGCACCGACCCGGAACACAAACGGCAACATGGCCAGGGTTGTCAGCCCCTGCACCAGAAACGGCGCAAGGTGCAACTCCGGCTGGAAAAACAGCAATAGCACCCAACTCAGCAGTTGAAAGAGCAGTACGACGAAGGCCCCCACAGCAAGGCTGAAGGCAAACGGGCGCGACTGGAACACCATCACCTGGCTGGCGAGGCCCGCCGAGAACAGGGTAAACAGGGTGGCGTTCAGCCCGATGGGCAGGGTCAGCGTGGCATCGATCACCAGCCCGGCGAGGAAGGCTGCCCAGCTGGGCATCAGGTCGGGCCGGTGGATCGACCAGTAGAAGATGCACAGGAACGGCAGGTGGGGCAGCACCGGGCCGGGCAGGAACACCGGCAGCACCATGCCGATCACCGACACGATGGTCATGAAGGTGGGCACGGCCCGCCGCCAGCTGGCGGCAACAAGGGCCAGCCGCTCTTCCCGGCTAAGAAGCGCCCAGGGTTGCGTCATTGCCTGCTTGCCGCCCCCTGCGCCTGTGGCGCGTTCGCCGATCTTGCCTGTGGCGCGTTCGCCGGCTTCGTCTGCGATGCATTTGTTGGCTGGGCGGCGGCTGAGGCTGCCGGCTCATCCGGCGCCGGTTGAACGCCCGGAAGGGGCTTACTTGGCACCGGGAACGGCGGCTTGGCAATCGCCTGGGGCCCGTCCGGCGTCGTCCCATCCAACGTCAGGGCATTTTGAGGATGGATGGTCGCCTCCGGCATGAATGGGCGCAGAATGGCAACGAAGTCCAGTCCGCCCGGATTGGCGAGCGGCCGCGCGCGCGGCTCCGGGCCGCGCGGCTCGGTCACGATCGCAACTGGAATGCCCGGCGGAAAGGTGCCGCCGTCGCCCGATGTCACCAGCCGGTCACCAGCCCGCAGCGGCGGCCCCGGCGAGAGGAACTGCAGCAGCAGATCCTTCTCGTTCATGCCGGCGGCAATGGCGGTGCGGTTGCTCTCCTCCACCCGCACCGGAATGCGGCTGGCCAGGTCCGTCAGCAGCAGGATACGCGCCGAGGCATGGCCCACGTCGATCACCTGGCCGACCAGGCCGTCGGAATCGCGCACCGGCTGCCCCTTGGCAACGCCATCCCGCGCGCCGCGCAGGATGATGGCACTGCGAACGTAGGAGCCCGCCGTCGAGCCGACGATGCGCGCCGCGCCTACCACGTCCGGCGAAGGCTCGGTGATGCCGAGCAGCTGCTTCAGGCGGCGGTTCTCCGCCAGCACCGTGCGGTAGCGGCTTTCGATTTCCTTGAGGCGCACCTGCTCCCGCAGCAACTCCTGATTGCGGGAGCGGACGAGGAAGTAGCTTTCCACCTCGTTGGAGGCGATCTTCACCCATTCGAACGGCGCGCGCATGGCGGAGAGCACCGGCGCGACGCCGTCCAGCGCCGCCTGCGTCAGCCCATCGCCGAAGCGCACGGACGAGCGGTTGAGCACCATGAGCAGCGCACCGGCGAGCACCAGCACGACGATGAGGACGCGCGACAGGAACCAGCGCCAGCGCGCCGGTTGATAAGAAGGTGTCGCGCCTTGCGGCAACGGCATGCCGGGCTCCCCGTCCGTTCAGCAGCCAACCGAGCCCCAGGCTGATCTTGCCAGGGGGCTGGTTTTAATAGGCAGTGGTCAGGACGCCGCGATAGATGGGGTCTTCCAGCGCCCGCCCCGTACCCAGGGCCACGCAGCTGAGCGGCTCTTCTGCCACGGCGACCGGCAGGCCGGTCTCCTCGCGCAGAACCCGGTCGATGTCGCCCAGCAGCGCGCCGCCGCCCGTCAGAACGATGCCCTTGTCCACGATGTCGGCCGCCAGTTCGGGGGCCGTGTTTTCCAGCGCCACCTTCACGCCTTCAACGATGGCCGAAACCGTCTCGCTCAGCGCATCGGCCACCTGGGCCTGGTTGATGACGATTTCCTTCGGCACGCCGTTCATCAGGTCGCGGCCCTTGATCTCCAAGGACTGGCCCTGGCCGTCTGCCGGCGCATAGGCGGTGCCGATTTCCTTCTTGATCCGCTCGGCGGTGGAATCGCCGATCAGAAGGTTATGGTTGCGGCGAACGTAGTTGATGATGGCTTCGTCCATCTTGTCGCCGCCCACGCGCACCGAGTTGGCATAGGCGATGCCGCGCAGCGACAGAACCGCCACCTCGGTGGTGCCGCCGCCGATGTCCACCACCATCGAGCCCGTCGGCTCGATGACCGGAAGGCCTGCGCCAATCGCCGCCGCCATCGGCTCTTCGATCAGGTACACCTGGCTCGCGCCGGCGTTGTTGGCGGCGTCGCGGATGGCGCGGCGCTCCACCGACGTGGAGCCGGACGGCACGCAAATCACGATCTCCGGCGAAGCGAAGGAGCGACGGTTGTGCACCTTGCGGATGAAATGCTTGATCATTTCTTCCGCGACATAGATGTCGGCGATCACGCCGTCGCGCAGCGGCCGAATGACCTCGATGTTACCGGGCGTGCGGCCCATCATCAGCTTGGCTTCGTTGCCGACAGCCAGCACATGCTTGCGGCCATTGTCGTTCTGAATGGCCACGACGGACGGCTCGTTCAGGACGACACCCCGCCCCCGCACGTAGACGAGGGTGTTGGCCGTACCGAGGTCGATTGCCATGTCCGACGAAAGGAAACTGAGAAAGCGGCTGAACATCCCTGCCATGTATCGTTCCGTATGGTAATGGCGTCACGGTTGCTTCGTATTAGAAGCAACTCGAATCACAGTGTTTCAGCGCTGCACAATGGCGGCTCAGCCGCGCATCGCCAAGCAGAAAGTTGATTTAACCATAAAACGTCGCACGAACTTTCCTTCTAATTCAGTAATTTGGTTTCGGCGTCGTGCGTTTTTCAACTCTGGCGCGACACAGTCCACCTCTTTAAAGTGGGCTCCATGAAGATCCGTCGCCTCCCCGATCATCTGGTCAATCAGATCGCCGCCGGCGAAGTCGTCGAGCGCCCCGCCAACGCGATCAAGGAATTGCTGGAAAATTCCCTGGACGCGGGCGCGCGGCGCATCACGATCGATCTGGAGGAAGGCGGCCGCCGCCTCATCCGCATCACAGACGACGGCTGCGGCATGACGCCGGAGGAAATTCGGCTGGCGCTGGAGCGCCATGCCACTTCCAAGCTGCCGACCGACGATCTCTCGCTCATCCGCTCGCTCGGCTTTCGCGGCGAGGCCCTGCCCTCTATCGCGTCCGTTAGTTGTATCGAGATATCCAGCCGCCCGGCGGAGGCTGAGACCGGCTGGCGGGTGAAGGTTGACTACGGCCAGGTAACGGCCGATGCCCCCGTCGGCATGAACCCCGGCACGCGCATCGCCGTCTCGGATCTGTTTGCGCGCCTGCCCGCCCGGCTGAAGTTCCTCAAGTCCGAGCGATCGGAACTGACCGCCTGTCTCGACATCGTCCGCCGCCTTGCCATGGCCCATCCGCATGTGGGCTTTACCGTCACCCATGGCGGGCGCACGCTGTTTCAAAGCGCGGCCCAGTCCGGCGACCTGTTCGCCGCTGGAGCCGGACGGCTGACGGACGTGCTCGGCGTCGAGTTCACCGACAATGCGATCCCAGTGGATGTGAGCCGCGACGGGCTGAGGCTTTCCGGGTTTGCCAGCCTGCCCACCTACAACCGGGGCGTGGGCGACCACCAGTTCCTGTTCGTTGATGGCCGCCCGGTGCGCGACCGGTTGCTGCTCGGTGCCATTCGCGGCGCCTATCAGGACGTGCTGGCGCACGATCGCTTCCCCGTCGTCGTGCTGTTTCTCGAAACCCCTGAGGGCTTCGTCGATGTAAACGTCCACCCCACCAAGGCGGAGGTGCGCTTCGCCGATGCGGCGCTGGTGCGCGGCCTCATTGTCGGCGGCCTGCGCGCGGGGTTGCAGGCGGCGGGCCAGCGCTCGTCCACCACCGTCGCCGCTGCCGCGCTCGGCGCGCTGGGGCGGAGCGCAACGGCACCCGCCGCCCCGTCCAGCGTGCCCTCTGGCGGCTTTGGCTACCAGTCCCGGCCTTCAGCACCGTCCATGTCCCCGCGCCTCAGCGACTGGTCCGTCGCCTACAACACGGGCGGAAACGCCGTGCCCCCCGCCCAGTCCCGGCTGGCGGATTTCGCCCCGCACGCGCCCGCCGCCTCCAGCGCCGCGCATGAGGAGCACCCCGCGCCGGAAGCGGAAGACGCCACCCGCTTTCCCATGGGTGCGGCCCGCGCCCAGATCAACAACACCTACATCGTTGCCGAAACGGCGGACGGCGGCATGGTGCTCGTTGACCAGCACGCCGCCCACGAGCGCCTGGTCTATGAGCGCATGAAGGCCGCGCTCGCCGAAGGCGGCATCAAGCGGCAATTGCTGTTGCTGCCGGAGGTGGTGGAGCTGGACCAGATAGCCGCCGATGCGCTGGAGACACGCGCGGGCGACCTGGACTCCCTGGGGCTCGTCATCGAGCGCTTTGGCCCCGCCGCCATATTGGTGCGCGAGGTGCCGGCTCTTCTCGGCAAGGCGGATGTGCCTGGCCTCGTGCGCGACCTAGCGGATGAAATCGTCCATCTGGGCGAGGCCTTTTCCCTCAAGGAAAAGCTGCACGAGGTTTGCGCCACCATGGCCTGCCACGGCTCGGTTCGCGCCGGGCGGCGGCTGTCTGTCACGGAAATGAATGCGCTGCTCCGCGAGATGGAAGCCACGCCCAACTCCGGCCAGTGCAACCATGGCCGCCCGACCTGGCTCAAGCTCCACCAAGCCGACATCGAGAAGCTGTTCGGCCGCCGTTAAACCGCCGCCCGCCTACTCCTGCGGCTGCACGGAAGGCTTGCCGCGCCCTGGGGAACGGGACGCCCCGCCCTGTTCCGGTTGCTGCTGCGGTTGTTGCCACTGCTGCTGGCCCTGCAAATTCTGCTGTTGCTGCTGACCCTGCGGCTGGCGACCCACGGCCGCCTGCTGCATGGCGGGCTCGCCCTGCTGTCCCCGCGCGCCGATGGGAATGCGCCGGCCCCGCTGCGCCTGCTGGCTCTTTTGCAGGGTGATGCTGAGCACGCCATTGCGGAAGTCCGCCTGGGCACTGTTTTCGTCCACCCCGTTCGGCAGGGCGATGCGCCGCTCGAAGTGGCCATAATAGCGCTCCGAGTAGCCGCGCTCCTGATCCTGCGTTTCGGTCTTCTTCTCGCCGCGCAGGATGAGCACGCCATCCTCGACAAACGCTTCCACATCATCCTCGCTGAGGCCCGGCACTTCCGCCGTGATGCGGAGATCATTCTCGGTCTCGTTGACCTCGATGCTCGGCCACGCGGCCATGGGGCTGCCGGTCATGCCCGCCATGGGGCCGCCCATCCGTGCCAGCGGCGAAAATCCGCCACGGAACATGTCCTCGAACATGCTCTCGATCTCGCGCCGCAGGTTCAGCATCGGGCTTTGAAAATCGCCTGGACCAAACGGGGCCCCACCAAGCAAACCGCCACGACCACGAGGCATCAAATCACGCATCGCCATGGTCCGTCTCCTCCTGCTCAAATTTGCTGGAGGCAACGTTCAGGCGCGGCGCGGGTGCCATCGCATCCGCACCGGTCGTCGCAAGCGGGAGGCCCCTACCGGTCGAGGCCACCGAGGCAGATATATTTGGTCTCCAGGAACTCCTCCAACCCTTCATGGCCGCCTTCACGGCCAAGGCCGGATTCCTTCACGCCGCCGAACGGCACCACTTCGGAAGAGAGGATCCCGTCGTTGACGCCAACCATGCCGTATTCCAGCGCCTCGCTCACCTTGACCACGCGATTGACGTCGCGGGTGAAGATGTAGGCGGCCAGCCCATACTGGGTGTTGTTGGCCATGCGGATGCCGTCTTCATCCGTCTCGAAGCGGAACAGCGGCGCGACGGGGCCGAAAATCTCCTCCTCGAACAGCGCCATCTGGTCGGTAGCGTCCGTCAGCACGGTCGGCTCATAGAACAGGCCGCCCATCGGCGCGCGCGTGGCCCCGGTGATGGCCTTGGCCCCGCCCTTCAGCGCGTCCTCCACCAGACGCTCCACCTTGGCGAGCCCGTCCTCGCTGATGAGCGGGCCGACCGTCACCCCCTCCTCCAGCCCGTTGCCCACCTTCATCGCCGCCACCCGCTCGGCGAGCTTCTGCGCGAAGGCATCGTAAATGCCGCTCTGCACGAGGATGCGGTTGGCGCACACGCAGGTCTGCCCGGCGTTGCGGTATTTAGAGGCGAGCGTCCCTTCCACCGCTTGGGCAAGGTCCGCGTCGTCGAACACGATGAGCGGCGCGTTGCCGCCCAGCTCCAGCCCCAGCTTCTTCACCGTGTCGGCGCACTGCTTGTAGAGGATCTTGCCGACCTCCGTGGAGCCGGTGAAGGAGAGCGCCTTCACGATCGGGCTTTCGCACAGCACCTTGCCTACCGTTTTGGAGTCGGTCGTCGTCACGATGTTGAGCACGCCGGCGGGCAACCCCGCCTCTTCGGCCAGCCGCGCCAGCTCCAGCGCGCACAGCGGCGTCTCGGACGGCGGCTTCAGCACCATGGTGCAGCCCGCCGCCAGCGCCGGGCCCGCCTTGCGGGTAATCATGGCGATGGGGAAGTTCCACGGCGTGATGGCCGCCACCACGCCGATCGGCTGGCGGATGGTGAGATACCGCTTGCTGCCCGCCGTCGTCGGGATCACGTCGCCGTAGACCCGCTTGGCCTCCTCGGCGAACCACTCGATGAACGAGGCGCCATAGGCCACCTCGCCGCGCGACTCCGCAATCGGCTTGCCCTGCTCGAGGGTCATCAGCCGGGCGAGGCTTTCGGCGTTGGAAATGATGAGGTCGAACCAGCGGCGCAGAATCTGCGAGCGCTCCTTGGCGGTCTTGGCCGCCCAGGCGGGGAAGGCCCGGTGCGCCGCATCGATGGCCTGTTTCGTCTCCTCCGCCCCCAGGTCCGGCACATGGGCCAGCACCTCACCGGTGGCCGGGTTGGTCACCTCGAAGCGTGCCGTGCCATCAACCCATGCGCCATCCACATAGGCTTTTCTGAGAGTCGCCACGTCCATATTGTCTCTCCTTCCGGCCGGAAGCCTGTCTTCAGGCGTTGCATGTGTACGTCCCCGGGCCTTCGTTCAATCCTGCCCCCCAATCATGGGAGCCGTGCGGCCCGCCTCAACCACGGACATGGGGTGCGCGGCGTCCCTGTAAACCGGAAATCCATGAAAACGGCAAACTTGAGGCTATATTAGTCCCAACAGGTCGGGGAAAATAGGCATGCGGATTGGCATTTTGACGGGCGGCGGCGATGTTCCGGGGCTCAACCCCTGCATCAAGGCGATCGTGGAGGGCGCGGCGGAACGCGGCTGGGCCGTCACCGGTTTCCTGCGCGGCTGGCTTGGCCCGCTCGCCATCGACCCCGAGCTGCCGGACATGACCTGCGAGAACGGCAGCATGGAGCTGACCCCGGCGCGCGTGCGCGGCATCGACCGGGAGGGCGGCACGATCCTCCACACTTCCCGCACCGACCCCCGCACTCGCCCCGAGGGCGACAGGACCGAGCATGTCCGCGCCGTTCTGGACGCGCTGGGCATCGATGTGATGATTACGCTCGGCGGCGACGGCACGCTGCGCTTCTCGGCTTATCTCTCGAGCCTCGGCGTGCCGGTCATCGCCATCCCGAAGACCATGGACAACGATGTCTTCGGCACTGACTACTGCATCGGTTTCTCAACCGCCGTCAGCCGCTCGGTCGAGGCGATCAACGCGCTTCGCACCACCTCGGCCAGCCACGAGCGCATCGCCGTCATCGAGCTGTTCGGGCGGCGCAGCGGCGAGACCGCACTCCTCTCCGGCTTTCTCGCCCAGGCGGACCGCATCGCCATCGCCGAGGTGCCGATCGAGGAAGAGCGGCTCATCGCCCAGCTGGTGGCCGACCGCGAGGCAAGCCCCGAGAACTACTCCGTGCTCGTCATCTCCGAAGGGGCAAAGCTCGCCAGCGAGGCGGAGGGAGAGGATCAGCTCTCCCGTTCCAACACCCAGCGAAACATGGGCGTCGGCCATCGACTTGCCCGCCAGATCGAGAAGCAAAGCGGCGTCGGCACGGTGGTGCAGGAGCTGGCCTATCTCATGCGCGCCGGCGCGCCCGATGCGCTCGATCGCATGGTGGGTTTTGCCTTCGGCACGCTCGCCATCCAGCTGATCGAGCGAGGGCAAACCGGGCGGCTGGTCGCCCTGCGCGACGGCAACTACGAGCATGTGCCCATCGATACCGTGATGCAGCAGGTAAAGAGGCTGAACGTCGCCCGGCTTTACGATCCCGAAACCCACCGCGCCAAGATCGCCTCGGTCGAGGGCGTGCCCATGTTCTTCTATTGAGAACCGAAGAGGCAGGCATGCGTACCCGGCTGAGCATCTGCCGCAGGAAGGTGAATTACCCGACCGAGCCGGAGGCGCTTGCCGTCGCCCTGCGCGCTAACATCTCGCTCCGGCCCTATCGCTGCGATCGGTGCCGGCAGTTTCACCTGACCAGCCGCACCAAGGGCAAGCGGGTGCCCGCCGCGCTGCGGCAGTGAGGAGCCGGGGCGAGCCTTCGCCCCCGCCGTCTCACTTGCCCTTTTTGCGGGGTTTGTTCAGCGCCGCCGCCGCGCGGACAAGCGCCATCAGCGCCGGCTCGTTGATCTCCTCGCCCTCGCGGAAATCGATGGCGCGGCGCGTGTTGCCCTCCAGGCTGGCATTGAACAGGCCCGCCGGGTCCTCCAGCGAAGCCCCCTTGGCGAAGGTCATCTTCACGACGGCCTTGTAGGTCTCGCCGGTGCAGATCATGCCGTCCCGATACCACACCGGCACCCCGCGCCACTTCCACTCCTCCACCACGTCAGGCACCGCTTGCCGGATGACGGCGCGCAGCCGGGCGAGCATTTCGCCCCGCCAGTCGCCCAGCTCCGCAATCTTGGCGTCAATCAACGCGGATGGCGACATATCCGCCTGAGCCCCGCCCTGTTCCATGATGTCTTCCCTTCTAGCGTTCGTCGTTTTCAACCGCCGCGCCGCTTGGCGGCATAGGGCAGCACGAACAGGTAAAGCCCCGTGAACAGCAGCAAAAAGAGCGGCGGCAGCGGCGCATAGACCACCCATGGGAAAGGCTCCCCCAGCCCCATCGCCACGAAATTGGCAATGACAGCCACCGTAAAGGCAATGGATACCCAGCGGTGAAACTGTCGGACCCCTTTGTTCCAGTTCATAAAATCCCCCTTGAAAAAAACAGAAGCGCAGGTCGGCCGGCCAGCAGGCCTTAGCCCGCCTGTTCCAGCACCTTTTCCAGCTTGCCGAAAAAGCCCTGCCAGCCGTGCCGCGCCCCGTTGAACGCCTGCTTCTGGCTTGGGCGAAAGCCCGCCTGCTCCATGCGAAGGAGCGTCCCCTTGCCCGTCGAGGCGAGGGTAAAGGTCACGACGCTCCGCAGATTATAGGCCGCGTCCTCGTGCGCGAAATTCCAAGTGTAGGACAGGGTCTTGTGCGGCTCAATCTCCAGCACCTCGCAGTCCAGCACCCCGCCCCACTCGCCGCGCAGATTGAAACGATGACCCACGCTCGGCGCAAAATCATTCTTCATCAGCCACTCCTCGATCAGGTGCGGCTGCGTGAGCGCGCGCCAGAGTTTCTCCGGCGGATGCGGAAACTCCCGTTCGACAACGACGGAGAGCGTTTCGTCGGATAAGACGGTCATTGATCCATCCTTTTCAGCAGATCTTCGAGGGCGTCGAAACGGCTCTCCCAGAACCCGGCCATTTGGCTGGTCCAGTCGACCAGCGGGGCCAGCGCATCAACCTGCGCGCTGTAATGGGTCTGGCGGCCTTCGTGACGGTCGCGCACCAGCCCGGCCTGCTTCAAGACTCCCAGATGCTTGGAGACGGCCGGCTGCGAGATACCGGCCCGCGCCGTCAGCGCCCCGACCGTCTGCTCCCCTTCGCGGCACAACCGCTCGAAGATCGCCCGCCGTGTCGGGTCCGCCAGTGTTTTGAAAAGCAGGTCCTGCGCGTTCGACATTAAAATCCATAACTCACTGGTTATGCGATACTCATAACCAGTGAGTTATAAATGAGTCAAGGGGGGTCAGGCTTGGCCTGCCCAGGGCGCACTGGTGCGCCCGGATATTCGTTGGACACAAGCAATCAACCATCGGCGCGGGAGATCGTTGGCCCCAACGCGACCTTCACAGCCAAGGAGCCGATCATGAGCGCCGATACACCTGAGTCTCCTTCCCGCCGCCGTGTGATGGGCGGCATGGCTGCCGGTCTGGTGGCGGGCGTTGCCGCTCCTGCCCTCGCGCAGCAGCAGGGTGCGGGAACCGCGGCGCAGCCCCGTGATCCGACGACGGCCTATCCCCGTCCACCCTTTCCGGCCCAGCAGCAGCCCTGGCCCGGTCTCGCAGGCAAGATGCAGCCCAAACCCGACCACGGCGAGACCAGCTATCGCGGCTCCGGTCGGCTGGCGGGCCGCAAGGCACTGATTACCGGAGGAGACTCCGGCATGGGCCGCGCGGCCGCCATCGCCTTTGCACGGGAAGGCGCTGATGTCGCGATCAATTATCTTCCCGACGAAGAGCCGGACGCCCGGGAGGTCGTGCAGCTCATCACCTCCGCCGGACGGCGCGCCGCGCCCATCCCGGGCGACATCCGGAACGAGGCCTTCTGCAATCAACTGGTGCAGGATGCCGTGCGTCAGCTCGGCGGTCTGGACATTCTGGTCAACAACGCTGGTCGCCAGCAGAGCCACGACCTGTTCACGGAAATCACCACCGAGCAGTTCGACTGGACGATGAAGACCAACGTCTATGCGCCCTTCTGGATCACCAAGGCGGCGCTGCCCTATCTGAAGCCGGGTTCATCGATCATCATCACCAGCTCGGTCGTTGCCTACGAGCCGCCCGAGAACCTGTTCGACTATGCCCAGACCAAGGCCGCCAACATGATCTACGCCAAGGTTCTGGCCAAGCAGCTGGCCAAGCGGGGCATTCGGGTCAATGCCGTGGCGCCGGGGCCGGTATGGACCCCGCTTCAGGTCACCGGCGGCCAACCTGCCGACAAAATCCCGACCTTCGGGCAGAATACGCCCCTGGGCCGCCCCGGCCAGCCCGCCGAGCTGGCATCCATCTACGTGCAACTCGCCGCCGCCGATGCCAGCTACGCCACCGGCCAGGTCTATGGTGCCACAGGCGGGCGGGGCGGACCGTAAGCGAACACGCGCCGCGGCCCGGCAGCAAGAAGCCCCCCTGCCTCGCCACCTACTTCGCTGTGGCCACCACGTGCACCTGCACGGGGATTTGCAGGGAAACCCACTCACCCTTGGCATCGGAGCCGCCGCCGATGCCCCAGGCTGTGCGGGTCAGCGTCACCTTGCCGTCCATCGTCGCCGTGTTGCCGGTGATATTCAGCGTGAACGGCAGCTTCACCGGCACGGCCTTGCCACGGATGGCAAGCGTGCCGTCCGCCACATACGCGTTGCCGCCGGTTTTAGTGATTTTCGTCGCGGTGAACTTTGCCTGCCGCACCTTGGCGGCATCGAACCAGTCGGCCGTCGGCAGGGTCTTGTCATACATGGCCTCGCCGGTCTTGGCCGAGGCGAGGTCGATGGTCACGGCCACCTTGGCCGCCTCCGGCTTGGCGGGATCGAAGTCGATGCTTGCCTGCCAGGCCTCGAACCGGCCCTTGAAGGTCTTGCCCACGTGCTGGCCGCTGAAGGTGATGGCGCTTCTCTTTGCATCCACCGCCCAGGGCCGGGCCTCAGCCACGGTTGCCGCGCCAAGGCTGGCGAGGCCAAGCCCGGCGGCCAGCAATAGGCGCGCGCCATGCCATGAGAAATCGGTCGTCATCATATCAGCCTCCTTGTCTTCGGGGCATTAGGCGTTGCTGCGCGGGCTGAGCCACGGGGCCATGCGAACCAGCACGTTGTCGCGGTCGATGAAGTGGTGCTTGAGCGCGCCTGCCACGTGCAGGAACAGCAGCCCCAGCGTACCCCAGGCGAGCAGCTCGTGCACCTCCTCGAAGGTCGCGTTCAGCTGCTGGGCGTTCGCCGCCTCGGCCAGCGGCGCGATGTGCGGCCACTCGAACAGGCCGAACCACATCGTCGGCAGGCCGAAGGGGCTCGTCGAGACGATCGCCCAGCCCGACAGCGGCATCACCAGCAGAATCGCATAGAACGCCCAAGCGGTGGCGTGCGCCGCCGTCTTTTGCCAGCGCGGCATGGTGTCCGGCAGTGCCGGGGGCCGGTGGCCAAGCCGCCAGGCCAGCCGCGCCAGCGTGAGCGCCAGCACGGTAAGGCCCAGCGATTTATGCAGCTGGAAGACCTCGAAGGCCACCGCCTGCGTCTCCGGCTTCCGGATGGCGCCACCCATCCAGAAGCCTGCGATCAGCAGCGCGATCACCGACAGGGCGATCAGCCAATGCAAAATGACCGCAACGGTCGAATACCGACTCATGACAATGACAGCTTACTTCTGTTCGGCGAATTCGGCCTCAACCTGCACGGTCACCTCGTCGCCCACCATCGGCACCAGGGTGGTCACGCCGAAGTCCGAGCGCTTGAAGGTGGTGGTGCCGGAAAAGCCGAGCGCGCCGACACCGAGCATCGGGTGCTTCTTCGCGCCCACCAGCTTCACGTTCATCACGATCGGCTTGGTGACGCCATGGAAGGTCAGGTTGCCGTGCACCTTGCCCGCATCCGTGCCGAGCCGCTCCACCTTGGTGGAGACGAACTTGATCTCCGGATACTTGGCGGCGTCAAGGAAGTCCGGCCCGGCGATCTTGGCGTCGAAGTCTTCCTTCTCCGGGAACGGATAGTCCGTCCGCACCGACTTGGGGTCGATGCTCACCGTGAGGCTGCTCTTCTCAGGATTGCCCGCATCGAAATCGAGCGTGGCATTGAACTTGGTAAAGCGCGCCGTGTAGTTGGACAGCCCCAGGTGGTTCACCTTCCAGGTGACGCTGGCATGGGTCGGATCGAGGGCATAGGTGCCGCTCGGCACCTCCAGCGCGGGGGCCGCCGTCTGCGCGACAGCAACGCCGGCCATGCCGCCCACCAGCAGCGGGCCAGCCAGCAGCGGGGCGGCGACAAGTGCGGCCAGAACCTTGTTTTTCATTGTGTTTCACCCTCCGGAGAAAATCAGGATCGTCAGCTTATCAGTCAGCCGGGGAGCGTCAACGCCAGGTCGCGCTCCCTTCGCCTGCGGCCTCTCGCCCCTCGGCTCGTAACGGCTGCGTCTCTAGATATGCCGGTCGAGGGCTCGCGACGAGTTGGCAGGCAGCGGTTTCTCTCTCCGCGATTTGCGAACGATACTCCATATTCCCTGCCCCGGAAACGAGAACGGCCGCCCTTTTGAGGGCGGCCGTTCTCGCATTGCGCCGGTAAAACCGGGCTGGGCAAAATGGTTCAGGCTGCTTTCAGCACCTTGTGGATCTTGTCCTGCGCGGTCTGCTCGTCGATGTTCTCCATCGCTGCCAGCTCGCGGGCCAGACGGCTGATGGCCGCCTCGTAGATCTGCCGCTCGGAGTAGGACTGCTCCGGCTGGTCCTCGGCGCGGTGCAGGTCGCGCACCACCTCGGCGATGGAGACCAGATCGCCCGAATTGATCTTGGCTTCGTATTCCTGCGCCCGGCGTGACCACATGGTGCGCTTGATCCGCGGCTTGCCCTTGAGCGTCGTGAGCGCTTCCTGAAGGGTCGCCTGGCTGGACAGCTTACGCATACCAACGGCTTCCGCCTTGTTCATCGGAACTCGCAGCGTCATCCGCTCCTTCTCGAAACGGATCACATAGAGTTCAAGCGGAAAACCGGCGACTTCCGTCGTTTCCAGCTCGATAACCCGTCCGACGCCATGCTTGGGGTAAACCACATAGTCACCCACGACGAACTTAAGGGATTTTGCCGCCATTCTTATATCCTGTCGCTTCTCTGCACTGGCACGACTCATACCGTTTCAGCGCTGACCACATTGGTGGCCGCGGGGTGCCCGCTGAAATCCGGGGAAGGGGACTGGCTGGTGCCTTTGCGCCAAAACAGTTCAAATTCGTGCGTTAGACAACGTCGCAAGCATGTAACATAAACGGAGCATAATTTCCACTCCTTTATGCCGCATTGCAACGTAGAACGCCCCGCGTTCGGGACGAACGCGAGGGGAGAACGCTCCTTATAAACGCACGAGCTGGTCTTTTAGCTGCCCTGGCCCGGATTCTCCGAGAAATAGGCTTCAAGCTTGCCGTCCACGCCCTTGAACTCGTCCGCATCGGCGGGCGGGGTTCCCTTGGTGGTGATGTTCGGCCAGACGGCGGAGTACTTGGCGTTCAGCTCCAGCCAGGACTCGAGGCCGGACTCGGTGTCCGGCAGAATGGCCTCGGCCGGGCACTCCGGCTCGCACACGCCGCAATCGATGCATTCGCTAGGATTGATGACGAGCATGTTCTCACCCTCGTAGAAGCAATCCACGGGGCACACCTCAACGCAATCCATGTACTTGCAACGAATGCACGCGTCGGTAACGACGTAGGCCATCTTAAATCCGGCTCCCTCAACTCGATGCCTGTCTGCTAGCGAAGCACCATGGGGCCGTCAACACCCATCTGGGCTTAAAAACGGCCGTTCCGCAGCCTGGGACCGCGGCAAAACGGCATCAATGCCGAAGTTGTCCCTGCCTTGGGCCTGGCTCGGCTATGCCGTTGCCGGCTCAGGCGCGACGGCCTGTACCGACGGGCTCATGTCGCAGTAGAGCAGCCGGGCGGTCGAATAGGGGCCGCGCCGTTCGGCAAAGCCCTCCACCTTCACCACGATCACCCGCCCCGCCTTGGGGAAGCTGATGACCGAACCGAGTCTCACCGCCGCATGCGGCTTGTCCACCACGCGCCCATCCATCCGGAGGTGGCGGCTGCTGCACATGGCGGCGGCCTCCGCGCGGGTTTTGAACAGACGGGCAAACCACAACCACTTGTCAAGCCGCTGCGAGCCGTTGTCCATGCAGGTCTCTCTCCTCGTTTCAACCTATCCGCTGCGCCATGCCGCAAGCGCGGCAAACGGCGAGGCAGCCGGCGCCGGCTTGCGCTCCTCGCCTCTCGCTGCGCGGCGCCGGTTCGCGGCATAGCCCTTCCACTTGTACGCCACTGTTGTCTCGCCCTCGGCCCCCTCGCCTTCCGGCTGCACGAGGGTACGCCGGTAGCCAAGCGCCACCATCAGGCGGGAAAAGTCAGCCTGGCTCAGCCCCACCATGGAGACGAGCTGGCCTGTCGGGATCACCGGCGCCCCGCCCTTGGCCTGTTCGCGCAGCACGTCCAGCAGCCGCTCGACCAGGTCCACGCGCACGGCCTTGTCGCCCACCACCCAGTAGCCGGCAACGGCATAGACCGCCTTGGGGGCGGATGGATCCACGGGCACGCTCACCGGCCCGTTCTCGGGCAGGCTCGGCAGCGGGCCCTCGAAGTGGCTGGCCGCCGCCCACAGGGCGACGCGCCACTGCATGGCGGCGGGTTTCAGCACGGCGGGCGCATAGACATGCCGCGCGCCGATCTTGATGCCGGCCTTGGCGAGCCAGCGCCTCTCGTCGCGGCTGAGGGCGCTGATCTGCGCCTCGGCGCTCTCGCGCCGCGCCACGCCCAGCCCTTGCACCAGATGCACGGCAAGGCCCCGCGCCGCGCCGCCGATGCCTTGTGGCCCCTCGCCTTCCGCCAGGGCAGCCAGGCGCATCAGCGGTTTGAGAAGATCCTGCGTCCGCGCCATCACCCAGGCCTCCAGCCGGGCAAGGACGGACGCCTTCTCGGTGGCCGCCAGCAGGCTTGCGCCCGCCTCCAGCCGCACGCGGGGGCTGAGCGGATCGCGCCCCGGCGCAAGATAGGCCACCCGCGCGCCCTTCCACAGCAGGCGCACGTGGGGGGCCTGCTGCCCCAGCTCGAAGCCGATATCCCCTTCCCCGCTTTCCGCCAGCGCCTTGGCCCGGCGGGTCATTTCGGCGGACAAGGCGCGCTCGGCCGCGGCCATCATGCGGCGGCGGTCCTCATGGCGGGCGTCCGCATCCATGGTGAAGGTGAAGCCGGAGAGCGTGCCGATGGAGTGGCCTTCCACCTCCACCGTGCCGGCCTCGTCCACCTCCACGTCGATCGCGCCCCGGCCGCCCGCCGAGCGCAGCAGCACCGAGGTGCGCCGGTCAACGAACCGCTGGATCAGCCGCTCGTGCAGCACATCCGACAAACGGTCCTCCAGCGCGCGGGCGCGTCCCGCCCAGTGGGCCGGGTCCTCCAGCCAGTCGGCGCGCTGGGAGATGTACGACCAGGTGCGGATGCCCGCGATACGGCCTGCGATGGTCTCGATATCGCCGTTCACCTGATCGAGCCGGGCGATCTCGCCTGCAATCCAGTCCGTCGGCAGGGTGCCATTGCCCTCGGAGAGGTGCTTGAAGATCCGCAGCACCAGCCGGGCATGGATGTCCGGGCTCACCTTGCGATAGTCGGGCACTTGGCAGGCGTCCCACAGCCGGCGCACGCGCGGGCTGCGGCGCGCCCGCTCCTCCACCAGCGGTTCCTGCGCCAGGCGGCGCAGCACGGCCAGGTCGATGGCGTCGTCCGCCTTCAGGAGTTCGGGCCGGGGCGGCCGCGCATCCAGCGAGCGGATGAGCGCGCCCACCGACTGGAAGTCGAGGCTGGCGCTGCGCCACATCAGATGCTCCAGCGGCGCGAACGTATGGTTCTCGATGGCGAGGATCTCTTCCGGCGTCAGCTGCCGCCGCTCCTCGCCGAACTGCACGGTGCCAAAGGTGCCGTCCCGCTGGTGCCGCCCGGCGCGCCCCGCGATCTGGGCCATTTCGGCGGGGGTGAGGCGGCGGTGGCGCTTGCCGTCGAATTTGCTGAGGCCCGCGAAGGCCACATGACTGATGTCCATGTTGAGGCCCATGCCGATGGCATCGGTCGCCACCAGATAGTCCACCTCGCCGGATTGATACATCCCCACCTGCGCGTTGCGGGTGCGAGGGCTGAGCGAGCCCATCACCACGGCAACGCCGCCGCGCTGGCGGCGCAGCATCTCGCCGATGGCGTAGACCTGATCGGCCGAGAAGGCGACGATGGCCGTGCGCTTCGGCACGCGCGAGAGCTTCTTCGGCGCGGCGTAGCTGAGGGTGGAGAACCGCGGCCGGGAGATGATCTCCGCGTCGGGGAGCAGCTTGCTCACCAGCGGCCGCAGGGCATCGGAGCCGAGGATCATCGTCTCGTCGCGCCCGCGGGCGCGCAGCAGGCGGTCGGTGAAGATGTGGCCGCGCTCGTCGTCCGCGCCCAGCTGCGCCTCGTCGAGCGCAAGGAAGGAGACCTCCCGGTCCAGCGGCATCGACTCGGCGGTGCAGAGGAAATAGCGGGCGTTCGGCGGGACGATTCGCTCCTCGCCGGTAATCAGCGCCACCTGCTCAGGGCCCTTGATGGCCACCACCCGGTCATAGACCTCCCGCGCCAGAAGACGCAGGGGAAAGCCAATCATTCCAGATGAATGGGCGCACAGGCGCTCAACCGCCAGATGGGTCTTCCCGGTGTTTGTCGGCCCCAGGACGGCCGTTACCTTGCTCAAACCCAATGCACCCATGTCGTCTACGAATCTGATGTGCGGGCAGCGTCAATGCAAGGGCATTTGGGCAAAGATATTGTGCGCTTCACCGTATCGAACTCTCGATTTCGTATGCGGGGTGGAATGTTAAGAGATTGTTTACGTCGAAAGATGAAGGTTTTGCTTGGAACCAGCTTGGCAATTGGTTGACATTGGCACTTAAGCACGACAGTTTTCCCAACTGTTGTGTTTGGATTACCTGTCTCTCTTGATTGGGCGGGTGAGTCGTGCAGGGACTCAAGGAGACTGGGGTTTGCTGAAAACGGGCTTCGTCGCGCTTGCAAAAAGCGAAACGGAAACTGCTGCCGCAGCGCCATCTGAAGCGCTCGGCGAAATCGAGCTGGCGGTCGATCTCGGCCATCAGATCGGCTCGCTGCGCTGGTGGCGCGGGCTTGCCACGCTGGGCGGCCTGCTCACGGCGGCAAGCTGGCTCGTGCTGACCAACCCCATCCAGTCCCTGCCCGGAAGCACCTCCCCCATCCTTACCTCCGTCCAGTCCGAAGCGATTCAGCCCGCCGTCATCGGCCCGCTGATGACCGGCGCGCAGACCGGCGAGCGCGTTCCCATGCTGCCGCTGGCCAAGGCGATCGCTGATGAGGCGGAGCCCGAGATCGAGCAGAAGGAAGTGCCGCTGCTGCGGAACGCCAGCCTGGAGACGATCCTGCGCCGCGCCGGCGTTTCGCGGGCGGAAGCGCGCAAGATCGCCGATGCGCTGGGCGCCAACGCCCAGATCAAGGACCCGCCGCGCGGCGCCAGCGTGCAGCTCACCCTCGGCCGCCGGGTGTCCAGCAAGGACCCGCGCCCGCTCGAAATGCTCTCCTTCCGCCCCACCTTCGACAACCACGTGCAGGTGGCCCGGGTCGGCAACGACTTCATGGTCAAGACCATGCCGATCAAGGTGGTCAGCGCCCCGGCCCGCGTCGAGGGCGAAGTGGGCGGCAGCCTTTACGTCTCCGCCCGCAAGCTGGGCGTTCCGGCCAAGGTCATCAACCAGTACGTCAAGGCCCTCTCCTACAGCGTGGACTTTACCCGCGAGGTGGCGGCCAGCGACCATTTCAGCCTCGTTTACGAGCGCGACGTGGCCGAGACCGGCGACGTGAAGACCGGTCGGCTGCTCTATGCGAACCTGCAGCGCGGCGGCAAGCGCAGCGATCTCGAACTGGTCTGGTTCGAGCCCAAGAACGGGCGCGGCCAATTCTACCACGCGGACGGCTCGTCCATTGAAAAGCTGCTGATGCGGACGCCGGTTGACGGCGCGCGCATCTCGTCCCGCTTCGGCATGCGGCACCACCCGGTGCTGGGCTACGGCCGCATGCACAAGGGCATGGACTTCGCCGCGCCGAGCGGCACGCCGATCATGGCGTCGGGCTCGGGCACAGTGGTGTTTGCCGGCCGTCACGGTGGCCACGGCAATTACATCAAGATCCGTCACTCGGGCGGCTACGAAACCGCCTACGCCCACATGAAGGGCTTCAAGTCCGGCATTCGCCGCGGCGTCAAGGTCGCGCAGGGCCAGGTCATCGGCTACGTGGGCACCACCGGCCTCTCCACCGGCCCGCACCTGCATTACGAAGTCTACAAGAACGGCAAGGTCATCAACCCGGCCAGCATGGAACTGCCCACCGGCTCGTCGCTGCGCGGGACTGAACTGGTCCGGTTCAAGGAACAGGTAAAGAAGTTCCGCTCCCTGCCCCGCAATCAGGTGCCGGAGCAGGTGCTGGTGGCCGCAGGCATCAACCCGCGCAAGGCAACGAAGCAGCCGGGCTAAGCGCCCTTCTCCTTCGCGACAGGCCAAACGGGGCGAGGCCAGGCTTGGCAATGCCCCGTAAAGGCCCGCAGAGGGCCCTTACAGCGTGATTCCAGGCCGGCCCGCTACCACCCTAGCCAAAATAGGCAAAAACCTCCCAGTGGGTGTTTGAGGCCGATCTAGGGGCTATTGTCTTTTGTCCGGATGAACGGGCGGGCCGTTCGCCGCCCCCTCCTCCCGCACGGCCCCCTCTTGTTGCGCGCCGGAACAGGGCGTATCTGCCTGTTCGGTATTCCCCCATGTTTCATGAATGATCGGACGGCCGCATGTTTGAAGTAAAGCCCTCAGCGCCAACAAGGCGGACAGCTACAAGGAACTGCTGGCGCAGCTCGACTCGATGACCAGCGACGAGCCGGATCCAATCGCCAACATGGCCAATGCCGCCTCGCTGATCTTCCACAGCCTGCCGGGCCTCAACTGGGCTGGTTTCTACCGTCTGGTGGACGACGTTCTGGTGCTCGGCCCCTTCCAGGGCCGCCCGGCCTGCATCCGCATCCCCGTCGGCCGGGGCGTCTGCGGCGCGGCGGTTGCGGAAAACGCCACCCAATGCGTGCGCGACGTTGACGCCTTCCCCGGCCACATCGCCTGCGACAGCGCCTCGCGCAGCGAACTGGTGGTGCCCATCACCCACGAGGGGCGCATCATCGGCGTCCTTGACCTGGACAGCCCCTCCCTCGCCCGTTTCGACGCGGAAGACGCCAAGGGGTGCGAACGCCTCATGGAACTGCTGGCCCCGCGCATCGCCTGAGGCGGCTTTTCTTCAAGACGAATGTTTTCTTTGCAGGGGTCTCAGACCCCTGCGCTCCTTCGTTTTATCGGGCCGTGTTTCCGACGCGCCCCCATTTCATGCAGGTCGTCAGAACTGCAGGTTTCCGGCGAAGAAGGGGATGCTCAGAGGGCATGCCCCCTTGAGAGGAAGCCAGGGCATCAGGACACGGCGACAAGGGAGCCTCGACGAGGCGCATTCTCTCACAACTAAACTGAGAAAAACCGCTTCTCGAGAAGAGATGTCATACACTTAGCCATAAACCCCCAGATGAATAGCGAAATACCGATAAAGCCGAAAATAACACTAATAACCAGGAATGGCACACTCGGTATGGAGCCCGCTTGGTTTAATAATTTAATATACTCAGGCCCGATACTCCCCATAGCGTAGCCGTAATAGCCCGCCTCAATCCAGCATATTACTGTAATGGTAAATATCACTGTCGTCGAGACCTCATCCCAGTTCTTGCGTTTACGCGACTTCATCTTCTGATATAATGTGGCGATATTCTTGAGCATAGCCATGGTCACGCACCTTTCATATGCTAAGGCTCGATATCGAAGTGGAGGACTTCCTCGCGGGTGCCGAGTTTCTCGTAAAGCGCGATAGCCGGATCGTCGCCATAGTCGGCCTGCACGAAGATGACCCATGCGCCGCGCGACGCGGCAATGCCGCGCAGATGATCGATGAGCGCGGTCGCAATGCCCTGGCGCCGATGCGCCTCAGCAACCGCAAGGTCGTAGATGTAAACCTCGCGCCGGGCGCGTTCGAACTTGTCCAGCTCATAGGCGACCAATCCGCCAACGACAGCGCCGTCCATCAGCGCCGCCAGCGCGATCACATGGTCTTTGGCGAGGAGGTCCCGCAGGTAAGCCTCCTCGGGCGGCGCGCCGCCATAGGTTTCCGGGTCGGCGAACGCCGTGCCGAACATCCCGTTCAGGCCGCGCATCAGCGCGACATCGGACGAGCCGAGGCGACAAACCTGAAACGGAAGCGATGCCATACCCTTGTCTTTTGCTGAGCCCACGACCGGAGAGACGCCCCGCTACAGCAGAACACGGCCCGAGAAACGAATGGGGGCGCAGGGGTTACAGACCCCCGCAAGGGATTTTAAGTCCCTACCCGATCTCCACCACGACCCGGCCCTTCACCTTGCCCGCCAGAAACTCGGGCGCAAGCGCGGTCACGTCCTCCAGCTTCACCGTACGCGTCATGCGCTTCAGCTTGCCGCGGTCGATGAGCTGGTCGAGGCGCAGCCAGGCCTCGCGGCGCAGGGCCATGGGGGCCTGAACGGAATCGACGCCCGCCAGCGTTACCGAGCGCAGGATGAACGGCAGCACGGTTGTCGGCAGGTCCGAACCCTGCGCGAGGCCGCAGGCGGCAACGCAGCCGCCGTAGCGCATCTGGGCCAGCACGTTGGCGAGCGTGTGGGAGCCGACCGTATCGATGGCCCCGCACCAGCGTTCCTTGGCGAGCGGCTTGCCCGTGGGCTCGGAGAGTTCGCGGCGGTCGATCACCTCCTCCGCGCCGAGGGACTTGAGGTACTCCGCCTCCTCAGGCCGCCCGGTCGAGGCAACGACACGGTAGCCGAGGTCCGCCAGCAGGGAGACGGCGACACTGCCGACGCCGCCCGCCGCGCCGGTCACCAGCACCTGCCCCACGGTCTGGTGGACGAGGTGGCGCTCCAGCGCCATCACGCACAGCATGGCGGTATAGCCCGCCGTGCCGAGGGCCATGGCCTCGAACGGGGTGATGTTCTCCAGCGGCACCAGCCAGTCGCCCTTCACCCGGGCGCGCTGCGCGTATCCGCCGTAGTGGGTCTCCCCCAGCCCGTAGCCGTTCAGCACCACCGCATCGCCCGGCTTGAAGTCCGGGTGGCTTGAGGATCGCACATGGCCGGCCAGGTCGATGCCGGGGATCATGGGGTAGCGCCGCACCACCGGGGCGGCGCCGGTGAGGGCGAGGCCATCCTTGTAGTTCATCGAGGAGTGGCTGACATCCACCACCACGTCGCCGTCCATCAGGTCGCTCTCGCCGATGGTGACGAACCCGGCCTTCGGCGCGTCGCCCTCCTTCGTCAGCAGGAGGGCCTGAAATCTCTCGTTCGCATCCCCGCTCATCGATCTGCCTCCACCGTTTCAAACGGGTTCAACGATCAAGGCCGCCCCTTCGGTTCGTACAACCCGCATAACCGTGCCCACGGGGGCGTCCGGGCCGCGCACTTCCCACACGGTGTCGTCCAGCTCCGCCCGGCCCGCGCCGTGGACGATGGGCTCCACCAGCACCACCGTGCGCCCCACCAGCTGGCCCGCGCGGCGGCTGACCGGCCGCTCGTCCGCCTGCTGGCTGCGCCGCGCCCAACGCCGCCCTGCCAGCACCGAGGCGATGGCCAGCACGGCGAACACCGCCAGCTGCGCCTCCAGCCCCATCTCGCGGCCGGCAACCAGGTCGAAGATCAGCGTCACGACGCCGGTCAGCCCGGCCGCCAGCCCCAGCCAGATGAGAAAAGCGCCGGGCGCCGCCATTTCCGCCGCCGCCAGCAGCAGCGCGGCGGTCCACCAGAGCCACCAGGCCTCAAGGCTGAGAGTGACGGTCAGTTTCAGCGTTTCCGGCTCGGTCATGGCAACCTCACTTGTCTCCGGTGCGCGGCAGGCCCGTGGCGCCCGCCGGCGCCGACGGGCCATCCCCCGCCACCGCCTTCACCAGCTCGCCGATGCCGCCGAGCGAGCCGACGAGGGCCGACGCCTCCATCGGCATGAAGATGACCTTGCTATTGCGGCTCTCGGCAAAGGCGGTCATCGCCTCCACATACTTCTGGGCGACGAAGTAGTTGATCGCCTGCGCGCTGCCCTTGTTGATCGCCTCGCTCACCAGTTCGGTCGCCTTGGCTTCAGCCTCCGCCGCGCGCTCGCGGGCCTCGGCGTCGCGGAACGCGGCCTCTCGGCGGCCCTCGGCCTCCAGAATCTGCGACTGCTTGGCGCCCTCCGCCCGCAGGATCTCCGAGTTCCGCTGGCCCTCGGCCTCCAGAATGGCGGCACGCTTCTCGCGCTCGGCCTTCATCTGGCGGGCCATGGCGTTGACGATGTCCTGCGGCGGTCGGATGTCCTTGATCTCGACGCGCGTCACCTTCACGCCCCAGCTGTGGGTGGCCTTGTCCACCACGGTCAGCAGCCGGGCGTTGATGGCGTCGCGCTGGGAGAGCGTTTCGTCCAGATCCATCGAGCCCATCACGGTTCGCAGGTTGGTGGTGGTGAGGTTCATGATGGCATTCATCAGGTCCGACACCTCATAGGCCGCCCGCGCCGCATCCAGCACCTGGAAGAACACCACGCCATCCACGCCCACCATGGCGTTGTCGCGGGTGATGATCTCCTGCCCCGGAATGTCGAGCACCTGCTCCATCATGTTGATGCGCCGGCCCACGCGGTCGATGAACGGCACGATCAGGTGAAAGCCCGGCGTCAGCGTCCTGGTGTAGCGACCAAACCGCTCGACCGTGTACTCATGGCCCTGCCGGACCGTGACGACCCCCATGGCCACCGTAGCGATGGCCACAATCACCAGTACGATGAAGAACATTTGGCGCTTCCCTTTCCAGTTGCGTCCGCATTGTGACGCATCCGGCATGGTTAGCAAGCGCCGTGCTTGCGGGGAGAGCGCCCCGTTCAAACGAATGGGGGATTTTAAGGAGGTCCGAGACGCCCCTTAAGGTCTTTCTTTATGTTCGTGCGTCTCGAAAAGCCCTCAGGCCTGATGCTTGGCGGCTTCCGCCTTCACCCAGTTGATGAAGGTCTGCACCTTCTTCTGCCGCCACTGGGGCTCGGGGGCCACCAGATAGTAGCCGAACTCGACCGCATGGGCGCTGTCGAACAGGCGCACCAGCCGCCCGGCCTCGATGTCGGCCGCGGCGATGGCCGCCTTGGCCAGCACCACGCCCTTGCCCGCCGTCGCCGCCTCGATGGCCAGCGACGACTGGTTGAAGTGGATGCCGCGCTCCGGGTCCGGGTGGTCGACGCCCGCCGCCTTCAGCCACATGGCCCAGGTGGGGCACCCATCGTCCACGTCGGCGGATTCATCGTGGATGAGCGGCAGGTTGATGAGGTCCGCTGCCGTCTTGATCGGGAAGCGCTCCAGCAGCGAGGGCGCGCAGGCCGGATACACATGCTCGTCCAGCAGCTTCTCGACCATCAGCTCCGGGTAGTCGCCGCGCCCGAAGCGGATGGCGAGATCGATGTTCTCCTGATTGAAGTCCACCAGCTGCATGGCGGCGAAAATCCGCACCTGCATGTCCGGGTGGCTTTCGGCGAACCGCTCGATGCGCGGCACCAGCCACTTGGCCGCGAACGATGGCGGCACGCTGATGGTGAGCGACTTGGAGGTCTGCGCCGCTTGAAGCGTCCGCACCGCTTCCTCGAACTTGAGGAAGCCGTCGCGCAGCGGCGGCAGCGCGCGCTCGGCCTCCGGCGTCAGCGCCAGGTTGCGGCCCAGCCGCTTGAACAGGATGACGCCAAGCAGGTCTTCCAGCGCGCGGATGTGCTGCCCCACGGCAGCCGGCGTGACCGCGAGCTCGTCCGCCGCCTTGGTAAAGGACAGGTGACGGGCTGCGGCATCGAAGACGCGCAGGGCATTGAGCGGCAAATGGGTACGCTTCATATCCCTTGGGTTAGGGCTTTTCCGCCCCTCTGTTCAACTCTTTTTGCGCGGGAAAACGCAGCGTCGCCCTGAAGGAAACCAAGCCGGGCGAAGCGTCCCTCCCCCCGCCGGCCCGTTCAGACGCCATTCAGCGTAGCCGCGCTATTTTGCTATCAGCATCTTACTCCCTTGAAGGTGCCTTCTGAAAAGAAGAACTGCGGGCCGCCTGGTCACTTCCCCCGTTCCAGGCGGTCCGCTCCCCCTTCATTCTGTCGGCAGGCTTTACACTCCCAGGCATTTCTCCCGATGAATTAACCTTGTTTTTGGCGCTTTTCCGCCATTAAAATCCATTTGGCCCGCTCATTGCTTAACGATTTATGGAACTCGTTGAGGAGCACAGAGCCATACTGGTCACGCCCGCCCTTCCCGCGCCATACCGGCCCGCGCTTTCCCGGCAGGACGGCCCTTCCGCCGCTGCCCAGCCGAACCGCTTTCGGACGGTGCTGCCGCTGACCGATACGGACGCTGATTCGGGCGAACACGCGCAGCGGCGGCTGTTGTCGCGCTTTGCCCAGACCAGCAGCCTGGCGGGCAAGAACAAGGGCCTGGTTCTGGATATCTCCGCCTGAGCGGGCCTGTTGCCGGCGCGCCTTCGCGAACGCCCCATGCCTTAACTATTTATTAATTTTGAATCTCTAGACTTTCCGAACCTGGATGTGACTTGGGCGTTGTCAGGCTAGACCTCCTCTCCCGGCCTTCCGGTCGGATCGACTCCAGATTGAGCCCGTATGGGACCTCCCGATTTTAGTACCATTGGTCAGCGCCTCCGCTCTCTGCTCTTCAAGCAGGAAAAACAGGAAGATGCGTCCGGCAGCGCCGCACCCAACGCAATGGCGGGACCAAGCGAGACGCATAATGCTGAGGACTTCGCCGAACAGCTGAAATCCCTTGCCCACGCGCACGGCCAGTTGGCCGTCGGAAGGCTCCAGATCCTCGGCTTCAAGGCCGTCGAGGAGCGGCTGGGCGATCGCTGGCCCCAGATGCGGGACCGCATTCCCCAGATCATCGAGGGCACGTTCCGCCGCCGCCTCTCGCCCCGCGACGTGTTCCGCCGCCATCAGGAACTGGTCTACCTCGTGATCTTCGCCGAGCTTTCCGTCGAGGAGGCGCAGGTGAAGGCTCACCTCCTCGCCGAGGAGATCTGGCAGCAGCTCTTCGGCGTGGGCGAGGCGGAGGGCAAGCTCGACGTATCCCTCCTCACGATCAACCTGGAAACCAACCAGGTGGAAAACGTGGCCGATCTGGACACGCTTCTGGCCCAGCAATTCGAAAAGGCCGCGCTGGAAGCCGCCGCCCTGCAAAAGGGAGCGGCCGCGGGAGGCCCCGCTCCGCCGCCAGCCGGAGCGGCCGCATCTCCAACGCCGGCTCCAACGCCGGCCCCGGCTCCGGCTCCGCTTCTGGTGATCGAGCCCGATCCCACACCGGCCGCGCTGCAACCGACGGCGCCCGAGCCCGCGAGCCACACCTATCTGTCCTATGCGCCGTTGTGGACACCCGGCCTCAACGCCGTCACCTCCTACTATGCCCGCATGTGCCTGATCGGCGGGCCCATGAAGAGGGTTTACGGCCACGACATGCTCCGCCGCTCCTCGGCGCCGCGCGACGTTTACGATTTCGACCTCGCCACCCTGGCGCGGGTGCAGGCCGCGGCCCTGCTCCTGGGGCGCAACCGCTCCCCCGCCGTGCTCGTCTGCCAGGTGCATTACACGACCCTCATCAACAGCGAGGCCCGGCGGGAATATCTGGCGCTGTGCGCGGGGTTGCCCCGCTTCGCCGTCCGCCACCTCATCCTCGAGGTCGGCGGCTTCGCGGAGGGCTTCCCGGCCCACACCGCCTTTGAAATTCGGCACTGGCTGCGCACCTACTGCCGCGCCGCCTGGGCGCTGCTGCCGCCTTCCCCCGCCGCCGTCCACAACCTGAAGGAGGCGGGCTATGCCGCCGTGGGCTTCGATGCCCGCCGCCTCGGGATGCTCAGCCGACTTGCGGGCACGGGGCCGCAGTTCGTCGAGGCGGCGCGCAAGCATCGGATGCGCCCCTTTGTCCACGGCATCGTCATGCCGCAGGCGGTCATCACCGCCGCCAATGCCGGGTTCGACTTCCTGAGCGGCGATGCCGTCCAGCGCCCGTTCGACAAGGTGCCGCCACCCTATCGGCTCACGCTCGACGAGATCAGCCTGCCGAACGACTAGCTCCTCCCAACCGGTCCCCAACCTCTCTTGCCGGGACGCCCCCCCTTGCCCCGCCGGCGCGCAGGGCCCATAGGAAGTGCCATGACCAAATCTGCCGTTGTATTGCTGAGCGGTGGCCTGGATTCTGGCCACCTGTGCCGCCATCGCCAAAAGCGAAGGCTACGACATCTACGCGCTGACCATCGACTACAACCAGCGCCACCGGGTGGAGCTGGACTGCGCCCGCACCCTGGCGCAGGTGTTCGGCGCAAAAGGCCACGTGGAGCTGCCGGTCAACCTCTCCGCCTTCGGCGGCTCGGCGCTCACCGGCCACTTCGACGTGCCGAAGGACCGCGACGAGGCCGCGATGGCGGACGACATCCCCATCACCTACGTGCCCGCCCGCAACACCGTGTTCCTCAGCCTCGCGCTCGGCTGGGCGGAAGTCGTCGGCGCGGAGGATATCTTCATCGGCGTCAACGCGCTGGACTACTCCGGCTACCCCGACTGCCGCCCCGCCTTCATCCACGCCTTCGAGGCCATGGCGCTGCAAGCCACCAAGCGCGGCGTCGAGGGGGACTGGAAGCTGACCATCCACACGCCGCTCATCGAGATGACCAAGGCCGACACCATCAAGACCGGCCTCGCGCTGGGCATGGACTACGGCCTCACCTGGAGCTGCTACGACCCCACCCCCGAAGGGCTGCACTGCGGCCACTGCGACAGCTGCAAGCTGCGCCGCAAGGGCTTCACGGAAGCAGGCGTGCCCGACCCGACCAAATACGCCTGCGAGCCGGTCTGAGCCCGTTTGCGGAGGCAAACAAACAAATGACTTACTCCGTAAAAGAGCTGTTCCTCACCCTGCAAGGTGAAGGCGCGCATACCGGCCGCCGGGCCGTCTTCGTGCGCTTTTCGGGCTGCAACCTATGGACCGGCCGGGAGGAAGATCGCGCTAAAGCCATCTGCCAGTTCTGCGACACGGACTTTGTGGGGACGGACGGCCCCGGCGGCGGCAAGTTCGCGAGCCCCGAAGCACTGGTGGATGCCGTCGAGACCGCATGGGGACCCACCCTGCCGCACCGCTACGTCGTCTGCACCGGCGGCGAACCGCTCCTCCAGCTGGACGCGCCCCTCATCGACGCCCTCCATGCCCGCGGCTTCGCCATCGCCATCGAGACCAACGGCACGCAACCCGTGCCCGAAGGCATCGATTGGGTGTGCGTCAGCCCCAAGCTCGGCTCAGAGATGATCGTCAGCAAAGGCAACGAACTCAAGCTGGTCTACCCGCAGGAAAACGGCGATCCCGCCCAATTCGAGCACCTCGCCTTCGAGCACTTCTTCCTCCAGCCCATGGACGGCCCGGACCGGATCGCCAACACCCAGGCCGCCACGGACTATTGTCTGGAACACCCCCGCTGGCGGCTGTCCCTGCAAACGCACAAGCTGATCGGGATTCCCTGAGGGATTTCTGGGTTTTTAGAATTTTGATTTTTTAGGGTTTTCATTTGCAGGAGGGTCTTAACCCTCCTGCACCTCCCTTTCGTTTTCTGGGCTGCGCCGGACCCGGCCGCCCGGCTTTCACACCTAATGTACGGCTATTTTTATAAATAGAATTGATCTTATTGCCCTAGACCTATTGATCCCCACATATAATAAATAAAAATAATATCCATGCGTCACTTTCGATCGTTACTTTCATGCTACACGAGGGGACAATGGCACCTGATTGGCCAACCATAGTTTTGAGCATAGCGACAAATGTCTCGATTTCCCTTGTCGCGCTGAAGCTATTTGCAACGAAATAGCTGGAGCATCGCTTCGCAGCACAGCTCGAAACACTAAGGCACGATCACCAAGCAGAAGTTGAACGGCTCCGATATAAAATCGCGGGCCTTTTTAGACCGCAGCGCGAGGCTAAATCAACGCGAATTCGAAGTCCTCCCTGAAATTTGGGAGAAGGCTAACGAAGCTCATTCTGCCATAATGTCTTTAATAGCAAGATTCAAAATGAGTGCTGATCTTACCAATATGGGAGACGCTCAGCTCGAATCGTTCATTTCTAATTGCGATTTGCAAGACTGGCAAAAGGATGAACTTCGGCAAAAGGGAAAATACGAGCGCAGCACTTATTATGCCAATGCAATCTGGGCAAAATCTCTATCTGACACCCACTTTGCAGCGCAAGAATTTAGACGTTCTGTTCTGCGAAATTCCATTTATCTAAGACCAGATGTTTTCAAACAGATCGAAGCCTTTGCCAATCGCATTTGCGAAGTCGTTTTCAATTACCAGTTAGACTGGCAAGCAAAATCCGATGGTGTTTATAACACCAAAGAAGATGACGTGATACAAGCGTATCGCGAGGCTGGAAAAGATCAGTATGAGAGGCTCGGAGAGTACCTCCGCAATCACTATTGGGAAGTTAAAACACTCTAGCTTGGACCAGCCTAAAAACGCCGGGGTGCAGGGGACCGAGTCCCCTGCAAAAATCAAACCTGAAATAAAACAAACCCCGCGAGGGTTAACCCCGGCCGCGATAGCCGGGGACGCCCTGTTCGGGCACCCACACGTCGGCGGGGGCGGGTCCGGTTTGCCAGAACACGTCGATGGGGATGCCGCCGCGGGGGTACCAGTAGCCGCCGATGCGGAGCCATTTGGGCTTCATTTCGGCGGCGAGGCGTTCGGCGATGCCGACGGTGCAATCTTCGTGGAAGGCGCGGTGGTTACGGAAGCTGTGGAGGAACAGCTTGAGGGACTTGCTTTCCACGATGGTCTCGTCGGGGATGTAGTCGATGACGAGGTGGGCGAAGTCCGGCTGGCCGGTCACCGGGCACAGGGAGGTGAATTCCGGGCAGGTGAAGCGCACCAGATAGTTGCGGCCCTGCCGGGGGTTGGGCACATAGTCCAGCTGCGCGTCCTCAGGCGAGGTGGGCAGCGGGGTCTGCTTGCCGAGCTGGGTGTTTTCGAGAGATGTCGTCATGGCCTTCGATTAATCCCCCGCGCGGGCCGGGTCAAATGCCTGCGCTGGCGGTGCGCCGGGATGCCCCTTGTCAACGATGTAAAAATGTGAAGTCACTGCTGTCGAATGTCCGACCTTAATTCGCGTTCGTGCGGACTGAAAACCCTGTATGCATAGTGGGGCTGCTCCCTCGCGGGCTTGCGGGGGCAGGCGGCACGGAACCGATACGGCATCAAGGCACGGCATGAGGAGACCCGGCATGGACTCTTTGGTGAGCACCGAATGGCTGACGAGCGAGCTTGGCGCGGACGACCTGCGGATCGTGGACGCCAGCTGGCATCTGCCGACCGAGAACCGCGACCCCCGCGCCGAGTTCGAGCAGGCGCACATCCCCGGCGCGGTGTTCTTCGACATCGACGAGATCGCCGACACCGCCAGCCCCCTGCCCCACATGCTGCCCTCCCCGAAAAGTTCGCCAGCCGCGTGCAGGCGCTGGGGCTGGGCGATGGCAGCCGCATCGTCGTCTACGACAATTCGGACCTGCGCTCCTCCGCCCGCGTGTGGTGGATGTTGCGGGTGTTCGGCTCGCACCGGGTGGCGATTCTGGATGGCGGCTTCCAGAAGTGGAAGGCGGAGGGCCGCCCCCTCGAATCCGGCAAGCCGGTGGTGCGCCATCGCCACTACACGCCATGGATGGACAAGGCCGCCGTCCGCACGCTGGAGCAGATGAAGGCCAACCTGACGACAAAGGCCGAGCAGGTGCTGGACGCCCGCGCCGCCAGCCGCTTTGCGGGCAGCGAACCCGAGCCCCGGCCGGGCCTGCGCGCCGGGCACATGCCGGGGGCGCGCAACCTGCCCTTCAAGCAGCTGCTCAATGAGGACGGCACCTTCAAGCGCGGCGAGGACTTGCGCGCCGCCTTCGAGCAGGCGGGGGTTGATCTCGGCCGCCCGGTCGTCACCACCTGCGGCTCGGGCGTCACGGCGGCGGTGCTCACCTTCGGGCTGCACCTACTTGGCCATGACAAGGTTGCGCTCTATGACGGGTCGTGGACCGAGTGGGGCAGTCAGCCCGACACCCCCCGCAGTAACTGGCCCCCAGTAACAGGCCGGTAGTAACAGGCGCATGAGAGAATGACGGACAAGACGGCAGCACACCGAACCGCAACTCAGGTCATCGAGGGCGGACGCCGCCCGGAATGGACCCACGGCGTGGTGAACCCGCCGGTTTACCACGCCTCCACCTGCGTCTTCCCGACGCTCGCCGCGTTCGATGCTGCCCTGCGTAACCCCGGCGGGGGCCTGTTCTATGGCCGCCACGGCACGCCGACCACCTGGGCGCTGGAAGAAGCGCTCACCCGGCTCGAGCCGGGCGCTGCGGGCACCAAGCTGTTCCCCTCGGGCGTCGCCGCCATCTCGACCGCACTGTTTGCCACGCTCAAGGGCGGCGGCGAGCATATCCTGATGGTGGACAGCGTTTACGAGCCCACCCGCGCCTTCTGCGACAAGATGCTGGCCCCGCTCGGCGTTGAGACCACCTACTACGACCCCACCATCGGTGCTGGCATCGCGGAGCTCATCCGCCCCAACACCCGGGCGGTGTTCACCGAATCCCCCGGCTCCCTCACCTTCGAGGTGCAGGATCTGCCCGCCATCGCCGAAGTCGCCCACGCCCACGGCGCGGCGGTCATCCTCGACAACACCTGGGCCACCTCCCTCTACCAGCCGAGCCTGCCGCTGGGCGTGGACATGTGCGCCCAGTCCCTCACCAAGTACGTGGGCGGCCACTCGGATCTGATGATGGGCGCCGTCACCGCCAACGAACAGTGGCTCGGCCCGCTCAAGGCCGCCACCGCCCGCCTCGGCCACTGCGTCGGGCCGGACGACGCCATGCTCGCCCTGCGCGGCCTTCGCACCCTCGACGTGCGGCTGGAACGCCATCACGCCAGCGGCTTGCGTGTCGCCCAGTGGCTGGCCGAGCACCCGCTGGTGGAGCGCGTCATCCACCCCGCCCTGCCCGGCTGCCCCGGCCATGAGCTGTGGAAGCGCGACTTCAAGGGCGCAACCGGCCTCTTCGCCGTGGTGCTGAACCGGGGCCAGCGCGCCGACCTCGCGGCGATGGTCGACCACATGCATCACTTCAAGATGGGCTTCTCCTGGGGCGGCTATGAAAGCCTCATCCTGCCCATCAACCCGGCAAGCATCCGCACCGCCACCCGCTGGCACACCAACCACCCCATGCTGCGCCTCCACATCGGCCTCGAAGACCCGCAGGACCTCATCAACGACCTCGCCCAGGGGCTGGAGCGCTACGCCGCCGCCACGGCGGAAAATCCGGTGGCGTGAGGGAGTTTCTTAAGGGCTTTTCGGGCTGTGGCGGGGTGAGCCACCGTTTCAAGCTGATTCGGTTTTTGCTCGACCTTCCTGCCGCTGGCGAATAGGCTATTTGTATTAGTCATGCCAACGGCCGGATGGGTTTCGGATGCCACTTTCGCTCATTGCCAGCCTCGCGCTGCTTGTCGGCCTCTCCTCGGAAAACCCCGCTCAGGCAAGCAATGAACCGACAAGCCCCGAAGCCGCAGCGCCGCAGGGCCCCTCCGGAATGGTGTTCCGGGAATGGCTCACCGCCTTCAATTCCGGCGACAAGGCAGCGATCAAGGCGTTCTACGGCACGTATCTGGACGACCCCGAACCCGCATTCGCGCTCGACACGGCAGAAGATACCTGCGGATTTGATATCGCGCGGGTGGAGTCGCAAACCGCTCTGGCCATGAGCGTCCTCCTCGTCGAGCGGTGTTATCCGGCGCTGCAACGCCTGACGATCGAATACGCCAAGCCTGATGATGCGAAGCCGAAGACGTTCAGCCTCAAGGCATTCGCGCTCTCAAACCAGGGCGGGATCAATGCGATGGCGGGAACGGCGGACCGGCTGGCGGCACGCGACAAGTTTGCCGGCTCGCTGCTGGTGGCGCATGGCGATGGGGAGGTGTGGAGCCGGGGGTGGGGCTCTCTCGACAAGACAGGGCAAGCGCCGATCACCGCCGACACGCCGATGTTCCTGGCCTCCGTCGGCAAGATGTTCACCGCCGTTGCGGTGTTGCAGTTGGTCGAGCAAGGCAAGGTCGATCTGGACGCCCCGTTCGGGCGCTACCTCCCCGACTATCCCAACAAGGACATGGCGAAGGTGACGATCCGCCAGCTGCTCCAGCACCGGGGCGGCACGGGCGGCATGGGCATTCTCGCGCGCGACGATGGGGCCAATCGGGCGCGGGTCAAAACCATTGCGGACATCATCGAACTGAATGGTTCGCGCGCGCCGCCCTTCCCGCCGGGGAGCAAAACGGACTATTCGAACTACGGCTTCCTGCTGCTCGGCGCAGTGGTCGAGCGCGTGAGCGGCGAGAGCTACTATAATTATATCGAGCGGCATGTCTTCACGCCTGCGGGCATGGCCAACGCGGGTTTTCCCGATCTGGACCATTTGCAGGGCGTTGCAATCGGCTACACCACATTCTTCGGCGCGGAGCCCGAACTCGTCTCCAACGTGGACGTGCTGCCGTGGCGCGGAACACCCGCCGGGGGCGGCGTGGCGAGCGCGAACGATATGCTCAAATTCTTCCGCGCCTTAAAGGCAGGCAAGCTGTTGTCGCCCGAGCTGCTCCGGCAGGCGACGACGCCGGGCGATACGCCGTGGTATGGCCTCGGCTTCATCGTCGACCCCGGCGAGCATTCGCACTGGGGCCATGGCGGCAATTCCTACGGCATGGATGTGGCGGCGCAGTATTATCCCGAAAACGACACCATATTCATTTGTAATGCGACCCGCGACATGGCCTGCAACCGCCTTTACTTCGCCTGGCACTACCGCATTTTCGGGCTGACGAAATAAGAGCATTTCCACCTTCCCCCTCCGTCAGGCGCACGCCCGAAACACGGCCCTTTAAATAACCGGGGTGCGGGGGACTGCGTCCCCTGCCCTGCGGAGCAAAACTTCCCCCTGCGGAGCAAAAACCTTCTCTCCGCACCAATCTCGATCACACCCCTCACGCAACCTCCGCCGCCGCCCCACGTTGACCCGGCAACCTCCGACGCATTCTTTTTTCCGCGCCGGGGCTTTTTCGCATTTTCGGGATTCAAGCGGCGGAGGCGGTGATGAAGGCGGTTGTCTTTCATGGGGTTGGCGACATTCGGATCGAGGAGGTGCCCAATCCCACCCTTCAGGACACCACCGATGCGATTGTGCGCCTGACCGCCTCCGCCATTTGCGGGACGGACCTGCATTTCATTCGCGGCACGGTCAGCGGCATGAAGCCGGGCACTATTCTGGGCCACGAGGGCGTCGGGGTGGTCGAAGAGCTGGGTCCGAACGTGCGGAACCTTGAGGTGGGCGACCGGGTGGTCATCCCCTCCACCATCGCCTGCGGCGCGTGCTCCTATTGCCGCGCTGGCTACTTCGCCCAGTGCGACATAGCGAACCCCGAAGGCAAGCGGGCGGGCACGGCCTTTTTCGGCGGCCCGGAATCAACAGGCAGCTATCCCGGCCTACAAGCGGAGAAGGCGCGCATTCCCTTCGCCCACACCGGGCTGGTGAAGCTGCCGGATGACATTACGGACGATCAGGCCATCCTGCTTTCCGACATCTTTCCCACCGGCTGGTTCGGGGCCAAGCTGGCGGAGATTTCCAAGGGCGACACGGTGGCCGTGTTCGGCTGCGGGCCGGTGGGCCAATTCGCCATCGCCAGCGCCAAGTTGATGGATGCGGGCCGCGTCTTCGCCATCGACTGTCATCAGGATCGCCTCGCCATGGCCCGCCGCCAGGGAGCGGAAGTCATCAACTACGAGCAGGAAAACCCGGTCGAGGTGCTTTTGGAGCTGACCAACGGCATTGGCGTTGATCGCGCCATCGATGCGGTAGGCGTTGATTCCTGCCGCGCCCATCACGGCCCGGCCGCGGAGCGGTCGCAGGAGCGCGCCGAGGAGTTCGACCGCGAACTGCGCGCCCTCGCGCCCCGCATCGCGCCGGCCAACGGCAACTGGATTCCGGGCGACGGCCCCAGCCAGGCGCTTGAATGGGCGGTCGAGGCGCTGGCCAAGGCGGGCACACTCTCCATCATCGGCGTCTACCCGCCCCAGGCGCGGGTGTTTCCCATCGGCGAGGCGATGAACAAGAACCTCGCCATCAACATGGGCAACTGCAACCACCGGCGCTACATCCCGCACCTTATCGAGCTGGTGCGCGGCAAGGCCATCGACCCCACCGCCATCCTTACCCACGCCGTGCCGCTGGAATCCGCCATCGACGCCTACAAGGCCTTCGATGCCCGCCGCACCGGCTGGATCAAGGTGGAGCTGCAACCGGGCACGTTGATCGCCTGAGGATACGCCCGGCAACCCTCCCTCGCCGCTTACGTTCCCTTCGCCATGGACCAGTTTGACCAGGTTATACTGTGGCTTGCCGTGGGCACCGAGGCGGCGGCCGCCCTTGTCATCGGCCTCGCAGCGGTGGAGGCCACCGGCTATGCTATCTATTCCTTTTTCCGCCACGTGCTGAAAATGCACCCCCTGTCGTCCGACGGCAGGGATCCGCGCGAGGTCATCCGGCTGAAATTCGGCCGCTGGCTCGCCCTGTCGCTGGAATTTGCCCTGGCAGCGGACATCCTGCGGACCACCGTTGCGCCCACCTGGAACGAGATCGGCCAGCTTGCCGCCATTATCATGCTGAGGACGGCGCTGAACTTCTTCCTGCAACGGGAAATCGAGCAGGCCGAGACCAAGGCCGCCGAGCGTCGGGCTGCCCGCGCGCCCGCTTCCGCCAATGGCGCCTAGCCTCCTGGTCGCAATCAAGTTCGGCGCCATGGTATTCACTGCCGGGGCCGTCGCCGCGGTGCTTCTCGCCGTGGTGCGCGCCCTGATCGCTGTCCTGCGCGGTCAGCCCGTGGACCGCAGCCGCATCATCCTGCTGCACGGCATGTTGGCCGGCCTCTCCCTGACCGTGGCCGCCACGCTGTTGCGCCTGCTCATCACGAGGGACTGGCAGGGCATCGGCATGACCGCCAGCATCCTTCTGCTGCGAACAATATTGAAGCAGGTTCTCAGGTGGGAGGAGCGCCAGCTGGAGCGGGGCGAGGCAAGCCCGCCCGCCCCGCCTCACGCCAAGGTTATTTCCCCCAGCGGTCCTCCGCCAGGCGGATGATGACGGACTGGCTGGCCGTTGCCATCAGCGTACCGTCCTCGGCGAACAGGTGCATGCGGCCGTGGGCGAAACCGCCGTGCACGCTGTGGATGCGGATGTCGCACAGCACCCATTCGGTCGGCACCACGCAGCGGAAGCGGATGGTGTTGTCGAGGCTGTTGGCCATCACGGCGCGGCCGATGGCATCGCCCACCGCCAGCGGCACGAAGTCCGCCGCCATCGCCAGCAGCGCCGAGTCGACCGGCTGGCCCTTGGCGGGGCGAATCCACAGCACCACGTTGCCGTCCTTGCTCACCTCGCCGGTCTGCCCCTTCACGATGGCATGGCGGCCTTTCACCACCCGCACGTCGAAGTAGCTGTAGAGGTCGCCGGGGTCGCGCTCCCAGATGTAGGCGAGCGGCTCGCAGTCCTCCGGCCTGGGCACATCCGGCACCTTCGCCCACTGGTGGGAGAGCGAGCTCGGCCGCGAGCCCAGCGCCGCGTTGACCGTGATGATCTCCTTGTCGCGCACGTGGCCCACCACCCGCGCCTGGCTGGTGTAGTGGCCGGAGACCGGCACGAGCACGTCCAGATCAACGATGGTGCCGGGGCGCGCATAATCGAGATACTGGGCGGTCGCCCAGATGGTCGGGCGGCCGGTGGTGCCTTCCAGCGCCCGGATGGACGCCGCGAGGCCCGCCCCGCCGTAGAGGAACTGCTGGCCCGGACGGCCGACGCACAGCGCCATTTCCACCGGCAGATACCAGCGGTGCGGGTTGTGAGTCGCCTTCAGGTCGAAAAACGGTGCTTCGCTCATGCTGACACAACGCTCCTTGCCATATTGCGCTGCAACATAACCGGTCGACTCGCCACAGGCAAACAGCCGCGCTGCGTCCATGGGTCCGGCCAAACGAAAACGGGCGGCCAGCTGGGAGCTGACCGCCCGTTCGTGTCCCAAGTTCGGCAGCCTCACCGTGATGGTCGGGGAGAGAGGATTCTGAACCTCCGGCCCCTGCGTCCCGAACACAGTGCTCTACCAGGCTGAGCTACTCCCCGTCAGGAGGCCGCCGCCTTGGGTGGCGCGTCTATAGCGCCAATCCGCGAGGCGATGCAAGAACAATAAGCTGAACTGTAATGCCTCAACCGCTAAATTTTTTCCGGCTGCCGGCGAGGAGGGGAAAGCAAGCCCCCTCCCCAGCCACGTCTATGCTTATCCGCGCTGGCGCACCGTGGCCTTCACGGTCACCGCGCCCTTTGCGGGCACCTTGACGAGCCAGCGGGCGGTGTCCGCATCCAGCCGCTCGTGCTTCTGGCTTTCCTCGGTGACTTCCCATTCGCCGCCGAGGCCGCTCTGGCGCAGATCGACCGTGACGGCCTGATCCTTCGCGTTCTTCACCTCATAGGCCATGGCCCATTCCACATGGCGCGGCCCCTCGCCCCGGTTGAGCACCTGCTGGCTGAGCACCGTGGGCTTCACCGTCACGTCGAAGGCCTTGCCCATGGTGAGATCCGCCTCGCCGCCCTCGGGCGTGTGCGGGATGCCCGCCTCGCCGAGGAACTGGCTGTTGCCCGCCTTGTCCTGCCCGTAGAAGCGCACCGTGCCCATCGGCAGCGGCTTGCCAAGGCCATTGCCCTTGGTGTTGTCGAACGCCACCCGCACTTCCACGTTCTGCGGCTGCTCGAAGCTCTGCGGTCCCCACAGCTCAAAGCGATAGCTGCGCTGCGCCTTCACGGCGGCGGAGGAGACCAGGCTTACCTGCTTGGTCTGCCCGCGCAGCAGGGTCACCGGCTGCGGCAGGGTGTAGAGGTGGTAATCGCCAACGCTTTCCTGCGCTGGTTCGAACTCTGCCCTGGACATGGCATCGGCCGCCTTGGCCATGGCCATCGGCCGCGCATAGCGGCGCTCCACATTCACGTCGCCCGCCATCAGCTGCACGCGGGCATCGCGGAAGTCGACGGTGGTGCCGTTCTCCAGCGTCGCCCAGCCTTGCAGGGAGAGCACGCCCCGCGCTTCGTCGTAGGTGCCCACGTAATCCGCCCGCCAGCCGAGGCCGTTGGCGAGGTAAGAGAGACCCACCGGCTTTGCGCCCCCCGCCCGGCTGTTGACCTTGAGCGTCAGGGTCGGCTCGGCCGCCAGCCCTTCCGGCACGCTGTTATAGGCGATGCGCGTAAAGGTGCCGTCTGGCCGCACGGTCTCGATCTGGCCGTGGTTGCGGATCACCAGCCCGTCGTTGACGGCCAGCACCTCAACCGGCTCGCGCGTCTCCGCGCCGGTTGCCGGGTTTACCCGCACCAGCGTTACGGTCTTGCCCACGAACCGTTCGGCAAGCTCGTTCGGCGTCAGGGTCTCGGGCAGGAAGCTGGCCTCCAGCACGCTCACGCCATCGGCGCGGATCGCCACCGTCTCGGGCCGCATCTCGGCGGGCAGGCCGGTCAGCGTCACCGTGCCGGCGCCCTGCGGCAGATCGACGGTGCGAGTCTCCCGCACCATGCCGAACCCGCCGTTGTAGATGGTCAGCCCAGCCCCATCTGCCGCAAGCGCAGGCGCACCCAGGCCAGCCAACGCAACCATCGATGCCGCCGCATGCAGAACCCTTTTCATGAGCACTCCTCTTTAAACACCCCAGCACCCTGGCCGCCCCCAAATGAACCGCCAGTGAACTGAAATTATTATATTTGTTTATCAGCCCCGTCACGCCATCCTGAGCCGGGCCTCAGCTTGTCGGAACGTTCGAGGCAATCTCACGCTGCGTCATGGCCCGCGCCTGGGCAAAGGCCCGCGCCACATCCATGTGGCCATGGCCGCTCACAGCGTCCACCCCAGGCGCGTCCTTGTCCTGCGCGCTGTCGAGCAGGATGCGGGCGGCCTGCTGGGCGTCCAGCCGGGGGAAGGCATCCAGCAGCAGGGCGACGGCCCCGGCGGCATAGGCGGTGGCGAACGACGTGCCCGAGCCCTTGCTGCAGTGCTTGCGGCTGCAATTAATGCTGACCTTGTGCCCCGGCGCGGCGATGTACCGGTTCATCGCCTGCCCGGCGCGGTTGGAATAGATGGCCAGCTCGCCTTCTCGCGTGGCCGCCCCAACCACCAGGATCGCATCCCTCAGGTCCGGCTCCTCCGCATAGCGGGCGGGCCAGGTGGGCTCGGCCGTGCCCCGGTTGCCGGCGGCGATTACCAGCACCGCCCCGGTTTGCGCGGCGCGGCGGAACGCGGGCTTTAGAGACGGCAAGGGCTCCAGCCCGGCCAGCGATAGGATGATGACCCGCGCGCCCTGATCGAGCGCGTAATCGATGCCCCGCGCCACGTCCGGCCCGCTGAGCTTGCATTCGCCGTGCCAGCAGGGCTGGTCCAGGTCGGCGCGTACCGAAAGCACCGTCACGCCGGGGGCGACGCCCACGAGCCCGGCCCCGTCCTGCGCCGCGGCCAGCATCGCCGCGATGTTGGCGCCATGGCGGCGCGCCTCCCCGTCCTGACGATGAGTGAACAGGTCGATCGAGCGGGGCGAGACGACGCGTTTCACGTCCGGCGTTGCGGCGTCCACGCCGGTATCGACGATGGCGACCTGAACGCCCCGGCCGCTCGCGCCTGCTGCATAGGCGGTATCCGCCTTGATGGCCGCGATACCCCAGTTGCGCCGCAGCTCCGCCCGGTGGCTGGAATCCAACCGGCCGGTGACGACGATGACCGCATCCTCCCCCGGCGGCAGGCTGGCCGTTTGCGCCGGAGCATCCGCCGCGCGTGCTCTGGCGGCAGAGAGGGCAAGGAGGAGGACGAGAAAAGGAACGACAAGCTGGCGTACGCAAAGACGCGGCCGGAACATTGGCCACGCCGCGCACCCATGAACGCCGGAGCGCAGGGGCACGGTAAAAATCCTGTCACTGTGGCCGCCGCCCGCGCCTGTGGCGCCCGAAAAAAAGCCGGGATGCCCGCGAGGCCGACGACGCGATCGTTGGGGGGCAGACTGCGCGGCCCGTGAGGCCGGCCGGCGGAGTGCTACGTTGCCGCAGCGCGAACCTCAAGGATAACAAGGCGAAACGCGGCCATTTGCGCGCATTCGTCGCAAGGTCCGTCCGGCTCCGGCGGGCCCTTATCGGCTGCCGAACTTCAGGACCTGGGCGGTTGCGGGGCGATGGGCCATGGCGTCATCGATCGCCTTGGCCAGCTGTTCCTGGCGGAACGGCTTGTGCAGCCGGGGAACCCCAGGGGCCTCGTTCGGCTGCAGTTCCGCATAGCCGGTGGCGATCATAACCAAGGTGCCCGGCCAGTTCTTCTGCACCTCGGTCAGCAGTTCGGTGCCCTTTGTCTCCGGCATCAGATAGTCGGTGATGACAAGGTCGACCGCGTTCCGCTCCAAGATGCCCAGCGCCTCCTTGGCCGATGTGGCTTCCAGCACCTGGTGCCCCAGATCCTGCAACAGCGCCGCCGTATAGGCGAGCACCAGGTTGTCATCATCCACGGCAAGAACGGTCAGCGCGCGCCCGCCACGGGGAACCTGCCCGGCCGCGCTGGCGTCTTCAGGATCGGCGCTGGTCTCAACCTTGGCAACCGGCAGCCACAGCTCGGCCGTGGTGCCCTCGCCCTTGCGGCTCTTCAGCACCAGACGCCCGCCGCACTGTTCGGCAAGACCGTGCACCATGGGCAGGCCAAGCCCCGTGCCCTTGCCGATGCCCTTGGTGGTGAAGAACGGCTCGATCGCCTGCGCCAGCGTCTGCTCGTCCATGCCCTCGCCTTCGTCGGCAACGGCAAGGCAGACAAACCGTCCGTCCTGGCTTTCACCGCCGTCTGCGGGCAGCTGCCCTTCCCTGGCGCTAATGGTGATCCGGCCGCCCCCAGGCATGGCATCACGGGCATTGACCGCCAGGTTGAGCAAGGCCAGCTCCAGCTGCATGGGGTCGGTCAACACCCGCGCCAGCATCAGCGGAAAGCGGGCCTCGACCGTTATATTGCTGCCCAGCGTGCGTTGCAGCAGGTCCGCCATGCCATGCACCAGCGCGGAGAGATCGACCGCTTCCAGCTTCAGCTCCTGCCGGCGGGCAAAGGCGAGCATCCGCTGCGTCAGCGTGGCGCCCCGCTCGGCGGCCATGATCGCATTGTCGATAAAGCGCAGCACATCGGAATCCGCGGGCAGGCGCTTGCGGGCCAGATCCAGGCTGCCGAGGATGGCGGCGAGCAGATTGTTGAAGTCGTGGGCAACGCCGCCGGTCAGCTTGCCGATGGCCTCCATCTTCTGCGCCTGGAAGAAGGCCTCGCGCGCCTTCTCCAGCGCCTTCTGGGCTTCCCGGCGCTCGGTGACGTCCCGCGTGATTTTGGCAAAGCCCACCAGTTCGCCGTTATCATCGCGAATGGCGTCGATGATGACATGCGCCCAGAACCGGGTGCCGTCCTTGCGGACGCGCCAGCCCTCCCTCTCGAACCGTCCCTCGCGCGCCGCCGTCGCCAGGCCATGGGCCGGCAGGCCGGCCGCGCGATCTTCCTCGGTGTAGAAGCGGGAGAAATGCTGGCCGATGATCTCGTCCGGCGCATACCCCTTGATACGCTCGGCCCCCGAGTTCCAGTTGGTCACATACCCGTCCCTGTCGAGCATGTAGATGGCATAGTCGGTGACGCCCTGCACCAGCAGGCGGAAGCGTTCCTCGCTCTGGCGCAGCGCCTCCTGGGTTTGCTTATGCTCGCTCAGGTCGCGGGTGATCTTGGCGTAGCCGAGCAGCTTGCCGGACGTGTTGCGGATCGGATCGACGATAACATGCGCCCAGAACCGGGTGCCATCCTTGCGGACACGCCAGCCCTCCGCCTCGAACCGTCCTTTCTTGTCCGCCATCCACAGCGCCCGTTCCGGCAGACCGGTGGCGCGATCCTCTTCCGTATAGAAGCGGGAGAAGTGCTGGCCGATGATGTCCTCGGCCGTGTACCCCTTGAAGCGTTCGGCACCGGGGTTCCAGCTGACCACCACGCCGTTGGTGTCCAGCATGTAGATAGCGTAGTCTGTCACCGCGTTGATGAGGAGACGAAACCGTTCCTCCTCCGTGGCTTCTTCCAAGCGCTCCACGCCGGCCATGCGCCCAGTCACCTCGAACTCGATTTTACATACACCGTAAGGAACTTTAACCGCCAGCCTGGCAATTGGTTCCCCGCCGTCGCCTTTTCTTGCGGCCGGCTGTGTCGCGCAGACCATTGGCTTTCGGGTTACTGCACGGGTTTGTTTGACTTATCGGGATCATACGAGGCCAAGTGGAGCGCCGAGACGATCCAGAAGAGGCCACCAGCCTGGAGAACACTTCCGTCGCAGACGCGGTATTCCGCCTGTTGTTCGTCTGGAGAAGCGGTTGCTGTCCATTTCCTGCCCGTCTGGTGCAGTTCAACGGTGTATTCGCCAAGCGCTGCTCGCGCACCATCCTGAAGCGGCATGACGTGCCGTTCCTCGAAGCCCCCACCCCGGAATTTGGCCTTGCCGGGCTCCGTCGAGACTTGAGTGCGCCACCGGAGCGTAATCTCGGCCTTGTCCATCTTTATGATATCGAGGCGTGACTGCAGCCGCGGCTCGAACCCCATCATGGGTGTTTTCGGCATGGACGTTGGCACAAGTGCGAAAGGCGCCTGCAATGGCTGATCTTGCTGCACAATGCCGCTCGGGCTGCCACGCTCCCCTGTCCTGAGATTGTAGGACACAAGTTCGCCATGGCGGCGGAACGCCTCAAACTGGCCGTCGCCATCCGCATCCACAAGACATTTCAGCAGGTAATTGCCAGCGGCCGGAGGCGGGCCAAAAATGTCATCCCGCTGCGTCATCGTGCAGAAGCGCTTTGCCCCGGCTATGCGGTAGGGCCGAAACAGGATTGGAGATGTTGTACCGCTTGCGGTGGCGAGCGCCGTGTCGGCCACCGTCATCCACTCGCTAAGGAAGAGGCGCTCCTGCCGGGCCAGTATGGCTCCTCTGCGTACGGCCACCGGCATTTCGACGCGCTCGGCCGAATTGGCTGCCAGGTCGGAGAAGATGCGCGGTTCGCCCCTGTCGAGCTCAGCGCATGGAAAGGGCACGCCCTGCGCCATCGCCGGTGCAATCGAAGATGCGGCAAGCACCGTGCAAAGCCAAAGGCCACGTAAAGTCATATTCCCCCGGAAGTCCGCTGCCCACGACAAGGGGAATGCTTATCAGCTTGATGTCAAGCCTGGCCGGCGCCGCTTGGAGGCCCTCGGCCTGCCTGACAACCCCCGCCAAACGAAAAGAGGCACCGCCTGGGTGCCTCCTTCCGCAAACTCTCTCGCGTCCGCTCCTTAGAACGGAATATCGTCGTCCAGGTCGTCGCTCTGGGCCGGCCGCCCGCCGCCAAAGCCGCCGCGGCTGCCGCCGCCTGACGAGCCGCCCCGGCTGCCGCCGCCAAAGCCGCCATTGTCGTCACCGTAGTCGCCACCGCCATAGCCGCCGCCCGACGAACCGCCGAAGCCGCCACCACCGCCTTCGCCACCCCGGCTGTCGAGAATGGTCAGCTCGCCGCGATAGCGCTGCAGCACGATTTCGGTCGTATAGCGCTCCTGGCCCTGCTGGTCGGTCCACTTGCGGGTCTGCAGCTGGCCCTCGACGTAGATCTTCGAGCCCTTGCGGAGGTAGCTCTCGGCCACTTTCGCCAGGTTTTCGTTGAAGATCACCACGCTATGCCATTCGGTGCGTTCCTTGCGCTCGCCGGTCGCGCGGTCGCGCCACGTCTCGGAGGTGGCGATCCGCAGGTTGACCACCTTGTTGCCGTCGTTGAGCGAGCGCACTTCCGGGTCGCGCCCCAGATTGCCGATCAGAATTACCTTATTGACGCTTCCCGCCATGCTGCTTCCGTTTCCGTTCCTGTCTTAAATCTTGGGCGCGGAGCATAGCAGCCCTGCCACCAATTACCACAGCGTCGATAGCGAAACCGCGCCGAGGGGTGCCCTTGGCGCGGTTCCTGAGGCCGGTTCCAAAAGGCTTCCCGCCTATGCGCCAAGCAGCGCGCGGGAGATCCAGTAGGTGAGCCCCGAGGCCACGTAGGCCAGGGCGAAAAGATAGCCGAACATGAACAGCGTCCACTTCCAGCCGTTGGTCTCGCGCCGCACCACGGCGAGCGTCGAGAGGCACTGGGGCGCGAACACGTACCAGGCGAGGAAGGCCAGCGCCGTCGGCAGCGGCCAGGCCGAGCGCAGCGTCTCCACCAGCGACAGGGTCATCGCGTCCTCGCTGCCCTGCAACGCATAGACGGTGCCCAGCGCGCTCACCGCCACCTCGCGCGCGGCCATGCCCGGCAGCAGCGCCAGCGCGATCTCGCGGTTGAAGCCGATGGGCGCGAAGATGACCTCCAGCCCCTGGCTGATGTAGCCGATGATGGAGTAGTCGATGGCCGGGTCCGTCGCCCCCGCCGGCGGGGCCGGGAAGGTGGCGAGGAACCACAGCACGACGGTCGAGATCAGAATGATGGTGCCGGCCCGCTTGAGGAACGCCACCGCCCGCTGCCACAGGCCGATGGCCATGTCGCGCAGCGCCGGCAGCTGATATTTGGGCATCTCGATGAGGAAGGTCTGCGATGCGCCCCGCACCACCGAGCTGCGAAGCACCCAGGCGACGCCCAGCGCGCTCAGCGCGCCGACCACATAGAGGATGAACAGCACCAGACCCTGCAGGCCGATGCCGCCCCACACCGCCCGGTCCGGAATGAAGGCGGCGATGATGATGGTGTAGACCGGCAGGCGGGCCGAGCAGGTCATCAGCGGCGCGATGAGGATGGTGGTCAGCCGGTCGCGCGGGTTGTCGATGCTGCGGGTCGCCATGATGCCCGGCACCGCGCAGGCGAAGGACGACAGCAGCGGAATGAACGCCCGGCCGTTCAGCCCCACCCGCGCCATCACCCGGTCCATCAGGAAGGCGGCGCGCGTCATGTAGCCGGACTGCTCCAGCACCAGGATGAAGGCGAAGAGAATAAGGATCTGCGGCAGGAACACGACGACGCTGCCCACGCCGGCGATCACGCCATCGTTGATGAGCGAGCGCAGCCACCCCTCCGGCAGCAGGTTCGCCACGCTGGTGCTCAGCATGGCGAAGACGCCCTCGATCCACGACATCGGCGCCTCGGCCCAGGCGAACACCGCCTGGAACATGAGGAACAGGATGGCGGCGAGAATCAGCGGCCCGGCCACCGGATGCAGCACCACCCGGTCGATGGAGCGGGTGATCCTGCGCCCCTGCCCCTCGGAGACCACCGCCTGCCCGGAGATGGTCCGCGCCTCGCTCTGGAGCGCGCGCACGTCCGCCGGCGGCAGGGCCGTCGCGGTTGCCGCCGCGGTGTCGATCAGCCCCGGCAGCTGAGCCAGCAGCGCATCAAGCCCGCGCCGCCGCACGGCGACGGTCGTCACCACCGGCAGGCCGAGCAACTCCTGCAGCCGCGCCACGTCGATCTTAATGCCGTCGCGCTCGGCCAGGTCGATCATGTTGAGCGCCACCACCATGGGCAGGCCCAGCCGCTTCAACTCCAGCACGAAGCGCAGGTGATTCCGCAGGTTGGTCGCATCCACCACGCACACCAGGGCCGAGGGCTTGCCCTCGCCCTCCTGCGTGCCGAGGAGCACCCGGCGCGTCACCTCTTCATCGGGGCTGCGCGGGTTGAGGCTGTAGGCCCCCGGCAGATCCACCATTTCCACGTGGCGGCCATCCGCCAGCGTGAGGCGGGCGGCCTTACGCTCCACGGTCACGCCCGGATAGTTGCCCACCTTCTGGCGCGCGCCGGTCAGCGCATTGAACAGGGAGGTCTTGCCGGCATTGGGGTTGCCGACAACCGCAACAGTTGCCGTCGTCATTCGGCGGCCTCGCGCAGCAGGGCCGCGCCCGATGCCACCCGCACCAGACCGGCCTCGGCCCGGCGCATGGCCACGATCATGCCGCCCACCTGCACGGCGATCGGATCGCCGCCAATGGGCCCCCTATGCAGCACTTCCACCTCAACGCCTTCGTCGAAGCCCATTTCATAGAGGCGCAGATGCAGACCCTGGCGATCGGCCTCGGCATCGATGGAGACGATGCGGGCGCGCGTGCCTGGCGGCAATGAGCCAAGTGTTACCTGCTCGGACATGACGTTGGTTTCCCGGCCGAAATACGCATTTGAGAAGCACTATCAGATTGAGAAGGAAGCGTCGAGTCCCGCTACGTATCCTGCGCGGGCAAGTTGCCGCACTCCCTGCCCATCCCGGCCAAAGCGGCCAGGGCGACAGCGAACCGGCAGCTCTCGTTCAGGTGGCCGGGTAGCGCAGGCGGCCGAGGAAGCGGGTGAGACTCCGGGCGGTTGGCGGCGAGCGACATTACCCGCGCCTTGGTTTTCTCGAACCGCATCACGCCATCGATGCGCCGGTCGAGGAAGCTCCAGGTATCCGCAAGGCCATCGCTCTGGTCGTCCAGCCAGACCAGCAGCGTCGAGGAGTAGACCCCGCCCAGCGTGATCCTCTTGGTATAGTAGTTGTAATCCGTCGCCGTATCGCCGGCCGCGCGCCACATGGTATCGGCCGTCCGCCACAAAATCCTGGCCGAGCACGCGGCATTCTGCGGCATCGCCAGCACGGCGACGGCCCGGCGCACCGCCTCGCGGTGAGGCGCGGCCTGCTCCAGCCGCACGCGCACCGCCGTGCGGATGCGCTCGCGAATCTTCATCGCACCGAGGTTCAAGGTGTCGAGCTGCGCCGCCAGCCGCGCGTCGGCCCAGGCGGCATAGGCATCCACCATATCGATGACGCCGCCCGGAAACGCCAGCCGGGCCCGGCTGGCCGGAATGCCGAGATCAGCGGCCGCATGGGCAAGCGCCGCCTCCGTCCAGCCATCAAAGGGAACATGATTGAGCAGGGCTTCCACCAGAACGGGGCGGAGTTCCTCAAGCGTCAGTTCGTCGATGGATTCGATCATGGCGGCAGTATATCCCGCAACTCAAACGCGACGGAAAGCATTATTGTGTGGATTCCGCTCTTCACAGCGCGGGCGGCTTCTGTTAGGGAGGCCCCTCGCGCCGCAGACGGGTGTCTTCGGTGAACAGGATCGGATTGGAGAGAGACGGCCCTCTATGCAGATTATCGTTCGCGACAACAACGTCGATCAGGCCCTGCGCGCTCTGAAGAAGAAGCTCCAGCGTGAAGGCGTCTATCGGGAAATGAAGCTTCGGCGCCACTACGAGAAGCCCTCGGAGAAGCGCGCCCGCGAACGTGCTGCCGCTGTCCGCCGCGCCCGCAAGCTGGAGCGCAAGCGCCAGGAGCGCGACGGGGCTTCCCGGTAAGCCGCGTTCGCAGAACGGCTGAGCCGCCCTTCGGGGCGGCTTTCGTTTTCCTGCCGCTTTTGTTTTTCAGGGAGTTAGGATCATGGCGCGTTTGGCCATTGTTCTGGGTGTGTTGGTCATCGGCGCCGTGGCGGTGTCGCAGGTCGGTTTGCCGCAGAGCCTGAAGAGCCAGGCAGCCAGCCGCGAGTTTCTGGAGCAGAACGCCAAGAAGGAAGGCGTCACGACCCTGCCCTCTGGCCTGCAGATTGAAACCCTGCGGGAAGGCAACGGCCCCAAGCCGAGCGCGGGCGATGTGGTTATCGTCCACTATCGCGGCACGCTGCAGGATGGCACCGTGTTCGACTCGAGCTACGACCGCAACCAGCCCGCCATGTTCCGCATCGGCGATCTGATTCCCGGCTGGAACGAAGGCCTGCAGCAGATGCAGCAGGGCGGCAAGTACCGACTCGTCGTTCCCTCTGATCTCGCCTACGGCCCCGAAGGCGCTGGCGGCGGCATCATCCCGCCCGACGCCGTGCTGGTGTTCGAGGTCGAGCTGCTGGCGTTCCAGAGCATGCCCGAAGGCGCCCAATTCCCGCCGGCCGGCCCGGAGCAGGGCGCGCCGCAGCAGTAAGCGGCAGGGCAAGCAGCCCAAGACAGTTCAAGGGAGCGGAAGGCCTGGCTTTCCGCTCCTTTTCCTTTTGGAACGAGTCTTTCCCCTCTACCGCCGCCCTGCGAACAGCGCAGGCGTCAGCAAGGCCAGCCAGCCAAGAATGGTGAGCGTGCCCCCGACAGGCGCAACGCCGCCGAGCGCATCCGGGGCCGCCAGCACCCGCACCGCGACCGCCGCGCCGAACAGGCCCGCGCCCAGCGCGATCACCGCCGCCGGCAGCCGCAGCATCCACGCCCGCCGCCCGATGTGGCCGGCCAGCAGCGCCAGCGCCACCACCACGCCTGCATGGACCATCAGCAGGGTGGCGGCATTGCCCAGCGCTTCGGAGGGCACCGCATGGGCCGCAACCGCCGCCAGCGCCACGCCCGCCGCGCCTTCCACTGCTCCCACCGCCACCAGCAGGCGGGAGCCCACGGTCAGGCCCACCGCGCCGTCGCCAAAGTCGCGCGTCTGCCGTTCGTCCCCTTCCCCGGCCATCCCTTGTTCCCTTTCCCGAGCCGTTACGTCATCCACCCACCATAGGGGCCGCCGGCATCCCTGGCTTCCCCCTGCGGCATTGCTGCACGCCAGGCAGAAAAAGCGCACGCCTAAGCGGCGCTATGACTGGAAATCGAATGTCCGGCCTTTTAAGGTGCGCCCTTTCTGGCCGCACGGAAGGAAAGGATGGAGCATGAAAGGACGCGGTGCTTGCCAACCAAGCCATGCTCCCAAGCTCGCTCTCAGGGGCTCCTTTTCATCCGCGCCGCGTTCTTGAGTCAGTGAGCAGAGTTCCGACGATGTTCAAGCGTCTGGTCGCCCGCCTGGCGGGACTTCCCCGCCTCCCTCGCTACCTTCTGGTCGGCCATGTTGGCTTCCAGATCGACGCTCTCGTCACGCTGCTGCTGACCCAGCAGGGCGGCGTTGATGCCCGCCTTTCCCGCATCCCGGCCTTCTTGATCGCCAGCATCGCCACCTATGCGCTGAACCGGTACTGGACCTTTGGCGTCGCCCGCGCGGAGGGCAAGTTCTTCCGTGGCTGGGCGGCCTATCTGGTTGCCACCGCCGTCGGCGCGCTGTGCAACTACCTGGCCTATGCGGCGGTCGTCACCTACCACGGCGACAGCTTCTGGAACCAGCTCGCCGCCCTTGTCGCCGGCTCCTTCGCCGGCCTCGCCGTCAGCTACTTCGCCAACAGCCGCTTCGTCTTCGCCTCGGCCAAGAGCTGAGCTTTTTCGGGGTATTCTGAGAAGACAGCAAGACGATGAAAGGGGGCCTATACTCCCCCCTTTCGATCCCCTTCGTTTCAGGAGGCGCACCCGGTCAATCCAGCAGGCGCAAGGGACGACCAGGGAATCGGCTCGAGAACGACCGGGAGTGCGGAGGGTTTAAACCCTCCGCAAGCGCCGTCAGAACGCCTCGTCCAGCCGGTTTTGCAGACCCCGCGCGCCGCCACCCGCAGGCGCATCTCCGCCGTTGCCGAACACGCTGGCTTCGATATGCGCCACCCGGTCATAGAGCGTCTGGCTGCGGCGGATGAGGGAAAGCGCCTGGGCCGGCAGCAGCGTCAGGCGCGGCTCGCGCGTCTCGTCGGAGGCTTCCGCGAAGCCCAGCCGGCGATCCGGCGCGGCGGCTTCCTCTGGTGTCATTTCACCGGCAGCCACGGCCTTGCTCACCATGGCCCAGGAGATCACATGCATCAGGCGGGTCGTCACCTTCAGGGACTCGCAGCTGAACAGCACGCGCTCCATGGGGTCGAGCGTCAGCCGCTCCTCCTGCCCGGCGGCGGAGAAGTAGGTTCGCGCCTCATCGGCCATGGCGATGGCCTCGGCATACAGCGGGTCGATAAGCGCCGGCGTCAGCACGGCATCGGGGGGAGTCGCAGTCATCGGGGCACTAAAGCATTTTCGGGCCGCCGGTCACAAGGCGCAGGTGCAGAAAATGCGTTGGCGCGGTTTATACGACCTGAGGGCTGTTCCACTTTTATAGCCTATGGGGCTATATTCCTCGAACCGGATTGAGAGCCCGGAGCAGCTTTCGAGCAGGGCGCATGCCCTGCGATTAAGAAAGTGCGACCACAAAAGGCTCCCTCTCACCTCCTTTCGAGAAAAAAGTCGGCGGGCCCAACCCCGCCGACTTCTCGTTTTATACGTCCTCTATCTTGCACACCCAAGCCAAAGCCGGTCGTCATTAGACCATAATCCCTTGTATTAGTTCATATTTTCTGAATGCCCGCCACGCTGGCGGCTGCGTCATCCTGCCGCCAACGGAAACGCAACAAGCCCCTCTTGAAACCCCGTTTGCGAATACCCAAGTTGAGTTTCGCAGGACGCTGAAAGTTTCGGGTCCTGATGATGAAGATGTCCGGCCCTTGTGGCGGACAAAAACCGACCAATTGCTCAAGAAGGAGGATAGGTCATGCGTGCGATTGATTTCTCGCCCCTGCTGCGTTCATCCATTGGTTTCGAGAATTTGAACCGTCTTGTGGACTTTGCTTCGCGGCTGGACAATTCGGATATTTCCTACCCGCCGTATAATATCGAAAAGCTGAGCGAAGACGGCTACCGCGTTTCTTTGGCCGTCGCCGGTTTCAGCGCTGATGAGCTGGACATTATGGTCCATGAGAACACGCTGATCGTCAGCGGCAAGGCCCGCGACGACCAGGCCGAGCGGGAGCGCAGCTTCCTGCACCGCGGCATTGCCAAGCGCGCCTTCGAGCGCCGCTTCCAGCTGGCCGATACGGTGAAGGTGACCGGCGCTTCCTATGCGGACGGCCTTCTGAACATTGATCTCGTGCGCGAGGTGCCGGAGCACAAGCGGCCCCGCAAGATCGAGATTGCAACCGGCCCGCAGGCGGATGTCCTCCCGCCGACGGTCGAGGGTCAGCGGCTCGCCGCCGAGTAAGCGGCGCAGCCAAATCTCCTCTCCCCCATGACCCTGCCCCTCGGGCCCGGCCTCGTGCCGGGCCCGAGCTGTATCCGGCCACCGGCCGGTGCGGCCCACAAAGAGTCACGCCCGGCCTCGCGCCGGGCCCGAGCCGTTGTCACACCTCGCCATAAAGGATCGGGCCATAAAGGATCGGGGCCATAAAGGATCAGGCCCGGCAAAATTCCGGGCCTGACCACCATTCTGGCTGCTGCAAGGGGTCTATGCGTCAGGACGGAAAACTCAAGACAGCTTCCGTTCTGACGAGATAACGCGGAACCGCTGCAGTTGCGCCCTCGGCTCGTCCCATGTGGGAGCCAGTTCGGCGGCCTTCTGATAGTCAAAATAGGCCGACCGCACGTCCCCCAGCAGTTCGTTGACGATGGCGCGGGTGTAATAGCCCACGTGCGCCTTGGCCGGATTGAGCGCCAGCCCCTGCGACAGGGCTTGCAGCGCTTCCCGGTCCTTTTTCTGGAACATGTAGGCAATGCCCAGGTTTACATAGGCCTCGCCCATGCGCTTCTGGGCGCCAAGAGCCGTCTCGTAATCGGCAACCGCGCCGTCCACGTCCTTCAGGCCCATCTTCACGATGCCGCGGTTGACCAGCGTTGCCGCCCGGTCGCGCTGCGACAGCGTCTCCTCGGACAATGCCTCGGAGCACAGGGTAAGCGTCTCTCTGGTATAATCGCGGCCCTCCGCCGCTTCGTAGCAGGCCCGGGCCTTGCCCGTGCCCAGAACCGTTACGCCGGCCACGGCCGAACCCGCAGCCAATACGCCAAACGCCACCGTCACAGTCAGGAGCGAAAATCTCCTCATGGCGGCCTCCTCACAAGGCCGGATGGCCCCGACTGCTCATCAGTCCGGCCCTTCCGGCACGAGGCGCTCAGCTTAACATAAACAAAGCCGGGCCGCACGTGGGCACCGCAACGGTTCGCCCACGCAACGGCCCGGCTCGCCCCTCCCCTCCTTGGGGCCCGTTAAGCCGGTTCTTCGATCTTGATGACCCCGCGCCGGATCTGATCGAGTTCAATGGATTCGAACAGGGCGCGGAAGTTGCCCTCCCCGAAGCCCTCGTTGCCCTTGCGCTGGATGATCTCGAAGAAGATCGGCCCAATCACGGTCTTGGTGAAGATTTGCAGCAGCAGCCCCTGCCCCTGCGTCGGCGCGCCGTCGATGAGGATGCGGCGCTTGCGGAGTTCCTCCAGCGGCTCGCCGTGGCCGGGCACGCGGGCGTCCACCCCTTCGTAATAGGTGTCCGGCGGATCCTGGAACGGAACGTCCCTGGCCGAGAGCGTATCGACCGTGCGGTAGACGTCCGCCGAGCCGAGCGCGATATGCTGGATGCCCTCGCCCTTGTAATCGTTGATGAACTCCTCGATCTGGCTCTTGTCGTCCTGGCTTTCGTTGATCGGAATGCGGATCTTGCCGCACGGGCTGGTCATGGCGCGGCTGACAAGGCCCGTCACTTTGCCCTCGATGTCGAAGTAGCGGATCTCGCGGAAGTTGAAGAGCTTCTCGTAGAAGCCCGCCCAGGTGTTCATGTTGCCGCGGCGAACATTGTGGGTCAGGTGATCGATGTAGGTGAGGCTGGCATCCTGAGCCTTCATCTTCTCCTGCCAGCCGTCCTCGAACACGAAGTCCACGTCATAGATGGACTTCTCGCCGTAGCGGTCCACCAGATAGATGCGGCTGCCGCCGATGCCCTCGATGGCCGGAATGTACAGCTCCATCGGGCCCACATCGCTCGGGCAGGGCTTCGCACCCAGGAACACGGCGCGCTCGAACGCCCTGCGCGCATCCTTCACGCGGAAGGCCATGGCGCAGGCACTGGGTCCGTGCTCGCGGGCGAACTTCTGGGCGAAGCTGTCCGGCTCCGCGTTGACGATGAAGTGAATGTCCCCCTGCTTGTGCAGCGTCACGTCCTTGGCGCGGTGGCGCGCCACAATGGGAAAGCCCATGCGCTCGAACAGCTCGCGCAGCATCTGCGGCTCCGGCGCGGCATATTCCACGAACTCGAAGCCGTCCGTACCCATGGGGTTCTCAATTCCGAGGGGTTGCGTCTGATTTTGTGCGGTCCCGGTCATGGTCATGCCTCCTCCGCCCGGTTAATGTGGTTTTGTCGATTATATAGTTACATTTGAAACCAATGCCAAGCCACCCTTCCGCCACACCCGCCCAGCTGTTGATTCTGGAGGCGTTTTTGCCCTTCCGGCTTTCGGTGCTCTCCAACCGGATCAGCAGCGCCGTCGCCCGACTCTACGAGGATCGATTCGACCTGAAGCTGCCCGAGTGGCGGATCATGGCCATCCTGGGGCGTAACCCGAACCTCACCGCCTCGCAGATCGTCGACATCTCCCGCATGGACAAGGTGGCCATCAGCCGGGCGGTGAAGCGCCTTGTGGAGATGGGCCGCCTCACCGTCACCAGCGATCCGGACGACGCCCGCCGCCAGCGCCTCAACCTCACCGACACCGGCTGGGAGATCTACGACCAGATCGTGCCGCTGGCTCTCGGCGTCGAGGAGCAGCTGCTGGCGGACATGACCGCCGAAGAGCGCGCCATGCTCGATCAGGCCGTCACCCGCCTCACCCAGGCCGCCGCCAAGCTGGACTGAGGGAACCCGCGCCCTTAAGAGGGGCCTTCCCTTTTTCCGCGAGGACGTGATGAGTACCGACAACGAAGAGTATGTGTACGACGAGGCCACCGGCGAGTGGGTCAGCGCCGGCGCGCTTGCGGCCCGTCAGGCGGCCGCCTCCAGCGTCGAGGTGCGCGACTCCGTCGGCAATCTGCTGGCGGACGGCGATTCCGTCACCCTCGTCAAAGACCTCAAGGTCAAGGGCGCAGGCACCACCCTGAAGCGCGGCACGGTCATCAAGTCCATCCGCCTCACCGGCGACGAGCAGGAAATCGACTGCAAGTACGAAGGCATCAAAGGCCTCGTCCTGCGCGCCGAGTTCGTGAAGAAGAACTGAGGTTCGGTTTCTTTAGAGGGATTTTGCGGGGGTCCCGTGCGCGGAGGCGCACAATCAATCAAGGTCCCCCCCCCGCGCCCCCATTCGTTTTTCGGGCCGCGCCTCTGTTTCCTGCTGCGCCGCTGGAATTTGAAACCCAGGGCCGTGCCCCTGTTTTCCGCTGCACCCTCTCCGTCATTCTTATTTCGTTGAATGATTTTAAGGTGCAGGTGCGCTGCATGGTCAGGCCCGCCAGCAAGACCGGGTGTGCCCGCTTCACTCCTTCATAAACTGCGCCGTACCCTCGTCTGGGGCACCTTGTTTTTTCTGAATGATTTTAAGGAGCGCGTGCTCCACCCCTTCCAGCCCCGCGCGATGGCACAACCGGGCGCGACCCTAAAACGAACGGGGTGCAGGGGACCGAGTCCCCTGCAAGAATCTTCCAGCCCAACAAGACCCTTACAGCCCTCCGCTGCCGACCTTCGCCAGCACTTCGCCGGGAATGGCGTAGCTGCGGATCACCAGCTCGTGGTTGCGAAGGCCCAGCGCCTCGCGCTGGATGAAGTAGCGCCACACGGCCTCGGCCGCCTGCGCCACCAGCCGAGCGCGGGTCTCCTCGTCGGGATCGGCGGCGCTCCGCAGCGCGTCCAGCGCCCGTTCCACCTCGCGGCCGTGGCGGCCGAGGGAGGAGGCCTGTTCGCCCTTCAGCTCGCGCTCGATGCCGCTGAGGGCCGAGTTCTGCGCCGAGGTTGGGTTCTTCGCCATGTCACAAGTCCCTGGCCCTTACGAGCCGCCCGCGCCTTCCAGCCCCCCGGTTTCCTCCAGCTCGCCGGAGCGCCTGCGCCGCTGGTTGAGGAGGCTCAGCAGCGCCGGCAGCATCACGAAGGTCGTGGCGATGGCGAAGACGAAGATCAAGGCCACCATCAGGCCCAGCTTGGCGATGATCTCGAAGTCGCTGAAGGCGAGCAGGAGGAAGCCCACCACCAGCACCGCCGAGGCGATCCACAGTTCCATGCCGACGCCGCGGAAGGTTCGCAGCACGGCGAGGCTGGCGTTGCCCCCCGTCTCTCGCCGTTCTCGGGCGAAGTTCATCATGAAGTGGGTGACCGAGTCCACCGTCAGGCCCAGCGCGCAGGAGGTGACGAACGCGGCATAGAGGCCGTAGTCGCCCTCGATGAGAAACCACGCGCCGAACGCCATGATGACCGGGATGATGCTGGGGATAAGGGCGACGAACCCCAGCAGCGGCGAGCGCAGCGCGATGGCCGTCACCAGGCCGATAAGCAGGAACGAGGAGATGGTGCCCGTCACCATCGACCGGCTGTTCTCCTGCGTGAGGTAGGCGAACATCAGCGAGGTGCCCACGCCCTCGGCCTGCATCACCGGCGGCACGTGCTGCTTCAGCCAGGCGTCCGCCCGCTCCTTGAGGGAGACCATCTGCTCGGAGGTGATGTTGTTCATCGCCACCACCACCCGGCTGGCGCGCTTGTCCGGCGTCAGTTGGTTGGAGAGGTCCTGCCCCTGCGCCAGGTTCATCTCGTAGAGCAGCAAGTATTGCGCCGCCATGTCGCGGGTTTCGGGCAGGCGCTCGTAGGCCGGGTCGTCGCCGTGCAGGTTGCGGTTGAGACGGCGCATCACATCGACGATGGAGGCCACGTCCGACACCTCCGGCTGGGCTTCCAGCCAGCGCACGAAGCGCTCCAGGTCGCGCAGGTATTCCGGCTCGGAAATGCCGCCGTCCTCGCCGGATTCGATGCCGTAGTTGAGGGTGTAGATGCCGGGCAGGTGCTGGTTGATGAACTCGGCGTCCTGCCGGAACGGATGGCGGGGCGACAGCCATTCGATGAAATTGTCCCGCGCTTCCAGCTGCGGGGCGAGCGCGCCCAGCACCAGGGCGAGCGCGGAAAAGCCGCCCAGCACCAGGGCCCGGTGCCGGGTGGACCAGCCCGCCAGCTTCTCGACGCTGTGCTCCCGCTCCAGAATGTCGGTCTTCACGCCCATCGACACCACGCCGATCAGCGCGGGCAGGAAGAAGATGGAATAGAGGTAGGCGATGATTGCGCCATAAGCCGCCATGTTGCCGAGGTCGCGGAAGGGCGGCGTTTCGGAGAAGTTGAAGCAGAGGAAGCCGAGCACGTCGGTAAAGCTGGTCAGCGCGATGGGCGCGTGGTTGAGCCGCACCGATTTCAGCGCCGCCTCCTTCATGGAGAGGCCCGCCCGCTGGTAGCTGTGGGCCTTGCCGATGAGGTGCACCGCCTCGGCCGTGGCGATGGTGAGGATGATGACCGGCACCTGTCCCGTGGCGGGCGAGAGGGTGAAGCCGAACCACCCGGCCAGCCCCATGGTGGTAAGGACGGAGAGGCCCAGCACCACCACCGCCGCCAGCGCCGCCCGCCAGCTCTTGAAGAAGAACCAGATGGCGGCGAACAGGAACGCCACCATCACCGGCACGAGGCGGGCAAGGTCGCTGCGGGTGACGTCATAGAAGCTGTGGGAGAGCAGCACCACGCCCGTGGCTGCCACGCGCAGGTCCGGGTTGGCCCTGGCCGTCGCCGCCTTCAGCTGCTGCGCCGCCTCGGATATCCGGGTGAGCGCGGCGGTGTTGCCCGCCTCCAGCTGCACGGTAACGATCACCTGCGCGGTCTTGCCGTCGCCGGAGAGGAAGCGCCCCACCACGGCCGGCTCGCTCATGGCGTTGCGGCGGATGCGGGCGATGTCCTCGGGGGTCGCGGCGGCAGCGTTGCTCACCAGCGGCTCGACGATCAGGTCGTCGTTCTGTCCGTAGCTGTACTGGTAGTTGGTCAGCGAGTCGACGCGGGTCGCCCCCGGCAGCCGCCAGGCCGCCTCGGTCAGGTTTTCCACCGCCGCCAGCCGCTCGGGCGTCAGCATGTCGCCGTCCTTGGCGTAAAGGACGAAGTTCACCGTGTCCGACTGGGTGAACTCCGCCTCCAGATGCTCGTTGGCCACCCGTTGCGGGTCGTCCGGCTGGAAGAACACGCGGTAGTCATTGGTGAACTGGATCCGCATGAGGCCCAGCCCCGCCACCACCGCAAGCAGCACGCCGATCAATAGGGTCCATGCCGCCCGATTAACGGCAAGCTGTTCCAACCGCTGCGCGATCCGGTCAAGTGCCGCGAACACCCGTTCCAACATGCTCAATCGCCTCATGCCTTGCTGGAGGATTAACAGCGGGAAGCGCCCCAGGCTCCCCGGCGCGCGAACACATCCTCCGCGCCACGCCCGGTGCCGGGCCGGCACTACCAAGCGTATCTAACGCACGGAAACGAAAAGTCCCGCTCCCCCGGCGGTCAATCGTTCGCCCCTATAACGACTCTGCCCCGGAATGGTTAAGCCGGAATGGTTAAGATTGGGAGTCCGCCCCGGTCGCGGTCAGGATCAGTTTTTGCAGCAGCCCGGCCAGCGTTTCCTGCTCTTCCCGGCTGAGGCCGGAGAGCAGCCGCCACTCGTTCTCCACGTGCGCGGTCACCGCCGCGTCGATCAAGTCGCGGCCCTTTTCCGTCAGTTGCACGATGATGCCGCGCCGGTCCTCCGGGTGCGGCTTGCGTTCGATGAGCCCGGCCCGCTCCAGCCGGTCGAGCCGGTTGGTCATCGCGCCGGAGGAGACCATGGTGGCCTCGTAGAGCGCGGTCGGCGTCAGGGCGAAGGGCGGGCCCGAGCGGCGCAGCGTCGCCAGCACGTCGAACTCGCCGTTCTGCAGGTCGAACCGGGCCATCACCGGGTAGATGCGATCGCGCGAGAGCACCTGCGCCGCCTCGCTCAGGCGGCCGAAGATGGCCATGGGCCACACGTCCAGGTCCGGCCGCTCCCGCCGCCACTGCTCGATCGCCCTTGCTGCCCGGTCCATATCGCTCACCATAAAGTATCTTGACGTAAAGATTCTTTACATCAATCATACTACCGATGCCACTGTTTTGGAAGAAAGCCGCGTCCATGGCCCGCCTCTGGAACTCCGCCTTCGCTCTGCTGCTCGTCACCGGCGGCCTGCTCGGCCTCACCCTGCCCTTCGGCAAGCTGGCGGGCGGCGCAGGGCTTCCCGCCATGGTGTGGGCGCTGGTCATCTCGCTGGGCACGGGGCTGGTGCTGCTCGGGGTTCTGGCGGTCCGGCGGGTCCCGTTCCGGCTCACCACTCATCGGCTGCGCTATTTCATCATTGCCGCCGCCGTTTCCTACGCCATTCCCAATGTGCTGCTGCTGTCGGCCATTCCGCACCTGGGCGCGGGTTACACCGGCATCATGTTCACCCTCTCGCCGGTTTTGACCCTGCTGCTCTCCATGCTGACGGGGCTGCGCCGCCCCAGCCCGCTCGGCGTTGCCGGCATTGCGGTGGGCTTCATCGGCGCGGTGCTGGTTGCGGTCACGCGCGGCGGCGCCGGGCAGGCGGCCGACCTTTTCTGGGTCGCCATCGCCCTTCTGGTGCCGGTCAGCCTCGCTGCCGGCAACATCTACCGCACCATGGATTGGCCGGCGGGCACGGGGCCCATCGAACTTGCGGCCGGCAGCCATCTGGCCGCCGCCGCCATGCTGGTGGCGGGGCTGGCCGTGAGCGGGGATATCGAGGCGGTTTCCATGCTTGGGGAAGTGCCGCTCCTGGTGGCGGCGCAGGTGGCGGCCTCGGCGGCCATGTTCGCCTTCTTCTTCCGGCTTCAGGCGGTGGGCGGCCCGGTCTACCTCAGCCAGATCGGCTATGTGGGGGCCGCAATCGGCCTGATCTCGGGGATTCTGTTCCTGGATGAGCGCTACGCGCTGCTCACCTGGATCGGCGCAGGGATCATCGGTCTTGGCGTTGCCATGACCACCCGGGCGCAGCGCCAGGCGGCATAGGGCCAAAGGCGCAACCTCAGGCGATGATATCGGGGATCATCATGTCCTGAAGGGCGGTGATTTCATCCTTCAGCTTCAGCTTGCGCTTCTTGAGGCGCTGCACCTGGAGCAAATCGGGCGCGGCTTGCGCTATCAGGGCATCGATGGCCGCGTCCAGGTCCCGGTGTTCCTGGACCAGGGCCTGAAGCCGCATCTGCAATTCGCGCTGCTCGTCTTTTCCGTCCGTCATCGCTCACTGGTGCCTGGGCGGGTGCCTGGATTCTGCCCCTCTTAGCATAGCCATTACAGCTTGTGTATGCGCCAGGCGCGCCATCCGGCGCAACCGGCCCGATGCCACGATGCCGGGCGCGGACGCGACGGGCGGAGCCGGGAAGGCCGTGACTCTGTGACACTATTGTGATCCTATATTCGGACCCAATCAGGACCAGAAGGAGATGTGCAATGGCGATATCCGTTCGTGGATCCATGGCGACCTTGGCTGCGAAGCACGCGCGCATCGAGTCGCAGATTGCCCAGGAAAGCCAGCGCCCACTGCCGGATTGGAGTACCATCGCCCAGCTTAAGAAGGAAAAACTTCGCCTGAAGGAGGAGCTCAACCGCGCCCAGGCTTCCTGAGGCCTCCCTCTCGAGGCCTCGCGGCCGGGCATGGCCCGCCGAGACCTGACGGGGATGCGGACAGCCTGAACGGAAAAGGGCCGGCCGGATGCGCTCCGGCCAGCCCTTCCCCGAGAGTCTTGCCTTTAACAGGCAGGCTTCCAGCCTATTCCTCGTCTTCCGCCACGTCGTAGCCGCGCGCGGCGCGTTCCAGCTTGAGCTGTTCCTCAAGCCGGGCGGCCTCCTCGTCGAGATACGAGTCGCTGGGCTCCTCGCCGCGCTTCTTGGCGGCGCGCGCCACCAGCGCATCCAACTCCCGCTGCGAGCACAGGCCCAGCGCCACCGGGTCCTGCGCCTTGATGTTCTGGATGTTCCAGTGGGTGCGGTCGCGGATGGCGGCGATGGTGGTCTTGGTGGTGCCGATCAGCTTGGCGATCTGCCCGTCCGACAGCTCCGGGTGATAGCGCAGCAGCCAGGCGATACCGTCCGGCTTGTCCTGCCGCTTGGAAACCGGCGTGTAGCGCGGCCCCTTGGTGCGGTTCTGCTGCGGCACCGGGCCTTCGGCCAGTTGCAGCCGGGCAGCCGGGTCCTTCTGGCAGCGCTCGATCTCGGCCCAGGTCAGCTCACCGGCGCGCACGGGGTCGCGCCCGATGTAGCGGGTGGCGGAAGTCTCGTCAGCAATCGCCTGCACCTCAAGCACATGCAGGCCGCAAAAGTCCGCGATCTGCTGGAAGGTCAGGGCGGTGTTTTCAACCAGCCAGACCGCTGTCGAGTGTTTCATCAGCAGATGAGCCATGGATGTCTCCCGTCCCCAAAAAGCATCGGCCGCCCTTCTCGGGCGGCCGACAATAGAGCACAATCTGTAACCCGCCGCGCCAGCGAGGTCAAATTCTCAAGTAGGGTTCGCCCTTGGCTCAGTTCAACCCTTGGGCCCCAACTTTTTGATATTCGGGCCGCCTGCATCAGGCCCGCGCCCCCATCACGAGCAGGATCTTGCCCACATGCAGGCCCTCCTCCATGCGCCGGTGCGCCTCGGCTGCGTCGCGCAGCGCAAAGCGGCTGTCGATGATGGGACGCAGCTGGCCGCGCTCGAACAGGGGCCACACCTCCTGCTCCAGGCTCGCCGCGAGCGCGGACTTGAAGGCGACCGAGCGGGCGCGCAGGGTGGAGCCGGTCAGCATCAGGCGCCGGACCATGATGTCGAACAGCTTGATCTCCGTCCGGTTGCCCCGCTGCACGGCGATGGAGACGTGCCGCCCGTCCGGGGCCAGCAGGGAGAGGTTCTTCGGCACGTAATCGCCGCCGATCATGTCCAGAACCACATCGACGCCCCGCCCGTCCGTCAGCTCGCGGACTCGCTCGACAAAATCCTCCGCGCGGTAGTTGATGGCCGCGTCCGCGCCGATCTCCTCAGCGATGCGGCACTTCTCGTCGCTGCCGCAGGTAACGAGGATGCGAAGATCGAACGCCCGGCACAGCTGGATGGCGGTGGTGCCGATGCCGCTGGTGCCGCCATGCACCAGCACCGTCTCGCCTGGGGCCGCATAGCCGCGCTCGAACAGGTTGGACCACACGGTGAAGAAGGTCTCCGGCAGGGCGGCCGCCTCATCGAGCGCCACGCCCCTGGGCACCGGCAGGCACTGCCCCACGGGCGCGACGGCAAACTCCGCATAGCCGCCGCCCGCCAGAAGCGCGCACACCGCATCCCCCTCGCGCCAGCGCGTCACCCCCCTCGCCCAGCGCCGCGATGGTGCCCGAAACCTCCAGCCCCGGCAGGTCGGAGGCCCCCGGCGGAGGCGGATAATGGCCCAGGCGCTGCATCACGTCCGGCCGGTTCACGCCCGCCGCCGCCACGCGGATCAGCACCTCGCCCGGCCCCGGCTGCGGCACCGGGCGCATGGCCGGCCGCAACGTCTCCGGTCCGCCCGGCTCCTCGATCTCGATAGCCGCCATGACTTCGGGAATCCCGGCGTCGCCGGCATGGGCTGCGGTCATGCTCGCTGCTCCTCTGTTAAGGCCTTGGCGCACGGCCAAAATGTCCGGTGATATTGACAGCCGTCCGCCCTCGGTCAACCATTCCTGATAGCGAACTCGACCCGGAGGCCCGGCAAAAATGCCGCATGGCGCGCCGGCGGCCGGGCCGTGGAGGTAACGCATATCAGGCAACCGGCTGGTTCCCCGGCTGCCCGGCATGCCTTTGAGGAGATGCTTCATGGACCTTGATGAGTTGTTGCCCCGCCGGAACGTCGAGGACCCCCTGTCCGCCCTGCGCCGCGAGGATCTGGACCCGCTGTCGCTTGACGAGCTGAAGCAGCGCATCCGGGTACTGGAGGCCGAGATCGAGCGCACCCGCGCCAAGCTGGAGGCCGCCTCCTCCTTCCGCTCCGCCGCGGATGCCCTGTTCAAGCGCTAGCGCTTGCGCTGACGTATTCTCAAAGCGCGCGCGCTCGTGCGCTGTTTCATTGCTGACGCCGGGTTGCCGGCAGCCATCCTTGCCCGTTCCGTGGCTTGTCGCGCCGGCCTAAGCGCCGGCGCCCCCTCCTCTCCCCCAACCGTCTCCCCCAACCGTCTCCGGGCCAGGCCTCCAGCCGCGCACCCGCTGCCGTTCCGCCGATTGGAGCGGCTCAATAACTTCCTTCAATTAAACTGTAATTATTAAAATTATCCCGCAATGATGGCATGAATATTTATGCACACGCAACAAACAAGCGGTTTTATTATAATTCAAAAGCCCATACTCGCCCGAATCACAATCAATATCATTTTATGATCGTGCCCCTATCGAGCCCGAAAACGCCCCAAGTCTATATCAATTTTTCGCAGAAATCCGCGCTTCACAGGTGATTCCGCGCCTCATTGGCCGCAGTCAGTCCAAAATTGGGGTTCAAACGCCTGGAAGCGCTTTTCAAGCCGCTCTTCACAAATTAGTGTGGCCTCGGTCTAATACTTTAGGCACCTGCGCTAAGTAATACACAAGAATTACTGTCGCGTTCGAGCGCGTATCTGCCTTGCCGTTGCGTACAGGCAACTTCCAACAAATGTGGAGGCAAGTCATGGCGCCGACAATCGTCATCGCCAGCGATCACCCTGGAACCCGGACACTCGTGTCGGCTGTCCGCCAAGCCCAGCCCAAGGCCAATGTCGTTGAGGCATCCAGTTTCAAGTCCGCGGCCGAGGCGGTGCGCCGCCAGCGCCCCGAGCTGGTGCTGGTGGACCTCGACCTGACGGACGGCGGCGGGTTCGCCAGCCTGGTCACGGTCAAGCAGATGCGCGCCAATGCGCGGGTTCTTGCCCTTGGCTGGCATGAGGAGCCCTCGCTGGTGCAGCGGGCGCGCTGGTTCGGCGCGCAAGGGTTTCTCACCTGGTCCGCGCCGCCGCTTCTGGTGCGGACCACCCTGGCCAGAACCCTCGCCGGCGAGGAGTGCTGGCTCGCCGACGCCTACAAGCCCCTGGCCGAGGAGGAGGAACCCTTGCCCGACGTCATGACGGTCGCCCGGCAGCTCGCCACCTTGACGCCCGCCCAGATGCGGGTGCTGCTGGGCCTGAACGCCGGCCTGCTCAACAAGCAGATCGCCTATGAAATGAGCATCACCGAGGCCACGGTGAAGGCGCACCTGACCGCCGTGTTTCGCAAGCTCGGCGTCAAGAACCGGCAGGAGGCGGCGCGCATCGCCCGCACGCTGCTGGTCTCCACCCCCTTCAACAACAACGGGGCCGGCCACGGATAAGGTCAGGGCAGGAAAGGAACCGGTGACGCGCCGGGTTCGAGGCGGAACCAGCGAGGGGCGGCGCGCGCCGATTGCTTTGAATGACGCGAAGAGATCAGCCCGAACGGGCCGTTCGATCACGCCGCGAGGAAATCAAGGCCAATATCCACCGCCGGGGCGGACTGGGTGATGCGCCCCACCGAGATGTAATCCACCCCGGTCTCGGCAATGCCGCGAATGGTGGCAAGGTTCACCCCGCCCGAGGCCTCCAGCGGCACCCGGCCGCCGACAATCTCCACCGCCGCCCGCAGCGTATCCGGGCTCATGTTATCGAGCAGCAGCCGGTCCGCGCCCGCCTCCAAGGCCGGGGCGATCTGGGCGAGCGTGTCCACCTCCACCTGCACCTGAAGGCCCGTGCCCGCCTCCTTGGCGGCTTTGACCGCCGCCTCGATGGAGCCCACGATGGCGATGTGGTTGTCCTTGATGAGGATGCCGTCATCGAGCCGCAGCCGGTGGTTCTGCGCGCCGCCGCAGCGGGTGGCGTACTTCTCCAGCAGCCTGAGGCCCGGCAGGGTCTTGCGGGTGTCGAGGAGCACGGCCCCCGTGCCCTCGATCATGTCCACATACTGGCGGGTGAGCGTCGCGATGCCGGAGAGGTGCTGCACCGTGTTCAGCGCGGAGCGCTCCGCCGTCAAAAGCGCGCGGCCGTTGCCCACCACCACCATCAGCTCCTGCCCCGGCTCCAGCCGGTCGCCGTCCTCGGCTTTCGTCACCACCGTGCAGTCGGGGTCGAGCGCGCGGAAGAAGGCCACCGCCAGCGGCAGGCCGGAGACGACCATCTGCTCGCGGGTCGCCATCACGGCCTGAAGCCGCGCGGTCTCCGGCACCACGGCGCGCGAGGTCACGTCCCCGCCCGTGCCCAGGTCCTCGGCGAGCGTCGCGCGCACGAAGGCATCCACCTCCGCCGCCGACAAGGGCAGTTCCGTGCCGCTCATGTCCATGCTCTCCCCTGTTGTCCGCCCGCGCCTTACGCCGGGATCTTGCCCACGTCGCCCTGGCCGGCGGTCTTGGGGGCCATGTCCAGCATCCGCTGGAGCGACTGGGCCGCCTTTACCCGCACGTCTTCCGGCACCTCGATCTGGGGCGTCAGGTCGCGCAGGCACAGGTACAGCTTCTCCAGCGTATTCAGCGCCATGAACGGGCACATGTTGCAGTTACACTGGCCATCCGCGCCCGGCACGCCGATGAAGGTCTTGTGCGGGGCCTGGCTTTGCATCTGGTGGATGATGTTGGGCTCGGTCGCCACCAGGATGGTGTCCGCATCGCTCGCCAGCGCGAAATCGAGAATGCCCTTGGTCGAGCCCACATAGTCCGCGTGGTCGAGGATGTGCGCCGGGCATTCCGGGTGCGCGGCGACAGGCGCGTCCGGGTGCTCCGCCTTCAGCTTGATGAGCTCCTGCTCCGAGAAGTTCTCATGCACGATGCACGAGCCTTCCCACAAAAGCATGTCCCGCCCGGTCTTGCGGGCAAGGTATCCGCCCAGATGCCGGTCCGGCGCGAAGATGATCTTCTGGTCGGCGGGCAGCTGGCTGAGGATATGCTCGGCGGAGGAAGACGTCACGATGATGTCGGAGAGCGCCTTCACCTCGGCCGAGCAGTTGATGTACGTCAGCGCGATATGGTCCGGGTGCGCGGCGCGGAACTTGGCGAATTCCTCCGGCGGGCAGCTGTCCTCCAGCGAGCAGCCGGCCTTCAGGTCCGGCAGCACCACCGTCTTGTTGGGCGAGAGGATCTTGGCCACTTCCGCCATGAACTTGACGCCGCAGAATACGATCACGTCCGCGTCGGTCGCCGCCGCCTTGCGCGAGAGATCAAGGGAATCGCCCACGAAGTCCGCCAGATCCTGGATCTGCGGCTCCTGATAGTAGTGGGCGAGGATCACCGCGTTCCTCTCTTTCCGCAGCCGGTTGATCTCGGCCAGCAGGTCGATGCCGGGCGGAATCTGCGCGCCGGCGGTCGGGTTGAGAAGGTTCAAACGGGCATCCATAGCGTCACCTAGCCCTTACGTGGCACCGTACTAGGAGGGAGCGCGCATGAGACGCACATCAAAAAGTGCATAAGATGCACCCCCCGCCTGCCGCGTACATGGCGCGCAACCGCCCGAAGCACAAGGCTTCAAATGACAAAACGGTGACGTCGCGGCCGGAGAACAACCCCGGCCGCCTCAATATCCCGCAAAGGGGGCGAGCCTCTCCGGCCCGCCCTGCCTTACTGATCCTTCTTCCGCTCGCTGCCGCTGAGCGGATCCACCAGAATCTCCCGCTCGTCCCCGCTGCGCGTGCGGTAGCGGATCTTGTAGCCCTCCTTCGCATACTCGATCTTGACGAACGCCACGAAGTCATCCCGGTTCTCGATCGAGGCGGCGATCTCCGACAGCGGCCGCGCGCCCTGGGGCGGCAGGTCCTGCGCCAAGGCCGGGAAGGCAAGCCCAAGGGAAACCACGGCAAGGAACAAAGGCTTCATCGTCAAATCCTTTTCGGTCAAACAAACGATGAAGAAACGCTCAAGTCCGCCGATGGCCCCCAGCCGCCCCACCGTACCTTGACGCCGGCCTTCCCGGTTCTTAACTGTGGCCTCGCGAGGAACGACCTCCCCCATCATGGGCAGTAATGACCGGGACGGCCCGGCGCTTCGAAAGGAGGGCCGCGTGGCCTGGATTCTATTGTCTGTTGCGGGTCTGTTTGAAGTGGTGTGGGCCTATTTCATGAAGCTGTCGGACGGCTTCTCCCGCCCGCTCTACACCGTCCTCACCTTCGCCTTCATGTTCGTCAGCTTCTGGCTGCTGTCGATCGCCATGAAAACCCTGCCGCTCGGCACCGCCTACGCGGTGTGGACCGGCATCGGCGCGGTCGGCGCCTTCATTGTCGGCCTGCTCTTCATGGGCGAGTCCGCCTCGCCCCTGCGGATCCTCGCCGCCGTGCTCATCGTCGCGGGCCTCGCACTCATGAAGCTCACCAGCACGGAATGATTTTCTAGTAGCTTCAAGGGCTTACGCCCTTTCGTTACGCAGGGGGATCTCAATCCCCCTGCACCCCCTTTCGTTTCAGGAACGCGCGTTTGATGCAGGTCTCGGCCCTATAGATTTTCGGGTTCAGAACAGGGCCCCACCTGCGATGCCGGGCGAGCCCAAAAAACGAACGGGAGTGCAGAGGGTCCAAGACCCTCTGCAGAAATTAATAAAAACCAATAACTTAAATCAGACTTCTTCCACCAGCCTGTAAACCCCGCCCTCGTGTGCCACCCGGCCGCGGGTTTCGAGGTCGATGAGGTGCGCCTCGACCGAGCGTTCTGCGGCCTTGTGCAGGTATTTCGGCGTCGAGACGTAGAGCACCTCAACCATCTGGGGGATGCTCATGGGGCCGTCCGCCAGCAGCTTGAGCAGCTGGCCTTCGCGCATACGGCGGTGGTTGATGAGCGCGCGCACGAAGGGGCGCGGGTTTTCCACCGGCGCGCCGTGGGTGGGGTAGTAGCGCTCGTCGTCCCGGTCGAGCAGCTTCTTGAGGCTGGCCATGTAGGCGGCCATGTCGCCGTCGGGCGGCGCGATGACGCTGGTGGCCCAGCCCATCACATGGTCGCCGGTGAACAGGACCTTTTCCTCCGGCAGCGCGAAGCACAGGTGGGTAGAGGTGTGGCCCGGCGTCTCGAGGGCTTCCAAGGTCCAGCCGGGGCCGGAGATGGCGTCGCCCTCGGCCATGATGGTGTCGGGCACATAGTCCCAGTCCACCGCTTCCTCGGCGGCGGGCATGCCGTCCTCGCCCTTCACCTGCGCGCAGCCGACAATGGGTGCGCCGAGCTTTTCCTTCAGCGCGCGGGCGGCGGGCGAGTGGTCCCGGTGGGTGTGGGTGATGACGAGGTGGCTCACCGTCTCGCCCTCCACGGCCTTCAGCACCGCCTCGATGTGATCCGGCATGTCCGGGCCCGGATCGATGATGGCGACCGTTCCCCGGCCCACGATGTAGGTGCCCGTGCCGGTGTAGGTGAAGGCATTGGCATTGCGCGCCACCACTCGGCGAATGAGCGGGCTCATGGTCAGCGGCTCGCCGTAGGCCACGGCGGAATCCTGCACGAAGCGGACGTCATCGGTCATGCCACTCTCCAACTCATCTGCCCGACGGGAACCTCCGGGTGCGAGAAATCGCCGCCAGCCCTACTGGCTTATTAATCGAATGAAAAGCGACTAAGGCGGTGGCCACCGCGATCTGGAACGCATCGGGGCGTCTGCTGTCCCGTCGTACCGCGGGGCGAACAAACGCGATTCAGATATTCTGATAAGCCGTTTATTTTACTCGGGTTTCCTTTCAACCCCCTGGCTTCCCATCGCCCGGCAGCGCCGCCAGCGGGGCAAATCCGCGACTGTATATATTCTCGTTTCATTTCAATAAATTAGCATGAACTTTGGCCTCAGCGGATTCAACACCCTGCCGGCAGGGCCACACCCCCCACTCGCGGCGGCTTGGCGGCGGTAGACCTGCCCCCTATCCTCGCATCGCACCGCATCCGCCCCCACCGCCTCTCCACCAAGGAGCCGCCCGCCATGACCCCAGCCATGTCCGAGTCCGCGCCCGCCCAGCCGCCTGCCTTCGCCTGCGCGCACATCAGCATCAAGGCGGACGGCCCGCTGCTCTGGCTGCGCTTCAACCGGCCGGAGAAGCGCAACGCCCTCACCGTCGCCATGTACGCGGCGCTGGCGGACGCTCTGGAAGCCGCCGCCGCAAATCCCGCCATTCGCGCCGTCATCCTTGCGGGCGCCTGCGGCACGGCGGACGATATCTTCACCAGCGGCAATGACTTGGGCGATTTTCTCGCCAACCCGATTCAGAACGAGGACGCGCCCGTGCTGCGCTTCCTGCGGGCCATCAGCGCCTTCCCCAAGCCGCTCATCGCGGCGGTGGCGGGTCCTGCCGTCGGCGTCGGCGCGACCATGCTGCTGCACTGCGATCTGGTTTACGCCGCCGACAACGCCAGCTTCCAGTTCCCCTTTGCCAGCATCGGCCTGGTGCCGGAGGCCGGCTCCACCTTCCTCCTGCCCCGCCTCGTCGGCCACGCGCGGGCCAGCGAGCTGTTCTTCTTTGGCGAGAGCATCGATGCAGAGACGGCCCGCGACTTCGGCCTCGTCAACGCCGTGGTGCCGGTGGCCGAACTGCCCGGCCACGCGGAAGCCCGCGCCCGCAAGCTCGCCGCCCAGCCCGCCAGCGCCCTGCGCCGCACCAAGGCGCTGATGCGCGAGGCCCGCAACCTGCCGCTTGCCGACGCCATGCGCGTTGAGGGACAGGCCTTCATGGAGCGGCTGCAAAGCCCCGAGGCGCGGGAGGCGATGACCGCCTTCCTCGCCAAGCGCAAGCCGGACTTCACCCAGTTCGACTAGAGCAGCTTTCGAAGTGCGACCAACAATGACTTTAGAGCGGGCGATCTGCTGCAAGCAGATTGCAATCCGCTCTGAGCCCCGCCCCTGCGCCATCGCCAGCCTTACGCACCCCAACACCACGGCACACACCCACAGCAGCAGCGTCGCCATATCCGCCTCCCATTTGCAGGCAAGATAGGCAGGTTGATAACGCCTGTCAATAGGTATTTTCCTATTTACGACTGCCCTGCCTGCCCGCTGGCCCCGGCAGGCCCCCTTTGATATAAGTCGACCAGGCAACCATGCGGGGGAGCGCTCATGGGCCTGGGAGATCTGCTCAGCATCGTCATCGTGCTCATCATGGCCGCCATGCCCTGGCGGGCGGAGCACCGCCTGCGCCATGCGGAGCGGCTGCCCATGCAGTGGGGCCTTAACGGCAAGCCCACCTGGTACGCGCCCCGGCGCATCGCCGTCGCCTTCCTCCCCCTGCTCGCCGCCTGCACGTTCATCCTCCTTGCCGTCGCCCAACGCACGGCGGAGGATGGCAACGGAATTGCCACCGACAACGGCCGCTTGATCTTCGGCCTCAGCCTCATCGCCGTTCACTGGTTCCATCTGCATCTGGCGGAAAAAGAGTGCCGCTAGCCCCTGCGCGGCGTTTTCTCTGCCAACCGGCCTGCTTCATCGGCACAGGAGCCTTGCCCTGCCCGTGTGCGCTTGGATATGCACGGATTGAACCGAGTTCATACCGTTCGGGCAACAGGAGCATTCTGCCATGAAGACGCGCGCCGCTGTCGCATTTGCGCCCAACCAGCCGCTGGAGATCGTCGAGGTTGATCTGGATGGCCCGAAGGCGGGCGAAGTCCTGGTCGAGGTCATCGCCACCGGCGTCTGCCACACGGATGCCTACACCCTCTCCGGCAAGGATTCGGAAGGCGTGTTCCCGTCCATTCTGGGCCACGAGGGCGCCGGCATCGTGCGCGAGGTCGGGCCGGGCGTCACGTCCGTGAAGGTGGGGGATCACGTGATCCCGCTCTACACGCCCGAGTGCCGCCAGTGCAAAACCTGCCTCAGCCAGAAGTCCAACCTCTGCACGGCCATTCGCTCCACCCAGGGCCAGGGCCTGATGCCGGATGGCACCTCCCGCTTCTCCTACAAGGGCGAGCGCATCTTCCACTACATGGGCTGCTCGACCTTCTCCAACTTCACGGTGATGCCCGAGATCGCCGTCGCCAAGATCCGGCCGGACGCGCCCTTCGATAAGGTCTGCTACATCGGCTGCGGCGTCACCACCGGCATCGGCGCGGTCATCTACACGGCCAAGGTCGAGCCCGGCGCGAACGTCGCCGTCTTCGGCCTCGGCGGCATCGGCCTCAACGTCATCCAGGGCGCGAAGATGGTCGGGGCCGACAAGATCATCGGCATCGACATCAACCCCGCCAAGCGCGAGATGGCCGAGAAGTTCGGCATGACCCACTTCATCAACCCCAGCGAAGTCGGCAACGACAAGGTGGTGCAGGCCATCATCGACATCACCGGCGGCGGCGCGGACTACAGCTTCGATTGCACCGGCAACGTCAAGGTCATGCGCCAGGCGCTCGAGTGCTGCCACCGCGGCTGGGGCCAGTCCATCATCATCGGCGTGGCCGAAGCCGGCCAGGAAATCTCCACCCGCCCGTTCCAGCTGGTCACGGGCCGCGTCTGGAAGGGCTCGGCCTTCGGCGGCGCGCGCGGCCGCACGGACGTGCCCAAAATCGTCGACTGGTACATGGACGGCAAGATCAACATCGACGATCTCATCACCCACGTGATGCCGCTCGAGCAGATCAACCACGCCTTCGACCTGATGCACGAAGGCAAGTCCATCCGCTCGGTGATTACGTTCTGAGTGGTTTGAATTGATTATTCGCAGGAGGGGCTTGCCCCTCCTGCACCTCCCTTTCGTTTTAGGAACGCACGTTTGATAAAGGTCGCGTTCCAATAAAGTCCTGAGTTCAGAACAGGGCCGCGCCCGCCAAACCGGGCGAGCCCGACAAACGAACGGGGTGCAGGGGTCCGCGACCCCTGCGGAAAAGCAATATTTCAATCGAGGAGCAGAGGGCCCAGCCATGACCCTTGAGATCATCGCCACCCACCGCCTGTTCGAGGGCACGCAGGGGTTTTACCGTCACCAGTCGAAGGCGACCAGCACGTCGATGCGCTTTGCGGTTTACACCCCGCCGCAGGCGGCGGACGGCCCGGTGCCGGTGGTGTGGTTCCTGTCGGGCCTCACCTGCACGGAGGAGAACTTCACCGTAAAGGCGGGCGCGCAGCGGCTGGCGGCGGATCTGGGCCTCATGCTCATCGCGCCGGACACAAGCCCGCGCGGCGAGGGCGTGCCCGATGATCCGGAGGGCGCTTACGACTTCGGCATCGGCGCGGGCTTCTATGTGGACGCGACCGAGGCGCCCTGGGCCGAGCACTACCGGATGTACACCTACATCACGGATGAGCTGCCCGCCGTCATTGCCGAGCATTTCCCGGCGGACATGGCGCGCCAGTCCATCATGGGGCACAGCATGGGCGGGCACGGCGCGCTCACCATCGCGCTGAAGAACCCCATGCGCTTCAAGGCGGTCTCGGCCTTTGCGCCCATCGCCTCGCCCATCAACTGCCCGTGGGGCCAGAAGGCCCTTGGCGGCTATCTGGGCGACGATCAGGCGAAGTGGCGCGCGCACGATGCTTGCGCGCTTCTGGAGGACGGCCATCGGGTGCCGACCGAAATCCTCGTCGATCAGGGCATGGCCGATCCGTTCCTCGAGGAGCAGCTTCGCCCCACCCTGCTGGAGGCCGCCTGCCAGAAGGCCGGGCAGAAGCTGACGCTGCGCTGCCAGCCGGACTACGACCACAGCTACTACTTCATCGCCTCCTTCATCGACGACCACCTCATCTGGCACGCCGAGCGCCTCAACGCCGCGGCATGACGGCGGTTTTGGGACTTCGATTTGCAAGGGGGTAAGCCCCTCCGCAAAAACCTTCACAAGCAACAAAAGGCCGGGGTTTGCCTGCGTGCGAACCCCGGCCTTCCGTCATTTCATGCCCTGCCCGAAGGCAGCCGCCCGCCTTATTTCGGGCAGTAGGACGGCAGCTGCACCGGCGCGCTGCCCTTGCGCTGCATCCATTGGCCGCCTTCGGTACGGTAGTACTCGTTGGGGCCGACCTTGTGCTCGAACAGCTTGCAGGCGGCGGCGGCGGCCACCTCGTTCACGGTCACGCCGCGCTTCTCGGCCAGCTGGGTGTAGAAGGCCTTGCGCTTGATGTTGATTTGATCGATCCGCGCCTTCAGGTCGCCGCTTGCGCCCTTCACCGCGCCCACATAGCCGTCGGCCTGCTCGCCGATCTGCCCCGAAGCGCGCGCCTGATCGATGAAGGTATCTTCCTGCGCGGCGGCCGGGCCGGCAATCGCCACGGCCACGCCGAGCGCCGCGACAGTGCCCATAACCTTCGCTAATAACTTCGATTGAATCGCCATGATGTCATCTCCCGGCCGTCTTGCGGCCAAGCCAACCTACAGTCTCGCGTATCTTAGAATACGCCCGGATTGTTCTGGATCAGATCCTGCACGTCCTTCTCCAGCCGCACGATCACCTCGTGGCGGATGTTGACGTTCATGTTGATCTCGATCGGCTTGTCCGGGGCCTGCAGCTTCACGCACCCCGCCGTCACCAGAAGCGCTGGCGCCGCGCAAGCCGCCAACAGGACTGCCCGCATGTTCGTCTCCCGCTCACACACTTGTGTCACATTCATTCCTGTACGCTGAATTGTGCCATTCGCGCAAATCCTGACCATCTCCGGCTGAACCGTTGCTGAAGCGAACCAAGCTATCAGCGCTGCTTCGGCTTTGTGGTTCCGCCGTTTTCGGCCTTGGGCGTATCCTTGCCATTGTTGTCGTTGGACTTCTCCAGCTCCATCTCGACGCTGCGGCGCACGAGGCCGCCCACGTCGCTGACGCCGGAGATGGAACTCATCAGGCTCCGCAGCGGGGCCTTCACGTTCACGTTGAACTTGAAGGGGATGCCGCGTGTCCGAAGCGCCCGGAACCACGACAGCGGCGAGAGCGAGGCCTGGCTCGTGCCCTCGAAGTGGATGCCGGTGGCCACCTCGCCCGCCAGGTCGCCGTCCACATCCACCACGATTGACTGGAACTTGAAGTTCTTCAGCGCATCGAACGCCAGCTTGGCATTGCCTTCGGCGGCGGGCACCGGCCCGGTGTAGGACAGCGTGCCGCTGCCCTTGGTCCGCAGGTAGCCGTTGCGGATCGCCGCGCCCTGCCGGGTGACGACCAGCGGCAGCTCGCCCTCGACCCGCCCTGTCGCCCGCAGCGACTCCAGGTTCATCAGGCCGATGAACTTCTCCAGGTCGACCTCGGCGATCCTCAGCGTCACCCGCTTCTCCGGCTCGGAGAGCGCGACAACGGTCGGGTCCACCAGCAGTTCGCCGTCGGCCAGCGGCCAGCCGGCCCGCTCCACTTTCAGCTTCTGGTCGCCCAGCAGCTGGAAGCGGAACTCGCCGTTCTCCATGGCAACGCCGGGGTTGACCTTGGCGACGGTGAGCTTCTGGCCCGGCGGCGTTTTCATGCCGAGGAAATCGGTCAGGACCACATGGCCCGAGATGCCCTCGACAGGACCGAGGCCGCCCGTTGCCATCGACAGGGCCTTGAGATCGAACTGGGCGTCGGTCTTCAGCTGCTCGGCCGTCCAGCGCGCCCGCACGAAGCCGCCGACGGTGCCGGTCACGTTTTCGACGACGCCGCGCGCCGCCTCGGTCAGCATGTAGGGCTGCAGGCTTGGGCTGAAGGTCAGGCCCGTCAGCCGGAACACCAGGTCACCCACGTCATGATTGGTGTCGTGGCGCGCCTCGACCTGGCCCAGCACGTCGCCGCTTGAGGCCAGCCTCACGTTACCGCGCATGGTCGCAACCGGGCCGCCCAGGCGGGCCTCGCCGTCGGTGAAGGCCAGCGGCTCGAAGCGGGCCTTGCTGTTCATGTCCGCCACCTGGCCGGACAGGCCGGTCAGTTGCAGCGGAGCCGCGTCATTGTTGAAGTCCGCCCGCCAGCGGCCCTTGGCCTCGGCCCGCACGGCGGCCTCGTTTGCCACCAGCGTGAAGCCGTCCATGGTGCCATTGCCGCGCCAGCCGGCCTTGCCGCCCGTCAGCGAGCCGTGGATGCGCCGGCTCTCGGCGGTGATGCCGCCCTCCAGCCGCAGCGTGGCCTGGCGGAAGTCCAGCCCCACGATCGGCCGGTCGGTCGTGCCCCGCACCGAAACCGCAATCGGCCCGGCCTTCAGGCCCAGCCCGGCGTCGGCGCCGCCTTCCGTGCCCAGCAGGGCCAGCCGCAGCTCGCCGGCCGTTGCCCCGCCCGTCAGCGCGCCCTCGGGGCTGGTCCACAGGAAGCCGCGATCCCCACGCGGGCACACCGGCATGGCGCCTTGGCCGAAGCGGTAGTCGCCAATGCTGAGCCCGCCGATCTTCACATTCAGGCAGCCCTCCTTGGCGGAGAGGCGCACCCCCTTGTCCCAGGCCGCCGCCACGTCGAGCGGCAGGTGCAGATCCTCGATCCGCCCGCCCGGAATGGGGCCGCTGATCCGGGCAAGACCCGAAAGCTCCACCTCGCCCTTGCCGCTGTCCTGCATCAGCTTGTAGGTCACCGGCGTCAGCGACAGGCTGGAGTCGCCTGCCTTCCAGTCGGCCACCACCACCGTGCCCGCGCTTTCCAGCGCCTGGCCTGGGGCCGTCGACAGCCGGTCGATCAGCGCTTCCAGCTTGGGCAAGCCCGGCCCCGAGAGGGACGCGCGCCCGGTCACCATTGTCTTGCCCGAGGGCAGTTCCGTCCGCAGCACCGGCTGGTCGTGGTCATGGTCCAGCAGGGTGAAGCGTACGCCGCCCTGCCCCGTCGCCTCGACCGCGCCTGGAATGATGAGCTCGCCGAAGCCCTTGCTCCAGGTCACGCTGAGCGGGGCCGAGGCTTGGAACTGCCGCATGGCCCTGTCGAGCGTGCGGGAGGACTGGCTCACCAGCCCTGCCAGGGGCGTGCTCTCCAGCCGCGCGAGGCCTTCGCGCAGCTTGGCCCGCTGCCTGGGGGCAATCACGCCATCGGCGATGCTGAGCGTGCCGGTAGCGGCCACCACTGGCGCGGCGTCGCCCATTTCGACCTTCAGGTCACCCTTGGCGCGGGTTGCCCGCAGCCGCACCGTCGGCCCTTCCAGCGCGCCGGTCGTCACCGTCCATTGGCCGCTGCCCCTGCCCTTGGTGCCGGTGAAGCTGGCTTGAATATCCGGCTGCTGCACCGTCAGGTTGCCCGCCCGCGCGGCGGCGGCGCTGATGCTGGCCGCGCCGTCCCAGGCGGTGGGGCGAAGCTGCGGCGTCAGGCGCACATCCTTAAGGGTCACGGCCATGGCCACGGCGCTTGCGCCCGTGTCGTCGGTCTGGATCACCCGCTCGGCCGTGCCCTTGATGAAACCGGACAGGCGGGTCAGGTCGGGCGCGCTGGTGAACTCGCTCTCGAAGCGGAACGCCCCCGTTCGCAGGCCATCGATCAGCCCGGCCGCGTTGACGCTGGCCGCGCCGCCTTCCACGTTGGCGTGGATGCCCTTGGCGCTTGTCTCGGCCGAACCAGTGAAAATCAGCCCTTCCAGCAGCTCCGTCGTGCCCGGCGCGACGACGGAGCGGGCGCGCAGGGACAGGCTGAAATCGCGATCCAGCTGGCCCTTGGTCTCAACGTAGGCGATCACCGTGCCGTAGGGCGTCGCCACGTTCACGCGGCCCTCGCGCACCGTCAGGCCCAAGTGCGGCAGGGCGAACGGCTGCTCCGTGGGTTCGGGCCGGAACAGGTCGAGCGAGCCGAAGGAGACGCCGGTTCTGTCCGCCTTCGCGTTCAGCACCGGGTTTTCGAGGATGACGCTCTCCACCTTCGGGCTGAAGCCGTCCCAATCCAGGTACACCTCTGCCCGCTCGGCGGTCAGATCAGGATTCTTGGCCGGACCCAGCCGCAGCTGCTCCAGCTCCACGCGGGCGAAGGAGATGCCGTCGCCCTCGAAGGTAGCGTTCACACCCTGCGCGTCGAGATAGCCCCGAATCGCTAAATTCATCAGGGGAATGCGAACCAACCAGACAGCGCCCACCGTGACGACCAGGGCCACGCCCGCCGCCTTCAACCGGAATACGGTCTTGGATTTCCGCCGCTTGGGAGAGCTATCGTCCAGCAGCTGCTCGTTCGCTTCCATGCCTCGCCTTGGGTAACGCCTTTGGATTTCGAAGATATTCAGGAATGGTTCATGCCGCGCCGCGCAGAAGCCGAACGCCTGCCCCGGCTGCGCTGGCTTGCGCGCCCAGGGAGGCTGCGCCCCCGCTCTTCACGATCATTCCACCCCGATGCCTTCGGAATCCCCGCTAATCAACCTTGATCTCCACCAAACCTGACGGGACCGGGCAATTTTCACAATATGTTTTTCCATTCCATCCCGTCTGGCCTTTCATAAAGCCCAGCGCAGCCTTTGTTGACAAAAAAGTACGGGGCGCGACCCCGAAGGATTGCGCCCCACTCCTCCCCTGACTTTCCGGCCCCTTTAGTGGCCGAGCGACTTGACGATTTCCTCCGTCATCTTCTTGGCGTCGCCGAACAGCATCATGGTGTTGTCGCGGAAGAACAGCTCGTTCTCGACGCCCGCGTAGCCCGAGCCCATGCCGCGCTTGATGAACAGCACGGTCTTGGCCTTCTCCACGTCCAGCACCGGCATGCCGTAGATCGGGGAGGAACGATCGGTCTTGGCCGAAGGGTTGGTCACGTCGTTCGCGCCGATCACGTAGGCCACGTCCGCCTGGCCGAACTCGGAGTTGATGTCCTCCAGTTCGAACACCTCGTCGTAGGGCACGTTGGCCTCGGCCAGCAGCACGTTCATGTGCCCCGGCATGCGGCCCGCCACCGGGTGGATGGCGTATTTCACGGAGACGCCCTCGGCCTTCAGCATGTCGGCCATTTCGCGCAGCGCGTGCTGGGCCTGCGCCACCGCCATGCCGTAGCCCGGCACGATGATGACCGAGGAGGCGTTCTTCAGGATGAACGCCGCGTCCTCCGCCGAGCCCTGCTTGATCGGCCGGTCGACCTTCGGCCCGCTTGCGGCGGCGGAGGTATCCGCGCCGAAGCCGCCCGCAATCACCGAGATGAAGCTGCGATTCATGCCCTTGCACATGATGTAGCTGAGGATCGCGCCAGACGAGCCCACCAGCGCGCCGGTGATAATCATGGCGCTGTTGTGCAGGGTGAAGCCCATGGCCGCTGCCGCCCAGCCTGAGTAGCTGTTGAGCATGGAGACGACCACCGGCATGTCGGCCCCGCCGATCGGGATGATGAGCAGGAAGCCGATGAGGAACGACAGCGCCGTGATGGTCCAGAAGATGGTCGGCGACTGGTCGGTGCAGAAGTAGACCACCAGCCCGATGATGCCCGCCAGCAGCGCGAGGTTGATGACGTGCCGGCCCGGCAGCAGGATCGGCGCGCCCGACATGTTGCCGTTCAGCTTCGCAAAGGCGATGACCGAGCCCGAGAAGGTGATCGCACCGATGGCGATGCCGAGGCTCATCTCGATGCGGCTGACCACGTGGATGTTGTCCGCCGTGCCGATGCCGAAGGCTTCCGGGTTGGAGAAAGCGGCCGCCGCCACCAGCACGGCGGCAAGGCCCACGAGGCTGTGGAACGCCGCCACCAGCTGCGGCATTGCCGTCATGGCGATGCGCTGGGCGATGATGTAGCCGAGGCCGCCGCCGATGAGGAGCGCGCCGCCGATTTCCGGCAGGCTCGCCAACTCGTGGGTGACGAGCGTCGTCACCACGGCGATGAGCATACCGATCATGCCGAAGAAATTGCCCCGGCGGCTGGTCGTCGGGCTGGACAAGCCCCGCAGCGCCAGAATGAAAAGGACGCCCGAGGCCAGATAGGCCAGCGCGACCCACGCGGGCACGCCGGCAACGGTCACGCCGGCCGCGTGCTCCATAACAGAGTTAGCGTTTTCCATCCCCGCCTCACTTCTTCTCTTTTTTCTTGTACATGGCCAGCATGCGCTGGGTGACGGCAAAGCCGCCGAAGATGTTCACCGCGGCCAGCGCCACGGCGACGAGGCCCAGCCATTTGGCGAGGGTCCAGTCGGCGGGAGCCGCCGCGATGAGCGCGCCCACCACGATCACCGAGGAGATCGCGTTGGTCACGGCCATGAGCGGGGTGTGAAGGGCCGGGGTGACCGACCAGACGACGTAGTAGCCGACGAAGATCGCCAGCACGAAAATCGAAAGCTGTCCGATGAAATCCATGGCTGCCCCCCTCAACCTTGAAGCGCAGGATGCACGACCGCGCCGTCCTTGGTGACGACGATGGCCCTGAGGATCTCGTCGTCCCAGTTCCAGGCGATGGTCTTGGCCTCCTTGTCGTGGAAGGCGGCCAGGAAGTTGTAGAGGTTGCGTGAGAACAGCGCCGAGGCGTTGGCGGCAAGCCGGCTTGGCACGTTGCGGTGGCCAACGATGGTAACGCCGTTCGGCGTCGTCACCACTTCGCCCGGTTGCGTCAGCTCGCAGTTGCCGCCCTGCTCGGCCGCCAGATCCACGATCACCGAGCCCGGCTGCATGGAGGCCACCATCTCCGCCGTCACCAGGCGCGGCGCGGGCCGGCCGGGAATGAGCGCGGTGGTGATGATGATATCCTGCTTGCGGATGGTGTCCGCGATCAGCGCCGCCTGCTTGGCCTTGTAGGCGTCGGACATTTCCTTGGCGTAGCCGCCCGAGGTTTCCGCCTGGCGGGTTTCCTCGTCCTCGACCATGACGAACTTGCCGCCCAGGCTTTCCACCTGTTCCTTGGCGGCAAGCCGTACGTCGGTTGCCGAGACGATCGCGCCCAGCCGCTTGGCGGTGGCGATGGCCTGCAGGCCCGCCACGCCCGCGCCCATGACGAAGACCTTGGCGGCCGGAATGGTCCCGGCGGCCGTCATCATCATGGGCAGGGCCCGGCCGAAGTGCTCGCAGGCATCGAGCACGGCCTTATACCCGGCCAGGTTGGATTGGGAGGAGAGGATGTCCATGGATTGCGCGCGGGTAATGCGCGGCATGAACTCCATGGCCATGGCCGTGAGACCGGCGCTGGCATAGGCCTGCATCAGGTCCCGGTTCTGATAGGGGTTGAGGCTCGCCACCAGCACCGCGCCGCGGGGAAGCCCCGCCAGTTCGTCGGCTCCAGGGCCCTGAACCTTCAGCACGATATCCGCATTGGCGAGCACTGCTGCCCGGTCGCCCACAAGCGCGCCGGCGGCCTCGTAATCCGCATCCGAAATGTACGAGAGCGCACCGGCGCCCGTTTCAACGGCCAGGTCGAACCCCAGCCCTTTCAGCTTTTTTATGGTCTCCGGTGTGGCCGCAACTCGCCGTTCGGCGGCGCGGACCTCCTTCACCACCGCAATCTTCATCAATTCTCCCCCCTGTTGACGGAGGCTAGTTTACCAGAAACACAGCCATCCCGATCAGAATGAGCACGACCGCGATGGTCATGTACTTGGTCATCCCAAGGAAGCCCTCGTAGGTCCGCTTGTGGTCACGAAAATCGAAGTTGCTCTCAGCCATTGCTACAAAACTCCGTATGTCGAACTAGGCGGCGCACCATAGCAAAGCGCGCCGTCAAGCCAAGCGAAAGCCTGTTCAGGCCCGCTCATATTGCGGACATGTTCTGAGTTTTCAAGAATAATTCATGAAATATTATTGCTTTTAATTGTAATGTATTCATTTGAATTAAGAATTGTCCCACGGGACAACCTCTTGAAAAGTGGCGGAAAACCGCCATTTCCGGCCCCAATCCCGCGCGGAAAGGTCGCAACCGGTCCATCCGCCTCAGCCCGGCGGCAATCCTGCCGCCTGCAGAGCCTCTCCTTGCGCCCGCGCCAACGTCTCCACGTCGAATCCCTCGATAATGTCCTGGAACAGCCGATACCAGTTCACATGGGCCTGCAGATGCAGGAACACCCCGCCCAGCCCCACGGCGGCCCGATCCATGAACACGAACTCGCGCGGCGGGCGTACCGGCCCCAGCTCCCTTAGCCTTGCATGCACCTTTGCCGCCTGTTCCCGGCCGTAGTCGCCCGGCTTCTCGGCGGCGTTGATGAGGCGCGGCCGGTCTTCCATCAGCGGGCTGTAGACAAAGCTGGCCCAGATGTTCAGCGTCTCGATCAGCTCCTGCGTCAGCCCCTTAAAGCCCCAGGTCTCGTAGGCGTGGACGGCCAGCTGCTGGTCTCCATCGCGCAGCGCGCGATACAAGTCGATCACCCCGCCGACGAAGCGGGGCGGGAAAATCCGCACGCAGCCGAAGTCGAGGAGGTTGATGGTCAGGTCTTCCCGCACCGAGTAGTTGCCCAGGTGCGGGTCGCCATGGATGACGCCGTAGCGGTGGAACGGCACGTACCACGTGCGGAACATGTTGATGGCGATGCGGTTGCGCGTCTCCTGGTCGGCCTGCTTGAAGTCGAGGATCGGCCGCCCTTCCAGCCAGGTCATGGTCAGTAGGCGTTTGGTGGAAAGATCCGCCACCGGCTCGGGCACGTGCACGGCCGCCTCGCCCGCCAGCATGTGGCCGTAAAGCCGCATCCGCCCGGCTTCCAGCTCATAGTCCAGCTCCTCGCGCAGCCGGTCGGCCAGTTCATGGCGGATTTCCGAAACGTCGATCGATTTGTCGTAGGCGCGGTAGAGCCCCAGCACCATGTCCAGTTGCTTGAGGTCCGCCTCCACCGCCGAGCCCATGTCCGGGTATTGCAGCTTCACCGCCAACAACCGCCCGTCGTGTCCGGTCGCCCGGTGCACCTGCCCCAGCGAGGCGGCGGCCGCCGCCTGCTCCTCGAAGCTGGCGAAGCGCGCCCGCCAGTCCTCGCCCAGTTCGGTCCGCATCCGCCGCCGCACGAACGGCCAGCCCATGGCGGGCGCGTTGGCCTGAAGCTGGGAAAGCTCCTGCGCGTACTCCGGTGGCAGCGCATCAGGAATGGTGGAGAGCAGCTGGGCCAGCTTCATCACCGGGCCCTTGAGGCCGCCCAGCGACTGGCGGATCTGCCCGGCGTGCTGCGCCCGGTCCAGCGGCGCGCCCAGCACGCGGTTGGCGGCGAACCGGGCCGCCAGCCCGCCCATGGCCGTGCCCACGCGCGCATAGCGCGCAAGCCGCCCGGTGAACCGGTCGTCGTCCCGATAGTCTGCCATTCCCGCTTACTCCCTCTCGCCCACACAGCCGGCAGCCCGTGCGCCCGAGACGCAAGACCACGACCATCATAACACCCGCCTATGGGCCGCCGCGATGCCGCATCCCGCGCCCGGTCGCTCGCAAGGGGCCGGGCGTCGATGGCCAAGCGATTAGAAGCGGTACGACACGCTCAGCTGGAGCACGGGCCAGACCTTGTAGTCATCCGCCTCGTCTTCGATCTCATCGATCTCCCGCCGCAAGTCCTGCTGGAACTCCGGGTGATCGGCCAGAAAGCCGTTGGCCGTCAGCGCGCCCACCTCCGGGCTGCCATGGAACAACGCGCCCGCCTCGATGGCGAACGCCCAGCCCGTCGCCAGACGGCCCGCATAACCAATCGTCACCATCGGCGCGATCCGGTTGGTTTCGATGTTGCCGCGCAGCGTGCCGATTTCCTCGGGCGTGTAGACATCGTTGCCGATGGTCACCGGCTCGCCCGGCGTCGCCCGCAGCCGCACGTGGTTGTCGTTGAGGCGCGCGCCCACCGACACCCGGAACTTGCCCCGGAACGGGTAAACATCCGCCATCAGCCCGTAGGAGTTGAGCTTCAGCTTGCCGTTATAATCCACGTCGTCGATGTCGAAGTCCTCGTCCCAGTGGAACCAGCCCGCGTTGGCGCGCACCCCGAACAGCGGGCTGAAGCGATAGCCCACCTCCGGCCCGATGCCGAGCGTCCCCGCCGTCGCGCCCAGCACCACCTGACCACCCTGCCCTGTCTCCTGCGCCTGCACGGGCTGGGCCAACAGCCCCGCCCCCAGCGCACACACCACTCCCAACAGCTTGCGGTCCATCGCCTTTCCTCCCAACCAACGTGACAGGCAACGGCACGCTCACCACAACGCAGCCGCCACCGGAACAGGAAGGACAACGCCACAAACCGCGCCGCTTTCCCGCTGCGCGTCGTTGTATTCATCTGGAAAGCTGGACTTTCGCAGGAGGGACTCAGTCCCTCCTGCACCTCCCGTTTATTTTCGGGACGCGGATATTAGAACGGGCCAGTTCGGCTTGGCGGCTCAGGGTCATCGAACCGCATCCCGCATGAGCGGCGGCATTCGCTGGATCGTGAATGCTCGCACATCCCTTGGACCGGGTGCTCTCCACTCAACATCCCAAGATTTCGAATGATTTTAAGGAGCAGACGCGCTGTTCTCTCCAGCACGCACCAAGGTTCGTGACAGGCGCGGCCCGACCAAACGAATGGGAGGTTGCCAAGAGGGGCCACGACCCTCCTGCGAAAACTTCTGCCTCAGCCTGAGAAGCCCTCACATCCCCGGCGGCATCAGGGCGGCGTCCTGCATCCCCTGCCACACCTTCAACGCCTGCACGGTCTCAGGAACGTCGTGGACGCGGAACATTTGCACGCCCTGCGCCGCGCCTTGAACCGCAATGGCAAGGCTGCCTGGCAGGCGCTCGGTGGCGGGCTCCTCGCGGGAGAGCGCGGCGATGAAGCGCTTGCGGCTGACCCCCAGCAGGATCGGGCAGCCCAGCGCGTGGAAGAGGCTGAGGCCATTCAGGATTTCAAGATTGTGCCGCACGGTCTTGCCGAAGCCGATGCCGGGGTCGAGGATGATTTTCCCGCGTGCGATACCAGCTGCCTCGCAGGCGTCGATCCGGGCCTCCAGCCAGTCGTAGACATCCAGCAGCGCATCATCATAGGCGGGGCTCACCTGCATGGTCTGCGGGTCGCCCTGGTGGTGCATCAGCACGACGGGGATGCCGCTGCTTGCCACCACCTTCACCGCCTCCGGGTCATAGGTCAGCGCCGAGACGTCGTTAATGATGCCGACGCCTTGGCCGAGCGCGTAGCGCATCACCGCTGCCTTGCGGGTATCGGCCGACCACGGCACCGGCTGGTGGGCCAGACGCTCCAGGAGCAGGCGCATCCGCTCGATCTCGTCTCCCTCCCACACCGGCTTTGCGCCTGGCCGGGTGGATTCCGCCCCCACGTCGATGATGGCGGCCCCGGCCTTCATCATCGCCCAGGCGGTCTCGGCGGCCACCTGCGCGTCCACATGCTTGCCGCCATCAGAGAAGCTGTCCGGCGTCACGTTGAGAATGCCCATCACCGCCGGCCGGTCAAAGGACAGCATCTTGCCGTGCCCCATGTCGAGCGCCGGGCGGGGTTTCAGCAGGTTCCGCCACTGCATTCCTGCCCGCTCCCGGTGTGCGGCGGGCAAGCCGTCGATCAGCGCCTCCACCTCGCCCACCGGCGCCACCACGCTCACCCGTCGCTGTCTGCCCACGCGGGCAATAATATGGACGAGGCCGAACCACGCCATGCCACCCGCCAGCCGCCGCACGGCCGAGGGGTCGTGCGCGGGCACGCAGCCGAGCCCGGTTGGGCGCAGGTAGAGCCTTGCCTCTTCTGGCAGGGACGACAGCGATGCGCGGGCGTGGTCGAGATCGGTCATGGCAGGCCACCCAAAAGAAAAGCCCCTCTCCAGGGAGAAGGGCTTTTCTTAACGTCATTCCCGACCGATCGGGAGTGTCTTGTGTTGGCCTTGTGCCTTAGCCCTGGGGCTGCGGCTCCGGCCCGCCGAAGGACCGGCCGCCGGTCTTCGGCACCGCCGACACGCCGGTGGACGGCGGCGGGGTGTCTTCCTCCACATCATGGCGCTCGATGGACTTGCCCTCGATCAGCGCCTTGATCTCGTCGCCGGCCAGCGTCTCGAATTCGAGCAGCGCCTTGGCGATCTTGTGCAGGTCTTCCTTGTGATCGGTCAGAACCTTCTTGGCGCGCTCGTAGCTCTCCATCACGATCCGCTTCACCTCGGCGTCAATCAGGCGCGCCGTCTCTTCCGAGATGTTCTGGGTACGGGCGATGGAGTGGCCGAGGAACACCTCTTCCTGGTTCTCGCCGTACATGAGCGGGCCGAGCTTGTCCGACATACCCCACTGGGTCACCATGGTGCGGGCCAACGAGGTCGCCATCTGGATGTCGCCGGATGCGCCCGAGGTCACCTTGTCGTAGCCGAAGATCAGCTCTTCCGCCACGCGGCCGCCCATGGCCACCGACAGGTTGGCGTACATCTTGTCGCGATGGTAGCTGTAGCTGTCCCGCTCCGGCAGGCGCATCACCATGCCCAGCGCGCGGCCGCGCGGAATGATGGTGGCCTTGTGGATGGGGTCGGAAGCCGGCTCATGCAGCGCGACCAGCGCGTGGCCCGCCTCGTGGTAGGCCGTCAGCGCCTTTTCCTCTTCGGTCATGGCCATGGACTTGCGCTCCACGCCCATCATGACCTTGTCCTTGGCTTCCTCGAAGTCGGTCATCGCCACCAGGCGCTTGCCCTTGCGGGCTGCCAGCAGCGCCGCCTCGTTGACGAGGTTGGCAAGATCGGCGCCCGAGAAGCCCGGCGTGCCGCGCGCGATCACCTTGGCCTTCACGTCCGGCGCCAGCGGCACCTTCTTCATGTGAACGCTGAGGATCTTCTCGCGGCCCTGAATGTCCGGGCGCGGCACCACGATCTGCCGGTCGAAGCGGCCTGGGCGCAGCAGCGCCGGGTCCAGCACGTCCGGACGGTTGGTGGCCGCCACGATGATGATGCCGTCGTTGGCCTCGAAGCCGTCCATCTCCACCAGCAGCTGATTGAGGGTCTGCTCGCGCTCGTCGTTGCCGCCGCCCAGGCCCGCGCCACGATGGCGGCCCACGGCGTCGATCTCGTCGATGAAGATGATGCACGGCGCGTTCTTCTTCGCCTGCTCGAACATGTCGCGCACGCGGCTGGCGCCGACGCCCACGAACATCTCGACGAAGTCGGAGCCCGAGATGGAGAAGAAGGGCACGTTCGCCTCACCCGCGATGGCGCGGGCCAGAAGCGTCTTACCAGTGCCCGGAGGGCCCACCAGCAGTGCGCCCTTCGGAATCTTGCCGCCCAGGCGCTGGAACTTCTGTGGGTCCTTCAGGAAGTCGACAATCTCCTGAAGTTCCTCGCGCGCCTCATCGATGCCGGCCACGTCATCGAAGGTGACGCGGCCCTGCTTCTCGCTGAGCAGGCGGGCGCGGGACTTGCCGAAGCCCATGGCGCCGCGACCGGCGCCGTTCTGCATCTGGCGCATGACGAAGATCCAGATGCCCAGCACCAGGAGGAACGGCAGCATGTTGAACAGCAGCTGCATCAGGAGGCTCCGGCTTTCCTCCGGCGCGGCCTTGAAGGTCACGCCCTTGGAAGCCAGCCGATCCACCAGGTTGGGATCGTCCGGCGCATAGGTGCGGAACGCCTGACCGTCGCTCAGGGTGCCGGTGATTTCAGGCCCCCGGATCTGGGCCTCCCGCACATGCCCTTCCTCCACCTGCGCCAGGAAGTCGGAATAGGCCAGCTGCGAGGCTGCGCCCGTCTGCTGCTGCGGGGAGAACATGTTGAACATCAGCACCAGGACGACGATGATGATCGCCCAGAGCGCGATGCTCCGGCCCAGGGTGCTTGGCCCACGTTTATCAGGCATAATTCTTCCTACGCTTCATGCGGCACGACTCTTCGCCGCCTTTGGCTAAGATAAGTTCTCTGTGCGGCGAAACAACTACCGGAATGCAGCATTCGACCGTCGGCCGCGCCGCTCCGCCGCGTTGGATACACAGGGACGGCCGGTCAGCGCCTGCGCGCTTCCGGCGTAAGCATCAAACCGCGTCCCGTCACACGCACCAGCGCGCCGCCCAGCGTTGCGCTCTCGCCGCGCTTCAACCCCTCGATCAGCCGGTCCAGTTCCTCCCCGCGCGGGGTGGTACGGGCAACTCCAACCTTGGCGATACAGTCCATCAGAGCACGCCGCAGGATCTCATCGGGGACATTAAGAAAGGCTTGCCGATCAGCGATGCTGAGGCCGCCTGTCTCGCACACCTCAACATAGGCGGTCAGGTGCCGCTCCACCACCCAGGCGATGGCGTCATTGGCCGCAGCCAGATGCCGGGCTGACGCAGCAATGCGCCTTGTCATCGCCTCCCCGTCCGGCTGTTCCACCAACCAGCGCCGCACCCGCACGCGGTCGAACCGCTCGTTCTCGTTGCTGGGGTCCTCGATCCACGGCTGGCCCCGCATCTCCAGCGCGGCGCGCAGCTGCGCCTTGGTGGCGTCCAGGAGCGGGCGCAGCAGCCAGGTGCCGCCGGCCAAGCGGCGCGCGGGCTGGATGGCGGCAAGCCCGGCAAGACCGCTGCCGCGCGCCAAGCGCATGAGGAAGGTTTCGGCCACATCGTCCCGGTGGTGGGCCGTCAGCACGGCAGGAACGCCATGACCCGCGCACCACTCATCCAGCAGACGGTAGCGGGCGGCCCGCGCTTCCGCCTGAATGTTGGCGGCGGGTTTTTCCCCTTCCCACAAAAGCGTCGTATGAGGAATGCCACGTGTGGCCAGCCACTGGCCCACCTGCGCCGCCTCCGCTCCCGATTCGGCGCGCAGGCCATGGTCAACGGTGAGCCCGATGATCCGCCCCGGCAGGCTTTCCGCCACCAGCAGCGTGAGCGCCAGGCTGTCCGCCCCGCCGGAGACGGCAACCGCCAGCCGCTGCGCGCCTTCGCCAAGACCGTCCAGCCCGGCCCACGCCGCCGCGCTGAGAAGAGCGGCGCGCACGGCCTCGGGCGTCAGGACGGCTTCTGGTTCATCCACCCCTGGCAGCTCACCCACACTTGGCCTTGGACCGGCCCTCGCCCAGGCGGGCCTTCAGCGAGCCGGTGATCTTGGACGGGTAGACCGCCTCCAGCTCGTTATAGGCCTGGCAGGCCTCCTCCGGCTTGCCCAGGCCCATCAGCGCGTCGCCCAGCCCCACCAGGCTGTCGGGCGCGCGGTTGGCCTTGGGAAACTGCTGGTAGGTATCAAGGAAGGCCTTGGCGGCCTGGGCATAGCTCTTGCGGACCAGATACACCCGGCCCAGCCAGTACATGGCATCGGGCGTGCGGGCGGACTTGGGGTTCCTGTCGATGAAGGTCTTCAGCGCCGCCTCGGCGCGCGGGTAGTCGTTCTGGTTCACGAAGGCGTAGGCCGCCTTGTACTGCTCCTCCGGCGTCAGGCCGGCGGCGGCAGCCGCATTCGCATTCGGATCGGTCGCGTTGGCGCTGGTCTCCCCGCTCTTCGGATCGAAGCCCGGCGGCGGGAACGGCTGGGGCTCGCCCGGCTCAGTTGCCGGAGCCGGGGTCTGGGCCTGGGCGCCGGGCGCCGGCGTCCGCACGCCAGCCGTGCCCGCGCCGGCAGCGCCGCCGGCTGCCGCTCCTGCGCCGGCAGCCATGGGATCGCCGCCCTCCAGCACGGTCAGGCGATATTCCATGTCCTCGCGCAGCTTAGTCAACGTGTCCTCGGCCCGGCGGGCGCGGAAATTGGCTTCCTCCACCTGGCCGGTGAGGTTGGCCAACTGCTCCTCAAGCTGGGTCAGGCGCGCCTGCATGTCCGCCAGAAGATCGCTGCGCGCAGTATCCTGCGCCGGGGCGGCCGGTGCGCCTGCGCCGCCTTGCGCTCCGGAGAACTCGGGCTCGAAATACTTCGAAGCCCCGCCCGGAAACACCTGACGCTGCACCGCCCGCATTTCCGCTTCCAGCTTGTCGATGCGCTTGCCCACATCCTCCGCCGACTGGGCCTGGGCCGGCCCCTGGACCAGGGGCATGGACAGCACGGCTAGGATGAGCGCAACGGACACCTGACGGCACTTCAGCATCGGGACAAGCCTCCTCTCGGCGGGTCTGCTCACGGCACTTCACATTTGGCTGATTAGTTACTGCCTGGCACCAGATTATGCCAGCATTGCGTGGCATGGGCCGCCGGATGCGCGGCTTGGCCTGAAAAACCAAACGCTCCGGCGCGGGGACGCACCGGAGCGTTCAGCGGTTTGGCGAAGATGCCAGGGTTTAGCTGGCAGCGCCCTGCAGCACGGTCACGCCACGGCGATTCTTGGCGTAGGATTCTTCATCCGAGCCCAGAACTTCCGGACGCTCCTTGCCATAGGAGATGGTGGTGACGCGGCCGGCCTCGACGCCCTGAGCAACCAGGAAGTTGCGGACGGCGTTGGCGCGGCGATCGCCCAGAGCCAGGTTGTATTCACGGGTACCGCGCTCGTCGGCGTGACCTTCGACGGTCACCTTCACGTTCGGGTACTTCTTCAGCCACTCGGCCTGCTTCGACAGGGTCGCGCGGGCGGCATCGTCCAGCGCATAGCTGTCATAGGCGAAGAACACGCGGTCGGAACCAGCGGTGTTCACGAAGTCCTGAACGCTGCCGGGGACAACCGACGGCGTCACGGGAGCCGGGGCCGGAGCCGGGGCCGGAGCCGGAGCGGCCGGGGCCGGCGGCGGAGCCGGCGGCAGCTGCTCTTCCTTCTTGGCGCAGGCGCCCATCAGAGCAAGCCCGCCAACAACAGCGATCAACTTGAATTTCTGCATGATTTCTTCCTTACGGCAACCAGTGGCGCGACCAGCCATTACGTACCGGTCGCCACGGTAGCGGTTATAGAATAGCGAAAATAACCGTCAAGCTACTGCATTGGCAAAGCGGAACAATTTTGCCCAACTGCGACCTAAAACCTACGGTAACAGGGGAGACCACGCCGGGTCCGAGCCATCCAGCGGGGTTGGCACCGGCCGTTCGTTCTGGCCGGTCAGGTCCACCGACCACAGCTTGCTGCCGCCGCCCGTGCCGCCCCGGCCGTACTTCTCCGTGCGGAAGAACACGATCACCCGGCCGTTGGGCGACCAGGTCGGTCCCTCATCCTGCCAGGCGTCGGTCAGCACGCGCTCGCCCGAGCCGTCCGGCTTCATCACGCCGATGCGGAACTTGCCCTCGTCCATCTTGGTGAAGGCGATGTAGTCGCCGCGCGGCGACCACACGGGCGTGGCGTAGCGGGATCGCTTGTTGCGGGTATCAAACGAAATCCGGTGCGCGTTCGTGCCGTCCGCGTTCATCACATAGAGCTGCTGCGAACCGCCCCGGTCCGATCTGAACACGATCTGCGTCCCATCCGGCGAGAAGCTCGGCGCGGTATCGATCGATGGCGAATGGGTGAGCTGGCGCAGCCGGCGGGTCCGCAGGTCCATCAGGTAGATGTCCGTGTTGCCGCCCCGGCTGAGGCTGACCAGCACCGAGTTGCCATCCGGCGCGAAGCGCGGCGCGAAGCTCATGCCGGGGAAGTCGCCGATCACTTCCTGCCGGCCGCTCTGCACGTCATAAAGGAATACGCGCGGCTTGTTCTGGTAGTAGGACAGGTAGGCGATCTGCTGCTGCGAGGGCGAGAAGCGCGGCGTCAGCGCCATGCTCTGGCCCGAGGTGAGGAAGCGGTGGTTGGCGCCGTCCTGGTCCATGATCGCCAGCCGCTTGATGCGGTTGGTCTTGGGGCCGCTCTCGCTCACGTAGACGATGCGGCTGTCGAAGTAGCCCTTCTCGCCCGTCACCTTCTCATACACGAAGTCGGCGCACTTGTGGGCGGTGCGCCGCCAGTCCCGCGGGTTGCGGGCGGTAAAGCCGGTGCGGCCCATCTCCTCCTCGCCGAACACGTCATAGACGTAGCAGGCAACGAGCAGCGAGCCGTCCGGGTTGGGCTGCACGTAGCCCGTCACCAGCGCCTGTGCCGCCACGGTGCGCCAGGCGGCAAACTGCGGGCTGGTGGCATCGGCCGGCGTCACCTGGGTGGTGAAGGCGCGCGGATCGATGGGGCGGAACAGGCCGGAGCGGTCCAGGTCCGCCGAGATCACCTTTGGAAATCTCTTGCCCCAACTGGCTGGCCGAACCGGCCGGCGTTGCCGTGTCGGTCGTCGCCGGGAAGGCGGGCACCGCCACCGGCACCGGCTGCACCACGCCGCCGGTCACGTCGATCCGGATAACGGCATGGGCGGGAGAAGCAGTAGCAAGAAGCGCGGCAAAGGCTGCAAGAAGCAAACGTTTCACGGCTCAACCTTTCACAATCGGGCGCGTTACATGAGGCGCGACGGATCGAAAACCAGTTCCATTTCCTGACCGGCCCAGATGGGGGCCAGCTCGGCAGGCAGCGAATAGGGCGCACAACGCAGAATAGCCCGTCGCGCCGCGCTGGCCAGAGCCTGGGCATAGGCCTGGTTGCCTGCGGTCACGCCGGTCTGGCCGACAATGACGGGCTGATCCAGAATCCGCCCCTGCGGATCGAGCCGCAGGCGCACGCTCACGGTCATGTCCATCACGTCGCGTCCACCGGTGGGCGGATTGAAGCAGCGGGAGACCTGCGCGTCCATCAATTGCTGGATGGTCGCGGCGGCGCGCGGGTCAAGCTTGGCGTTCTTGGAGATATCCTTCTCCAGCGTTTCCGCCAGCTTGGAGACGTTCAGCGGCTTGCGGTCCGCCTTTTCCAGCCGCTTGTCGATCAGGTTCTCGAGCTTGGAAGCGTTCAGCCGCTCCTTGGGCTTCTCCGGCTTCTTTGGCTCTTGCTTTTTCGGCGGCTTGGGCGGCTCGGGCTTGGGTTCCGGCTTCTTCGGCTCGGGCTTGGGCTCAGGCACGGCGTCAGGCTTCGGCTCGGGCTTGGGCGGCGGCGCGGGTTCCGGCTCCGGTTCGGGTTCCGGCTCGGGCTCGACCGCATCCGGCTCCACCGTTTCCTGCGGCGCGGCCTCGATGGAGGGCTTGGGCTTTTCGGTCACCTGCGGCACGTCGGCCACATCGACCAGCTCGATCGGAATGGGGTCCGTGGGCAGGCGCTCGGGCGCCGACACCGGCCAGTTGAGGGCCAGCACCGCTGCAAGCGCCGCATGGCCGACGCCCGATATGACCAAGCTCGACCGTTTCACGCCTTACTTCCCCTTATGCTCCGTAATGAGCGCAACCTTCTTGAAGCCGGCGGTGTTGATCGTGCCCACCACCTGCATCACCGCGCCATAGTCGAGGGTCAGAATCGGCCCGCACATAGATGCGCGGCTCATCGCGGCGCGCCTCGGCGATGGCGGCCAGCTTCGGAGCCAGCTCTTCCAGCGAGATCTGCATCTCGTCGATGAAGATCGCGCCCGAGGGGTCGACCGAAATCTGCACCGGCTTGTTGTCCTCGTCGTTGAGGGCATTGGCCTGCGCGTTCGGCAGGTCGACCGGCACGCCGGTCACCAGCAGCGGCGCCGTCACCATGAAGATGATGAGCAGCACCAGCATCACGTCGACCAGCGGCGTGACGTTGATGTCCGCCATGGGACGACGGCCGCGTCCGCGCCCGCCGCCGGATGGTACCACATGCATCGCCATGTCAGCCGTCCCCTCTCAATCGACCTTTTCGTCGAGCTGGCGCGACAGCTGCGCGTGGAACTCGTCGCAGAAGGTGGACAGGCGGTTGCCATAGCGGCCCACCTCGCCCTGGATCTTGTTGTAGCCGATCACCGCCGGAATGGCGGCGACGAGGCCGATGGCCGTGGCGAACAGCGCCTCGGCGATGCCGGGGGCCACCACGGCGAGCGAGGTGTTCTGGGTCTGGGCGATACCGGTGAAGGCACGCATGATGCCCCACACCGTGCCGAAAAAGGCCGACGAACGGCGCGACCGAGCCCACGGTCGCCAGGAACGTCAGGTTGCTCTCCAGCTTGTCCATCTCGCGCTCGAAGGTGACGCGCATCACGGTCGCCAGGCGCTGCTTCACCGAGGCCTTGTCGACCCGGCCGCCGGTGAACGAGCGCCGCCATTCCTCCATGGCCGCGCCGAACACCATGGCGAACGGGTGGTTGCCCCGCGCCTTGGCGTTTTCATACACCTTGTCCATCGAGGAGCCGGACCAGAAGCTGTCCTCGAACCGGTCGGCCTCGCGCTTGATCTTGGCGACGCGCCGGCCCTTGTCGATCATGATGGCCCACGTCCAGATGGAGGCAAGGACCAGGCCGATCATCACCGCCTTGACCACCATGTCCGCCTGCCAGAACAGAGCCCAGGCGGAGAAATCAACCTGACCCGCCGCAAGCGACACCGTATTTACAGCTTCTTCCATCACGCTTCCTCTTGGAGTTCCTCGCCCCGGCAGAGCGTCTCGAACTGCTCCCGCCAGGCAGCCGGCTGACGCCGCGGCCGTCCACCCTCGCCCACAAAGGCGACCGTGACCCTCGCGTCAGTCAGTATTTCATTCTTCCTGACAATCCGTTGCCGGATGATGCAGCTTGCCGGCCGCACGGCCTCGACCGTGGAGACCACCGTCACCACGTCGTCCAGATGGGCCGGCCGCTTATAATCGATCTGGAGGGACCCGACGACATAATTACCCTTGTCGGCTCCTTCCGCCTCAAGCCCCTGCCGCTGTTCGATGCCAACACATCTGAGCATGTCGGTTCGGGCGCGCTCCATGAACCGCAGGTAGTTGGCGTGATAGACCACGCCGCCCGCATCGGTATCCTCGAAGTAGATTCGCAGCGAATACCGATGGATACCGTCGTCGATACGGCCCTGATAGGCCACGTCGTCGTGCTGTGCCTCAGTCATGACGAGCCGATCGCATCAATGGAGCCCCCTGGTGCCGAACATGCGCTGCCCTTACCCTTCCCCGTCAAGAAGGGGAAGCGGCTGTTGCGTTCGGCTGGGCGGGGCAAGCCCCAGATGCTCGAACGCCGCCGGGGTCAGCATCCGCCCGCGCGCGGTGCGGGCGACGAACCCGATCTGGATCAGATAGGGCTCGATCACCTCCTCCAGCGTATCGCGGGGTTCGGAAAGCGCGGCCGAGATGGTCTCAACCCCCACCGGGCCGCCGTGGTAGGTGTCCGCGATCATGGAGAGGTAGCGCCGGTCCATCATGTCCAGCCCCAGCCGGTCCACGTCGAGGCGCGTCAGCGCCGCATCAGCCACGTGCCGGTTGATGACCGTCTCGCCCGCCACTGCCGCGAAATCTCGCACCCGGCGCAGCAGGCGGCCCGCAATACGCGGCGTGCCGCGCGAGCGCGCCGCAACCTCGCGCGCGCCGTCCGGCGCAATCTCGGTGCCCAGCACCTTTGCCCCGCGCCGCACCACCAGCTCCAGCTCGTCCGTGGTGTAGTATTGCAGCCTGACTGGAATGCCGAAGCGATCCCTCAGCGGCGTGGTGATGAGGCCGGAGCGTGTCGTTGCTCCCACCAGCGTGAACTGCGGCAGGTCGATCCGCACCGACCGCGCCGATGGCCCCGAGCCGATGATGAGGTCCAGCTGCCGGTCCTCCATCGCCGGGTAGAGCACTTCCTCCACCGCCGGATTGAGCCGGTGAATCTCGTCGATGAACAGAACGTCGCCTGCTTCCAGGTTGGTCAGCAGCGCGGCCAGATCCCCCGCCTTGGCGATGACCGGACCCGACGTCGCCCGGAAGTTCACGCCCATCTCGCGGGCGATGATCTGCGCGAGCGTGGTCTTGCCCAGCCCCGGCGGGCCGAAGAACAGCACATGGTCCAGCGCATCGCCGCGCGCCTTGGCGGCCTCGATGAAGACGCGCAGGTTCTCCCGCGCCGTCTGCTGGCCGATGAACTCATCCAGATGCTGCGGGCGCAGGCTCGCCTCGAGGAAATCCTCCTCGCTGCGCGCTCCCGCCACCAGTCGCTCTTGCTCGTCACTCATGGCTTGTGTTTACGCGTCCGCGAACAAAAGCGGAATAGCCAGCCAGCGTCATAAATCCCGTTTTTTGCGAATTTCAGCGGAAAAACTGCCAAGCCACGTCTTGCTTGAAGCAAGTTTGTTTCAAGGGCTGGTTTTATGCAGAGGTCTCGGCCCCCTGCACCCCCCTCATTTTAACGGCCGCGTTTCACGAGCGCGCCATGAATGGCATAAATCATTGAAATTACTATTAATTTAATAAAGATGTTATCGAGCGTGCCGACTATGCTCCCCTCCGACGGCCGCACCGCCGCAATCCTGCGGCGATGCAATCTCGCCGTCGGCAGGAGGTGGTTCACATTCAGATAGAATCCTTAGTTGCTATCGTCATCGGCATTTCCACGCTGATGATTGCCTTCGCGATGCTTGTCCTCAAGATCGTGGAGGTGGCTCGCTCGAAATAGGGCGGCACAAGGGTTCGGGGCCGACACCCCGGACCCATCTAATGAAAAAGCCCGGACGCCGACACGTCCAGGCTTTTTTCGGAAGGTTGTGTGGTGATCCACAGAAACCCTAGTTGCTAATATCCTTCATACCAAAACTGCCGGTCCGCCGTAAGCCCTCCAATAGTCGAATATCCAGCGCCTTACCCCGCCTTACAACCGCCCGCTCATGGCCTCTTTCAGCGCGGCCTTGATGAGATCGTCCAGCCCTGCGTCACCCACCTTGCCCTTGGCGGCGGAGACGGCGGCGCTGGCTTCCGCCGGGCGGTAGCCGAGGTTGACGAGAGCGGAGACCGCATCGGCCAGCGCCGATCCCGGCGAGGCTGCGGCAGCGGGGGCCACCTCGAAGTCCGGCAGGATTGCGCCCACCTTGTCCTTCAGTTCGATGACGATGCGCTGGGCGAGCTTGGGGCCGACGCCGTTGGCGCGGGCGACGGCCGCCTTGTCCTGATGAGCAACGGCGTTGCCGAGGTCCGTGGGCGACAGGGCGGTGAGGATGGAAAGCGCCAGCCGCGCGCCCACGCCCTGCACGGAGGTCAGCAGCTTGAACCACCGCTGTTCTTCGCTCTTTGCAAAGCCGAACAGGGTGATCGCGTCCTCGCGCACCTGGGTTTCGATGAAGAGCGTGATGGTCTGGCCCACCGGGGGCAGCTGGCCCAGCGTGCGGTTGGAGGCGTGGACGAGGTAACCCACCCCGTTCACGTCGATGATGACCGTGTCTTCGCCGATGGTATCGACGGCACCGCGGAGCTTGGCGAACATCAGGCCATCCTCTTGGCTTTGGCGAGCACCGCCTGCGCTCCGGCGGCGTAGGAGTGGGCAATGGCGACGGCCAGCGCGTCTGAGGCGTCGGGGCCGGAGATCTTCACCCCCGGCAGCAGGCGCTGCACCATGGCGTCCACCTGTTCCTTGGCGGCGTGGCCCACGCCAACGACCGCCTTCTTCACGTGGTTCGGCGTGTATTCGGCGACCGGCAGGCCGTAGAGGCTGGCCGTCATCAGAACGACGCCGCGCGCCTGCCCCAGCTTGAGGGTGGAGGTGGGGTTCTTGTTGACGAAGGTTTCCTCGACCGCCGCGCTGTCCGGCTGCCAGGTGTTGAACACTTCCAGCAGACCCTGGTGGAGCGCGACTAAGCGCTCCGCCAGGTCGTCCACCCGGTCCGTCGAGACCGTGCCGTTAGCGACGTGGGTGAGGCGCAGGCCGTCCACGTCGATAACGCCCCAGCCGGTCTTGGCGAGGCCGGGGTCGAGACCGATCAGGCGTTTGGCCTTGGCCACCCGCTTAGCCGAGCTTGGCCATCACGTCGTCGGGCACTTCATAGTTGCCCCAGACGGTCTGCACGTCGTCGTTGTCTTCCAGCGCGTCGATCAGCTTCATCAGGCTGATGGCGGCGGCCTCGTCCACGGTCACCATGTCGTGCGGACGCCAGGCCAGCTTGGCGCTGTCCGGCTCGCCGAGCTTGGCTTCCAGCACGCGGGTCACTTCGTGCAGGCTGTCCGGGCTGCAATAGATTTCGTGGGTTTCCTCGTCGGAGACCACGTCATCCGCGCCCGCTTCCAGCGCCGCCTCGAACACGGCGTCGGCCGAACCGGCCTTGGCCGGATAGACGATCTGGCCGAGGCGATCGAAGCTGTGGCTCACCGAGCCGTTCGCGCCCATGTTGCCGCCGTACTTGGAGAAGTAGGAGCGAACCTCGCCCGCGGTGCGGTTGCGGTTGTCGGTCAGCGCCTCGACGATCAGCGCGGTGCCGCCGGGGCCGAAGCCCTCGTAGCGGACTTCCTCGTAGTTCTCGACATCGCCGCCCTGCGCCTTCTTGAGCGCGCGCTCGATATTGTCGCGCGGCATCTGGGAGGCCTTCGCCGCGCTGATGGCGGCACGCAGACGCGGGTTATGGTCCGGGTCCGGCGCGCCCATCTTGGCGGCGACGGTGATTTCGCGGGACAGCTTGGAGAAGACGCGCGCGCGCTTGGCGTCCTGCGCGCCCTTCCGGTGCATGATATTCTTAAATTTGGAATGACCTGCCATAGACTCCGGTCTCGGCTCAAGACGCGACGCCTTGAGATCCGATCTCATCGTTGTTGTGGACTATCGCCTTGGCTCCTACACCAGACCCGGCATGGAAGAAAGGGGGTCAGGCGAGCTTTACCGCCGTGCCGGTCACGGTGACCATCAGCATGGAGCCACCCTGGCCGATGGTCTCGTAGTCGAGATCGACTCAATCACCGCGTCCGCGCCGAGTGCACGGGCCTCGGCAACCATCTCGGCAATGGCGGTGGCGCGAGCATCGCGCAGGGTGCTCTCATAAGCGCCCGAGCGGCCGCCGACGATATCCCGCACCGAAGCGAACAGGTCCTTGAAGATGTTGGCCCCGACGATGACCTCGCCCGTCACTACGCCCAGATAGTCGCGCACCGGCTTGCCCTCAAGAACGGCCGTCGTCGTCACCAGCATGTGCGGCTCCCTTTACAGTCCAGCGGTTAAGCCGAGCCTATCACGGGGCCGCCAAAGAAAAGCGGCAGCCCCGCGTGGGACCGCCGCCTGTTCATTCAACCGCCAGAACGGGCAGAGGCTTACTCCGCCATGCCGAGCGCGGCCAGATAAGTCTCCAGCAGCGCCTCGGCTTCCTGGCGCTTGTGCTTTTCCATGTTCCGCAGCTTGATGACCTGACGCATGGTCTTCACGTCGAAACCCTGCGCCTTGGCCTCCGCGAACACCTCGCGGATATCCTCTGCGATGCCCTTCTTCTCTTCTTCCAGCCGCTCCACGCGCTCAATGAGCTGACGCAACAGGTCGGCCGCAATAACTTCGCTCATCCCGCCTATCCTTGATGGAAACCTTTTCAGAACAGGCATCCGTAGCGGCCAAGGTCCGGCTGAACAAGAGGGTTGCGGCCAGTCCCCCTTTAGCTCTGGCCGCGCACGCGCTTGTTCACCTCAAGGCTGGCGTTCATCCGGTCCAGCTGCTCCTGGGTCGCGGGCTGCTGGTGGCGGGCCTTGAATTCCTCGTAGGGCATTCCATAAACCCATTCGCGGGCCTGGTGCTTGTCCAGCGCCAGTCCCCGCGCCTCGGCCTCTTCCGCCAGCCACTCAGAAAGACAGTTGCGGCAGAAGCCGCCCCAGCCCATCAGATCGACGTTTTGTACGTCCGTGCGTTGCTGAAGGTGGGTGAGGAGCCGCCGGAACGCCGCCGCTTCCAGTTCAGTCCGAGTCGCCCGGTCCATTTGACCGTTCTCCATTTGGGAATTCCCTTTATGCCTTATGTCTGTAATGTCTGCTAAGCAATATTGTCACCGTTGTCATTTGAGATAAGCGCGTCAAAACAATGTTCAAACCACGCCGCCGCAAGGTTCGCATTCTCGCCACGCTCGGTCCTGCCAGCCGCTCGCCTGAAATGATTCGGGCGCTGTTCGAAGCGGGCGCCGACGTCTTTCGCATCAACATGTCCCACGGCACCCAGGAAGGGCATGCGGAGGTCATCTCCCGCATTCGCGACCTGGAAGGCCAGCTGGGCCGCCCCACCACCATTCTGGTGGACCTTCAGGGCCCCAAGCTGCGCGTCGGCACTTTTGCCGACGGCACCATTGAGCTGACGGGCGGGCAGACCTTCGTGCTCGACCTCGACCCGGCGCCGGGCGACGCCACCCGCGTCCACCTGCCCCACCGCGAGCTGTTCGCGGCCCTTGCCCCCGGCCAGCGCCTGCTGCTCGACGACGGCAAAATCCGGCTGGAGACGCTGGAGGTGCACCCCAACCGTATCGTCACCCGCGTGATGGTGGGCGGCCGCCTCTCCAACAACAAGGGCGTCAACGTGCCCGATGCGGTCATCCCGCTCGCGGCGCTGACCGAGAAGGACCGCAGCGATCTCGCCTTCGCGCTGGAGAAGGGCGCGGACTGGATCGCCCTCTCCTTCGTCCAGCGGCCGGAGGACGTGGCCGAGGCCCGCAAGCTCATCCAGGGGCGCGCCGGGGTGCTCGCCAAGATCGAGAAGCCCGCCGCCGTGCAGCGCCTCGATGAGATTCTCGACCTCGCCGACGCGGTGATGGTCGCCCGCGGCGATCTGGGCGTCGAGGCTCCCATCGCCGAGGTGCCGCGCCTCCAGAAGCAGATCGTCGCCAGCGCCCGCGCCAAGGGCAAGACGGTGGTGGTTGCGACCCAGATGCTCGAATCCATGATCCAGTCGCCCACGCCCACACGGGCCGAGGTGTCGGACGTGGCAAACGCCATCTACGACGGCGCGGACGCGATCATGCTCTCCGCCGAATCCGCTGCCGGCGCCTACCCGCTGGAAGCGGTCAGCATGATGGATGAGATCGCCACCCAGGTGGAGCAGGACGTCACCTACCAGGCCCGCGTCCACTTCAGCGAAATCCAGCCCGAGGCCACCACCGCCGACGCCATCTCGGCGGCGGCCAGCCAGATCGCCCTGTCGCTCAGCGCCAAGGCCATCTGCTGCTTCACCACCTCGGGCTCGACCGCGCTGCGCGCCGCCCGCGAGCGGCCGATCACGCCTATTCTGGTGCTCACCCCCAAGCTGGAGACGGCGCGCAAGCTCGGCCTCGTCTGGGGCCTTCATGCCATTCGCACGCGCGACGTGGCCAACTTCGAGGAAATGGTCGGCAAGTCCAAGCGCATGGCGCTGCGCTCGCAGCTGGCGGACGGCGGCGATCAGATCATCCTCATGGCCGGCTACCCCTTCGGCACGCCCGGCTCCACCAACGTGCTCCACATCGCCCGCCTGCAGGGCGACGAACTGAAGAAACTGCCTCGCCGCTAGGCCATGGGGCTCAAGCAGGGGGCGTTCGGCCCCCTGCAGTCCTGCTCCCCTCCGCCGGGGAAACCGCGGCCTACCGCCAGTCGTCGATCACGCGGGCCAGCACATCCAGCGGCATACTGCCCGAAAGCAGCCCCCGGTCGTGGAAGACGCGCATATCGAAGCGGGTGCCAAGACGCGCCTGCGCCCTGGCGCGGGCTTCGGTCCACACACGCCAGCCCAGCATGTAGCTGCACGCCTGGCCCGGCTGCACACAGTAGCGCTCCACCTCGCGAGTGACGTTGTCCTCGCTGTCGCCCAGCGTCTCCCGCATGTAGGCAATGGCCTGTTCGCGGGTCCAGCGCTTGTAATGCAGGCCAGAGTCCACCACCAGCCGGGCGGCGCGGAACAGCATGGAGGCGAAGTAGCCCAGCCGTCCCAGCGGGTCGTTCTCGAAAAGCCCCATCTCGTCCGCCAGCTGCTCGGCGTAGAGTCCCCACCCCTCGCTGTAGCCCGAGAACAGCGGCATGCGCCGCAGCATGGGCAGGTCCGCCGCCTCGATCATCAGGGCATTCTGGAGGTGATGCCCCGGCAGCGCCTCGTGGTGAATCAGCGTCGGCAGGTCGAAGCGCGGCTGATTGGCCGTATCCCGCAGGTTGATGATGAACTGACCTGGACGGCTGCCGTCCAGGCTCGGCGTCTGATAGAATGCGCCGGGTCCGCCTGCCTCGATGGCGGTGGGCATACGGCGGATCTCCACCGGAGCCTTGGGCAACTGTCCAAACCATTGCGGCAGGCGGGCCCTCACCGCCTCCGTGAGCTGTTCGCCATAGGCAATCAGCGCGGCGCGGCCTTCCTCCGTGTTGGGAAAGAGGTACTTCGGGTTGCGGCGCAGCGCGGCGATGCGCTGCCCCACCGTGCCCTGCGTGAGCCCTTCCTGGCGCAGGATGGCATCCGCCTTCGCCGAGAAGCGGGCGACCAGTTCGAGTCCCAGCTTGTGGATCTCATCGGCGGGCATGTCGGTGGTCGTCGCGGTGCGAATGGCATATCCGTAGTAGTCGCCACCCTGCGGCAGCCGCCAGACGCCGGCGTCATGGGTGGCCGTGGGCAGGGCCGCCTCCAGCACGGCCCTCTGTCGCTGCAGGGCAGGATAGACCTCCTGAGCCACGATTGCGCCCGCACGCGCCTGCCAGTCGCCCGCAAGGCCCTTGGCCGCGGCCCGGCTGACCAGCGACGTGACCAGGTCCGAGTTTTCCGGGGCGGCTCCGAGGATCGCGTCGAGCTGAACCAGGGTCTTCTTCAGCACGAAGTCGGGCGGCGTCGCCCCCTTGGCGAAATCCGCCCGCACCCGCGCCGTTTCGTCATCCAGCGCCCCGGCCAAGGCGGAGAGACGGGAGAGATAGTATTCCGCGTCCTGCGCCGTCTCGACAGGGTGCTGGGTGGTCAGGAAGGTCGGCAGGTTCCGGTAATTGCCGGACAGCTGGGAGACGATGTATGGCACCGCCACGCCCACGTTCGGGTCGCCGAAGGGCATGCGGTAGCTCTCGAGCGTGGTTTTCGCCACATAGGCGGCGGTCTGGTGGTTGATCCAGTCTGCGCCGGACAGGGTGGCGGGGTCGAACCCGGCGAGCGCCCGCTCCAGATCGACGAAGATCGCCTTGTAACGCTCCACCCCTGCGAGCGAACGATCATCCAGTTGGCCGCGAGCCGACGCGTTCGCCCCGGTGTCGAGTCCTGTCATGGTCATCAGGGTGGGCGAGATGGCGAGGGCCCGCTGCATCAGTTCATCAAGAATCTGCGTCAGGGACTTGCCGTCCCTCTGCCCCGCGCTGCTCGGGCCGGATGCGGCGGCAGCGGAAGCAAGACGACCGGCGGCAAGCGCGACGGCAGCGGATACAACGAACTGACGGCGGTCAAACATGAAGGCCCCTTTGGACGATGACGAGGCGGGCCATAACTCGGCAACGGCCCGGTGCCCTGCAAGACCAATCGCCTGCAGGCCGAGACCTTAAATCATAAGCATTTAATTGCCCACCGTCCCGGCTTGGCCGAACGTCGATTCTTTTCCGGCGACGCTACCGGCCCGCGCTTAACCTAAAGCAGCCCCGCCGCTTCCAGTTCGGCGCGCAGCAGCTCGGGCGAGCGGAAGTGGTGCGGCACGAAGCCTGCGGCCGCGCTTGCCTGCACGTTGTCCAGCCGGTCGTCGATGAACATGCCCTCGCCCGGCTTGAGACCGAAGCGGCCAAGCGCAATCTCGTAGATGCGCGGGTTCGGCTTCATGACCTTCTCCACCCCCGAGACCACGATGTCGCGGAAGTGGCGCATGATCGGATAGTCGGCGCAGAAGCGGGGGAAGAATTCGGCCGAGAAGTTGGTGATGGCGAACAGCGGCACGCCCCTGGCGGCCAGTTCTTCCACCAGCGCGCAGGTGCCTTCGATGGCGCTGGGGATGGTTTCCATCCAGCGCGAGATCGTAGAGCGCGATCAGCTCAGCGTATTTTGGGTATTTGGCCGTCAGTTCCGGAATGGTCTCACGGACCGAGCGGCCGGCGTCGTGCTGAAAGTGCCAGTCGTGGGTGACCACGTTGGCGAGGAACCAGTTCAGTTCCTCGGGATCAGGGATCAGCTTGACGTAGAGGTGACGGGGGTCCCAGTCACACAGAACGCCGCCGACGTCGAAAACGACCGCCGACGGCCCTCCGGCAATCGCCACAGTTAGCCCTGGCGGGCCTTAAAGCGACGGTTGGTCTTGTTGATCACATAGACGCGGCCACGACGACGGATGACCCGGCAATCGCGGTGGCGGGATTTGAGCGACTTCAGCGAGTTACGGATTTTCATGACGCTTGCCGTTTTATGTCGTGGTTTAAACTTGAAGCAGCGCGGATATGGGTTGGCGGCCCTTTTGTCAAGTCTAACGCGCTTAAAATGCGCGCAAACGCCTACCCGGCGCACCGTTCCGGCGCGTCCCTGCTGCGGCGGGCGGACGAATGCGCTATAGAACGCCCACGCCCCAACAGCAATGGCGGGGCGGCCAGGGGTACGGGCATCAGAGACACCGACAAGCGGGAGAACGAACGGATGATAAGGCGTCTGCTGACCCGGCTGGCGAGTCGCAACGACATGGACGAACCTGAACCGGAGGCACCGCAGTTCGCCCATGCCGCCACGCCCGAGGGGGTACGGCTGGTTGCCATTGGCGACATCCACGGCCGGCTCGATCTGCTACAGGGCCTCATCGCGCAGCTGCGTGGCAGCTGCACCGCCGCGCCCGACCCTGATCTTCCGGCAACGGAGACCCATCTGATCTTTCTGGGTGACTACATCGACCGTGGTCCCCAGTCGGCCGAGACGATCGAATGGCTCATCAACCTTGCCCCCGCCTGGGCCATGCCCCACTTCCTGCGCGGCAACCATGAGCAGTGCTTTCTCGATGTGCTGGCGGGCACCGCGCCGGACGAAACGGCCGCTGCCTGGCTGGAATATGGCGGCATGGAAACCCTTTCGAGCTATGGGGTGAGTGCTCGCCTGCTTTACTCGGGCGATCTGGATGCCATCCGGGCCGCAGCGCGCGATGCCGTGCCGTTTCATCATCGTCGATTCCTCGCCGCCACCCAGCTCAGCCTGCGCTTCGGGGATTATGTCTTCGCCCATGCCGGAATTCGCCCCGGCGTTCCGCTGGACGCGCAGCGGGAGGAGGACCTGATTTGGATTCGCGAGCCGTTCCTGACGTCGGAGGAGGACTTCGGCGCAGTCGTCGTCCACGGCCACACCATCACGCCGGAGCCGCAGAACCTGCCCAACCGCATCGGCGTTGACACCGGAGCCTACCGCCACGGCGTCCTCAGCGCGGTCATCCTGGAGGAACGCAACCGCCGCTTCCTCTCCGTCGGCCCGCTGCTGCCGGATTGAGGGGGCACACAAGGTACAGATTTAAGGGGGTCTTGGCCCCCCTTAACATTCCCCCATTCGATTCATCGGGACGCACCCGGTCTTGTCCGCGGCGTAAACCAGAAAGGGCACAAGCGATCCCGCCATACGCGGCCCGATAAAACGAACGGGAGTGCAGAGGGTCCGAGATCTTCTGCGAAAATACCTGCGAATCAAAATTCGCGCCTACTCCCCCGCCGACGCCAGACGCCGCACCAGATTGGCGGTGGAGGGGTCCAGCCCCGCCACGTTGCCGGTTGCCAGCGCCGTCTCCACGCCGCCCGCCATGCGCTTGCCCAGTTCCACGCCCATCTGGTCGAAGCAGTTGATGCCCATGAGGCAGGCGAAGGCGTAGGTGCGGTGCTCGTAGAAGGCGAGCAGCGCGCCCAGCGCCTCAGGCGACAGCCGATCGAGCAGAATGAGCGTCGAGGGCCGGTTGCCGGGGTGGCGGCGGGCGGGGTCGCCGTCGCCGTCCGTGCCGTTCATCAGCGCGCTGGACTGCGCCAGGCAGTTGGCCAGCAGCGCCCGGTGCGAGGCCTCGTGCGGATGGTCGGGCCGGGCCACGGCGATGAAGTCGACCGGGGCCCAGTCAGTCGACTGGTGCAGCCACTGGAACACCGCGTGCTGCGCGCTGGTGCCGACGCCGCCCCACACCACCGGCATGGCCGGGCCGTCGTAGGGGCTGCCATCCGCCTTCACGCCCTTGCCGTTGCTCTCCAGCTCCAGCTGCTGAAGGTAGGGCACCAGTGAGACCAGCCGCTCGTCATAGGCGAACACGCCCCGCGTCGCGCGTTTGCAGCAGCGGGCGTAGGCATAACCCAGCACCGCCGCGATGGTGGGCGCGCTCGGCCCGTCGCCCGCCTCGGCGACGTGTGTGTCCATCAGCCGCCCCCCGGCCCGGAAAGCCTCGAACGCCTCCCAGCCGTATTGCAGCGCGATGGTGACGCCGACCGGCGACCACACCGAATAGCGCCCGCCGACCCAGCTGCCGAACGGCAGGATGTTTTCCTCAAGTATGCCGTCCGCCAGCGCCTTTTCCTTGGCGGCAGTGACAGCGATCACCGCCTGCGCCGGGGCAACCACCCCGCCCTCTTCCAGCCAGGTGCGGGCGAGGTCCAGGTTGGCCCTGGTCTCGGCCGTCGTCCAGCTCTTGGAGACGGCGACCACCAGCGTCCGGCGCGGGTCGAGGCCGTTGATGGCCTGCTGGAAGGCATGGCCGTCCACGTTGGCAAGGAAGCGGGCGATAAACCTGCCCCGGTATCCCGCCGCAAGCGCTTCCACCGCGAGCGCCGGCCCCAGCACGCTGCCGCCCATGCCGATGTGCAGCACCGCGTCGTAATCGCTGGCGGCGCGATGGCGCAGCCGCTCGACCAGCGCCTTCATGCGCTTGTCGCCCTCAGCCACCACCGCCCGCACCGGGCTGCCGTCCGCCGCCGTCTCGGGCACGATGAAGCCGCGCGCGGCGGTGTGCAGCGCTGCCCGCCCCTCGCTCGGGTTGACGATGCCGCCCTGCGTCAGGGCGCGGAATGCCCCGCTCCAGCCGCCCTGCGGCCACAGCGGCAGGGCGGCCTCCCACAGCTTGGGATGCCAATGGGTTTTGGTGAAATCGATGTGGAGCGGGCCGATATCCAGCACGAACGGCGGCTGGGGCGGCGCGGCGGCTGACAGTTGCCGGAGCGGCCTATGCACCAGTTCCTCGCAGATCTGATCAAAGCCGCTCGCAGGGACAGTCATGCTCACTCCAGCTGTTTTTACCTCACGCGGGACTCGACCTGCTGCTCCCAGCGGAGCGCGGTCTCAACGATGAAATCTAGGTTGCCGTAGCGCGGTTGCCAGGCAAAGGTTTCCTGAATCTTGCGGTTGTCCGCCACCAGCGCGGCCGGATCACCCGCGCGGCGCGGGGCGAGCTCGCGCCTGATCCTGACACCGGAGACGCGCTCCACCGCCTCGATCACCTCCAGCACCGAGAAGCCCCGGTTGTAGCCGCAGTTCAGGAGCAGGCTCTTCTCCGGCTCCTCGATCAAGCGCTCCAGCGCCAGCACGTGGGCGTTCACCAGATCGGAGACGTGGATGTAATCGCGCACGCCTGTGCCATCGGGCGTCGGATAGTCCGTGCCGTAGACGCTGAGCGAGGCGCGCTTGCCCAGCGCGGCCTCGGCCGCCACCTTGATGAGGTGGGTGGCGTTGCGGGTGGACTGGCCGGTGCGCCCCTCAGGGTCCGCGCCCGCCACGTTGAAATAGCGCAGCGCTGCGTGGTTGAACGGATAGGCCGCCGAGCAATCCCGCAGCATGATCTCGGTCATCAGCTTGGAGGCGCCGTAGGGATTGATCGGCACCGTGGGGCTGTCCTCGGCCACCGGCACCTGCTCAGGAATGCCGTAGACGGCGGCGGTCGAGGAGAAGATGAAGTGCTTCACCCCGTTCCGCACCGCGCTTTCGATGAGCGTGCGGCTCTTGGCGGTGTTGTTGTGGTAGTATTTGAGCGGGTTCTCCACCGACTCCGGCACCACCACGGAGCCCGCGAAGTGCATGATGGCCTCAACGCCGTGCTGCGCGCAGATCTTGTCCAGCAGCGCTTCGTCGGCGATGTCGCCCTGATGGAAGGGCACGTCCTCCGGCACCGCCCAGCGGAAACCCGTCACCAGATTGTCGATGACGACGACCGGATAGCCCGCGTCCTTCAACGCCAGAACCGCGTGGCTGCCGATATAGCCCGCACCGCCGGTCACCAGAACAGTCGTGTCCTTCAAAGCCCCCTCCAGAGAGTCTGCGCGGAAGAAACCGCACGAATTATACCCCTGCCCGGCTACTCCTTTGGTCGGGCCATGGCAACCACGGCGGTACGGCAGGGCCTTACGAGACAAAAACGTGGACATGAATTCCACGATTTCAACCTGTTAAAATCGGCAAGCCCGGCCATGGCCGCGCATAGGGCCGCCTGCCTGAACGTGCCGTGAATCGACCACGCGGCACCGGTCCATGATTGCTGTCCTGGCCAGAGGGGCTTAGATTTGCAGCCAATTCCTGTCAGGAGTCGCCCTTCGTGCCCGTTACCCGTCTTTTAGCAGCAGCTTTCCTCGCCACGTCCCTTGCCGCCTGCGCGGCCCCGCGCTTCGAGGCGGACGTGGTGCGGTTCCATCGCAACGACGTGGCCCAGGCGGGCACCGTCTCCCTGCGCCATGCCGACCCCAAGGTCACCCAGAGCCTCGAGTTTCAGCAATATGCGGCGATTCTGGGCGAGCGGCTGGCCCGCCACGGTTTCCGTCCGGCAAGCGGCGGCCAGGCGGACTTTATCGGCGAGGTGGGCTACGTCACCTCCACCCGCGCGCCCCTGCGCGATGGCTCCTCCTCGCCCATCTCCGTCGGCCTTGGCGTTGGCGGCATCGGCAGTCACGTGGGCGTCAGCGTCGGCACCTCCTTCGGCCTCGGCCAGAAGAAGGAGAACAACGGCACCCGCATCCACACCCTCTCCCTGCGGCTGATGACGCCCGATGGCAAGACCGTGTGGGAAGGCCGGGCCACCACCGAGACCGACCGGGAGGAAGGCGGCGACTTCGCCTCCCTGTTTCCGAAGCTGGCCGATGCCCTGCTCTCCAGCTTCCCCGGCCCTTCGGGCAAAACCACCCAGTACGTTGAACCTTCAGGAAGGTAATTCATCATGGCGCTTAGGGTGTCCGCCAACTTCGACAGCGGCAACATCGAGGTTCTTTCCATCGACAGCCCGGAGAACATCCGGCTCTCCATCCGGCGAGACCATAATTCAGATTTCTACCAGTGGTTCCACTTCCGCCTCACCGGCGCGGCGGGCGTGCCCTGCACGATCACCATCGTCAATGCGGGCGGCTCGGCCTATCCGGACGGCTGGCCCGGCTACCAGGCCCGCGTGTCGGAAGACCGCATGAGCTGGACGCAGGCGGAGACCAGCTACGCCAATGGCGAGCTGACCATCCACTACACCCCGATCGGCAACAGCGTGTGGTTCGCCTATTTCGCGCCCTACAGCATGGAGCGGCACCACGATCTCATCGCCGAGATGGCGCAGGAGCCGGGCGTTGACACCGTCGTGCTCGGCCAGACGCTCGACGGGCAGGATCTGGACCTGGTTCGCATCGGCGAGCCCAGCGCGGACAAGCGCAACGTCTGGGTCATCGCCCGCCAGCACCCCGGCGAGACCATGGCCGAGTGGGCGGTGGAGGGCATGCTGCGCCGCCTGACCGACCTGGCGGACCCCGTGACCAAGCGCCTGCGCGAGAAGTGCGTGTTCTACATCGTCCCCAACATGAACCCGGACGGCTCGCGCCGCGGCCACCTGCGGACCAACGCCGCAGGCGTCAACCTCAACCGGGAGTGGGACACCCCCACCATGGAGCGCAGCCCCGAAGTCCTGCTGGTCCGCAACCACATGGATGCGGTCGGCTGCGACTTCTGCCTCGATGTACATGGCGACGAGGCCCTGCCGCACAACTTCATCGCCGGCTTCGAGGGCGTGCTGGAGGCAACCGAGCACCAGTTCAAACTGCTGGAGCGCTACAAGACCACGCTGGCCCGCATCACGCCGGACTTCCAGACCCGCGTTGGCTACGTGCCCTCCAAGCCGGGCGAGGCCAACATGAGCATGTCCACCAACGCCATCGCGGGGCGCTACAAGTGCCTGGCCATGACGCTGGAAATGCCGTTCAAGGACGCGGCAGAAAATCCGGACCCGGTTCACGGCTGGTCGCCGGAGCGCTGCCAGCATCTGGGCCGCTCCTGCCTCGATGCGCTGCTGGAGCTTGCGGACAACCTGCGGTAATCCGGCAGCCCGGCAGAAGGAGGAAAGCGGCATGACGACGGCGGCGGAGCGGGACGTTCTGATCGTGGGCGCGGGGCATGCGGCGGCCATGGTCGCCGTCGGCCTGCGGCAGAAGGGCTTTGGCGGCTCCATCCTCATGGTGGGGGAGGAAGCCGCCCTGCCCTATGAGCGCCCGCCGCTCTCCAAGGCCTATCTCGCGGGCAAGCTGGAGCCGCATCGGCTGTTCCTCCGCAAGGCCGAGTTCTGGCAGGAACGAGCTGTCGAGGTGCGGACGCAGACCACCATCACCCGCCTCGACCCCTCGGCCCGCACGGCAACGCTCAGCACGGGCGAGGCCATCCGCTACGGCTGGTGCATCCTGGCGACCGGCGGGCGGGTGCGCCCCCTGCCCTGCCCCGGCGCGCACCTGCCGGGCGTGCATTACCTCCGCACCCTCGTTGATGTGGACGGCATCCGCGCGAGCCTCACGCCGGGGGCAAGGCTCGCCGTCATCGGCGGCGGCTACATCGGGCTGGAGGTGGCGGCCTCGGCCCGCAAGCTGGGGCACGAGGTCACGCTGATCGAGGCGCTGGACCGGGTGCTCGCCCGCGTCACCAGCCCGGTCGTCTCCCGCTTCTTCGAGGCCAAGCACCAGGCCGAGGGCGTGGACGTGCGCCTGAACACGGCCGTTGCCGCCATCGAGGGGGAAACCCGCGTCACCGGCGTGGCGCTGGCTTGCGGAGAGGTCATTCCGGCCGACGTGGTGGTGGTCGGCATCGGCATCCTCCCCAACTGCGAGCTGGCGCAGGACGCAGGCCTTGCCTGCGACAACGGCATCATGGTCGATGACCTCTGCCGCACGGCGGATCCCCGCATCCTCGCCATCGGGGACGTCGCCCGCCACCCGAACCGCTACGCCCCCGGCGGCCCGGTGCGGCTGGAATCGGTGCAGAACGCGGTCGACCAGGCCAAGACCGCCGTCAGCGTGATCCTCGGCGCGCCCGAGCCCTACGCCGACCTGCCGTGGTTCTGGTCCGACCAGTATGACATCAAGCTGCAAACGGCGGGCCTTGCCCTTGATTACGACGAGATCATCGTGCGCGGCACGCCCGATGCTGCCCCCTTCTCGGTTCTCTACCTGCGCGCCGGGCGGGTCGTCGCCATCGACTGCATCAACAGCATCAAGGATTTCATGGCGGGCAAGAAGCTGGTCACGGCCGGGCTGGAGCCGGACCGAACCCTCCTCTGCAACCCCGCCTTCCCGCTGAAGGACCTGATGGCCGTGCCGGCTTGAATAAGCGTTGCTTGTATATTGATCTTTAAGGGCTTTTTCAAAGAGTCGCGGCCCCTTTGCGCTCCCTTTCGTTTTGCCGAAGGCGTTTCCGGCACTCTCTGGAAACACGTCCGCATGAAACTGTTTCATTGGGCTGCCCCCGTCATCACCCGCACGGTCCGTCAAAACGAGGGGGATGCAGGGGGTTACAGGCCCTCTGCAAAAACCCCTCTCCCAAAACCTTCTTTGCCTGAGCGGAGCGAGTTGGCTACACAGCGGCGGAGCCTTTTGTTTCATCCGTTCGAATGGGATTGCGATGCCTCAGCTTGTCTTGATTCGTCATGGCCAGTCGGCCTGGAACCTGGAGAACCGCTTCACCGGCTGGTGGGACGTGAACATCACCGACAAGGGCGTCGAGGAGGCCCGCGTGGCTGGGCGCGAGCTGAAGGCCAAGGGCTTCGAGTTCGATATCGCCTACACCTCGCTGCTGACCCGCGCCAACAAGACCCTCAACCTCGTTCTTGAGGAAATGGGCGAGCTGTGGCTGCCGGTGGTGAAGGACTGGCGGCTGAACGAGCGCCACTACGGCGCGTTGACCGGCCTCAACAAGGCCGAGATGGCCGCCAAGGTGGGTGAGGAGCAGGTGTTCATCTGGCGTCGCTCCTACGACATCCCGCCGCCGGACCTGGAAGAGACCAGCCCGTTCGACGTCTCGAAGGACCGCCGCTACGCCGGGCTGCCGGTACCGCGCACCGAAAGCCTGAAGGACACCATCGCCCGCGTGCTGCCGCTGTGGGAAGAGAGCATCGCGCCCGACCTGAAGGCGGGCAAGCGCGTCATCATCGCCGCTCACGGCAACTCGATCCGGGGCATCGTCAAGCATCTGGACAGCCTGACGGACGAGGAGATCACCAAGGTCGAGATCCCGACCGGCCAGCCGCTGGTCTATGATCTGGACGACACTCTGACGCCCGAGCGCAGCTACTACCTGAACGACCTTTAAGGCATCTGACGCACCGAAGCGCCCCGGCCCAACCGGGGCGCTTTTTGGTTGCCTGCCAACCCCTCAGATTCGCTCAAAACATGAAATCGACGCTAAGGGGGTTTAAACGCTCTATGAGAGGTTTTTACCTATTTCAGCTAGGGTGGTAGCGGGCAGGCCCACTTTGGCGCTGCAAGAGGCCTTTGCGAGCGTTTACGGGCCATGCCGAAGCGAGACCTCGCCCTTGTAGACGTTGGGCAGAAAAGATGAAGAAGGGATGCAGTTCCTCCCTTCGATCCCCCATTCGTTTTTATCGGGACGCGCCGGTCTAGCCTGCAGCACAAGGCCGGAGAGAAGAACGCCACGACACATCGCAGGGCGCGGCCCGAAAAATCGAAGGGAGGCGCAAAAGGGTTCCGTGCGCGCAGGCGCACAAAACAGAATTATCCCTCCCGCAGAACCTGCAAAAACCGAAGCAGTTCACTCAAACAAAAACGGCGGCCCGAAGGCCGCCGTTTCCGTTTCAGCGTGGCGTAAGTTTTAAGAACTTACTGCTGACCGCTCGCTGCCGGAGCGCCACCCTGGGCGACGTTCTCGGCGTGGGCGGCCCACAGGTCCGCCAGCGGCTTCAGGTTGCCGCCGACCGACTGGAAGGCCGTGAGGGCTTCCTGCGCGCGGCCCGCGCCCACCAGGGCGATGCCGTACTGCAGGGTAACCTCGTCCTTGTTCTTCACGCCCTTGTCGAGGCCGAGCTTATAGAACTCGACCGCCTTGGCGTAATTGCCGTGGCTGAGATAACCCTGGCCCACCGTGGCCGCCGCCAGGTCGCCGGTCTTGCCGGAACGGGCTTCGGCTTCCAGCGAGGGCAGCTCCTTGATGTCGGCCGCGGCGCGGGTGCGCGCCGAGGTCAGCGTCTCGTTGGCCAGGGCCTTCGCCGAGTCGAACACGTTCGCGGCCATGCCCTTTTCCAGCACTGCCTTGGCTTCAGCCGGCAGACCGCGCTTCATGGCGAGCTCGGCCATTTCAATGTACTCGCGCTGACCCTCAAGTGCGTTGTTCACCCACTGCAGGCGATAGGAGTCGAGGATCATCGGGTCGGTGATGCCCTGCTGGCTGCGGTACAGCACCAGCGCATCCCGCCAGTTGGTAGCATTCGGGTAGTTCCGCACCAGCTCCAGCATGGCCGATTGCACGGCCGCGTTGTCGTTCGACTGGATGGCCGACTGGGCGATCAGCTTGTAGACGCTCTCTTCCACCGGCTGGCCGAGACGCTTGGCGGTGTCGACGGCCTGGCGGAAGGTCGCGCCCGCGTTGGCGTAGTCATCCTGCTGGTAGTAGATGCGGCCCATGTTGAGCATGGTCTCAACATTGTTCGGGTCGGCGGCCAGGGCCTCCTTCGAACGCTGGATCGCCTTCGGGTAGTTCTCGGCCTGGATCGCCAGGGCGATCAGGTTGTTGCGGATCTTCGGCACCTCGGTCGGCGAGGTGTACTTGTTGGCAGCCATCTGCTCGAGGGCCTGTTCCAGCAGGGCATTGTCCTGGGTGTCGGCAGCCGCCTGGAACTTGAAGTTGGAGATGAAGTACATGTCCTCTTCGGTCAGCTCGCCCTTGCTTTCCAGCTCGGCGATCTTGGCCTTGACGGTCGCGAAGTCCTTCTCGCCCAGCGCCTTCTGGATCTCGCTCAGGCTCTTGGCGGCCTTCTTGCTCGGCTTGGGCGGCTTGGGAGCCTCGCCCTTGTCCTGCGCGGCTACCGCCGGGGCGGCAATGACCGCCGCGCCCGCTGCCGTCATGGCGGCCAGCGCGAGCGCCGAAGCAACAGGACGAATGCGTGATTTCAGCATAATGGTTCTCTCCCGCTTGGCCGCCTTCTTCCCTTGCGGCCTTCCGAAATTCGGTGGGCTCAAACTTCATTAAGCCCAAAACACGTGGGGCCGGAAGTACCGGCCCCACGCTTAACCCACTATGAACTCTGGCATTGCCAGTGCGGCCCAAGGCTTACTGAGCGTAAGCCTCGTTGCCGACAAAGCCCATCTTGGTCACGCCGACCGTCTGGGCTGCGGCAAGCACTTGGTCAACGACCTCGTACTTCGCCATAGCGTCCGGACGAATGTGGATCTCCGGCTGGTTCGGCTGGTTCGCAGCCTGCCGGAAGTACTCCGTGATCGTCGGGAGATCGACGGGCTGGTTGTCCCAGTAGATCTGGCCGAGGAAGTCGACCTCAACCCGGTGAATGACGGGCTGTTCCACGTCAGTCGGCGGCGGGTTGTTGTTCTGCTGAGGCATATCCAGCTTCACGGCGTGGGTCTGGATAGGAATGGTGATGATGAACATGATGAGCAGCACGAGCATCACGTCGATCAACGGCGTGGTGTTCATATCGCCCATCGGGGCGTCATCACCCCCACCTTCTCCTACGCTCATTGCCATTTTCGTTACTCCTCGGAGTCGGTGCGTCAGCGCGTGACGGTCATGCCAGCCGGAGGTTCGGAGATGAACCCGACCTTCGGAATGCCAGCGACCTGCACGTTGAAGATCACACCGCCGATGTACTGATACGGCGTGTTACGGTCGCCACGGATATGGACTTCCGGAATCGGCTGACCAGCCTGGACGGCATTGATCACCCGCTCCTTCACCCGTTCCCGCAGTTCCGCTTTGCCGCCCTCGAGCAGCTGAGCCCCCCAGTAGACGTTGCCGTCCGCATCGACAGAAATGACGATGTTCTCAGGCTTCGTTTGCAGGGGGATGCTCGCCACCTTTGGCAGTTCCACCGGCGCAGTCTGGATCACGACCGGAACGGTGATGAGGAAGATAATCAGAAGCACCAGCATGACGTCGACAAGCGGCGTCGTGTTGATGTCCGACATGGCCTTGCCTTCACCGCCCCCGTCGTTTCCTACGCTCATTGCCATGGGATGGTCTCCCCGTGGTGAATTGACGGTGGACGACTTACTTCTTCGCGGCGGTGGCAGCAGCCGGAGCCGGAGCGGCCGGAGCCGTCACGCGGGCGCCCGACATCAGGAACGCATGCACGTCAGCAGCGAAGTTGTTGAGGTTGTCCATGATCGCCTTGTTGCGGCGGGTCAGCCAGTTGTAGCCCAGCACCGCCGGCACGGCGACGGCCAGACCGATGGCGGTCATGATCAGCGCTTCACCGACCGGACCCGCGACCTTGTCGATCGAGGCCTGACCGGACATGCCGATGTTCACCAGAGCGCGGTAGATGCCGACCACGGTACCGAACAGACCGATGAACGGAGCGGTCGCGCCCACCGAAGCCAGGAAGGCCAGGCCGCCCTGCAGGTGGCTGTTGATCGCGCCGACCGAACGCTGCAGCGACATGGTCACCCACTCGTGCTGGTCGATCTTGTCGGTCAGACGGCCCTCGTGGTGCTCGGTGGCGCGCAGGCCATCGTCCACGATCTGGCGGTAGGCAGTGTTCTTGCCCAGCTTGTTCGCGCCGTCCTTCAGGCTACCAGCAGTCCAGAACTTCTTATCCAGTTCCTTGCTCTGCTTCAGGATCTTCGACTGATCCCACGCCTTGGTGAAAATGATGTACCAGGAGACAAGCGACATGATCGCCATGAGGCCAAACGTGGCCTGGGCAACGATGCCACCCTGCTTCAGCGCAGCGGTAAAACCGTACGGATTGTCAACGGCAACCTGTTCCATTTCGAACTTCCTCTTTTGAATTCGTTTCTCGGCTTTTTATGCTCAATGATGCGCGCGCGATTAGCGGCGGATCTGCCACTTCACGCTCTGCGTCCGCGTTTCCTCGACCGGCTTGCCATCAGCCGTCGCCGGATCGAACCGGAAACGACGCTGAATGAGGTCGCAGGTCTTCTCGTCCAGACGCGGATGGCCCGAGCTCTCGACCACCGAGCACTGCGAAACGCGGCCTTCGGTGTTGATCGTGAACCGGACGCGGGTCACGCCCTCTTCCTCCGCACGCAGCGAAGCAGACGGATAGTCGTCCTCGCTGATAACGTTGCGGCGGCTGCCCTTGGCCGGAACCCGGTTGACGGGCTTCGGAGCCACGGCAGGCGTCGGAGGGGCGGGCTGAGTCACGCGCTGCGGCTCAACCTGCTTGACCGTGGTCTGCGAGGTGATTGGAGGCGGCGCCGGCGGCGGCGGCAGCTCGATCGGCAGATCGGGCGGCGGCACGTAGGGCGGGATTTCTTCCAGCTCTGGTGGCGGCGGCGGTGGTTCATCCTCAGGAGGCGGGGCTTCCTCGATCTCGGTAACCTCGATCGGCCCCTGAATGAGTTTGATGAACTTCGGCGCCAAGCCGGCAGAAAACGCCCAGCCGAGCATAATATGGATGACGATCACGACGCTGAGCGCGCCGATCCGTCCTTTACTCATTTGCTGGTCAGTGTACGCCATCGAAGGGGGTCAGCTCCTCTCCCATGAACTGAGATGATCCGTCATGGTGGCGCCACAGCCCATGTCTGTCCTCTGCTGCCGCAGCCCACACCAAAAACGAAAAGTGGACGCCCGCCGACGGAACGCCGGACCCCCACTTACCCTGAGTAGTAGCCGCGACGGTTCGCTGTCGCAACCGCTTTTTCGAAGGGTAAAAGGGCTCAAAATGGCCTCGCGGGACCCTATAAACCGCATAGTGGCGAAGCCTCCGCACCGCCTGAGCGCTTGACTTCTCCCCCCGGTCCGCAGTCAATCCGGGCCCATTGTTCATTGTAAAACAAGGTCCAGCCCACGCCCCTGGGCACCTGGACACAGCGGAGCCATATTACCAGTTGGATCCGCCGATTTAAGTAGAAGGGAAGCCATGCCGTCCTTGCGATCAGCCGTTCAAATTAAGCGACAAACGTCTCGCCGCTCCCTGCTGGCGACCCGGATTCTGCTGGCATCCGCCCTCGCCCTGGCCATGCCGACAGCGGTTTCGGCCCAATCCGGCACGGCGACTCCGGCCGCTTCCGTGACCTATCCGCTGGTCGCCAATCTCACGCTCAATGCCGATGTGGTGCTGGTGGCCACGATCCGGAAGCTGGAGCGCCTGTCCGCCAAGGAAGCGCCGGGCCTGTCCGAGGGCTACAACCGCTTCGTGATCCGCGCCAACGTGACCGGCGTCCTGCTGGCGCCCCGGGCGATTCCGGGCGAGATCACCTACATCTGGGACGCGCCCGAGTCCGTCTACGGCAAGCGTCCCAAGCTGAAGGAGGAAACCGTTCTCCTCTTCCTGCGCTCCGTGCCGGGCAACGACCGGATTTATCAGCTGGTCGCGCGCAACGCCCAGGTTCTGAACCCCTCGCCCGCCATCCAGATGGTGCGCGACGTCGCCGCCGACCCGAATCGGGCAACGGGCTTCGGCCTGCGCGTGACCGGTGTCGTTGACGCCACCCGGATGCAGCGCCGCAGCGATGAGGACTTCGCCACCCACTTCCTCATCCAGACGGCCGAGAAGGGCATGATGACCGTCAGCGTGCCCGACACCGCCACCGGCGCAGGCTCCATCCAGGTGGCCATGCCGGACAGCCTGGGCGAAACCCGGCCGCTGGAGCGTAATTCGCTGGTGGGCTATTTCCTCGCCTGCGGCCTGCCCGACAGCCTGCCGGAGCGGGTACTGGAGACCGCCGCCGCCATTGGCGACGAAGCCGCCGTGAAGACCGGCTATCAACGGCTGCGCGACACCGTGGGGCCGTGCCAGTGACGGCCAGCCCCGTAAAGTCCGTTCTGGTCACCGGCGCGGCCCAGCGCATCGGCCACGCCATCGCCCTCCGGCTCGGCCGGGCGGGATGGCGCGTGGCGGTGCACTACAACACGTCTGAAAAGGCCGCGGCGGAGACGGTGGAGGCGATTCGCGCCGACGGCGGCTTCGCCGTCGCGGTGCAGGCCGACCTTGCCCGCGACGAGGAGACCGCCGGCCTTATCGGCAAGGCGGTCGAGGCGGTGGGACCGCTGACCGCGCTGGTCAACAACGCCTCGGTGTTCGACCGGGACCAGTGGGATACGGTCACCCGCGAGGGCTGGGACCGCAACCTCACCATCAACCTCTGGGCGCCCTTTCACCTTTCCCAGACCTTCGCCCGGCAGCTACCGGAGACGATGGAAGGGGCGATCGTCAATCTCATCGACCAGCGGGTATGGCGGCTCAACCCCGACTTCACCAGCTATACGGTGAGCAAGACCGGCCTGTGGACCCTGACGCAAACGCTGGCGCAGGCGCTGGCCCCGCGCATCCGGGTCAACGGCATCGGGCCGGGGCCGGTCCTGCAAAGCATCTACCAGACCCCCGACCGCTTCGCGCGGGAAGCCTCGCGCATCCCGCTGGCGCGCGCCGTCGCCCCGGAGGAGATCGCCGAGACGGCGCTGTTTCTTCTGGACCAGCCCTCCATCACCGGCCAGCTGATCGCCGTGGATGGCGGCCAGCACCTCGCCTGGAAAACCCCCGACCTCGATGGGACCTACTGACATGGAAAACAATCTTGCCGCCCTGCCGGGCGCCACGCCCTCCCCTGCCGTCAATGCCATCCGCCGAGTGTTCGTGCGCGATCTTCTGGTGCAGACCGAGGTCGGCGTTCTCGAGTCCGAGAAAGGTCGCGTCCAGCCGGTGCGACTCAACCTCGACGTCATCACCGATGCCACCCGGCCGCACGACGACCAGATCGAGAACGTGCTATGCTACGCCGAACTGGCGGACGGGATGCGTCGCATCCTGAGCAATCGGCACATTCACCTGGTCGAGACCATCGCCGATGAGATTGCCGAATTCGTGCTCGCCTACCCCCAGGCCCTTGCGGTCACGGTGCGGGTGGAAAAGCTGGAGGCGGTCGCCGGAACGGAGTCGGTGGGCGTAGAGATCACCCGCACCCGTATCGGCTGATGAATGGTAACCGCAGGAATAAGTTTTACACATCCCCGCAAGGCCGCCGTGTATCAGGGAAATTCAGCTATTGGAGCCGCTCCGTCTCAGGGCGTAACAGTGTTGACATGAAAAAAGTAGATCTTTTTCAATAGCTTGTTGAATATGCTCAAAAAACAGGCAAGTGGCAGGGAATGGCAGAGTTCTGCGGGTTTGGGCAATCCACCAACGGCATGCCCACAAACTTATCCACAGGCGGCGTGGATAAGTTCACAGCATCAGATCGAGCCCTGGCCATAGGCTTGATTCGTTCTCGCCCGTAACATCAATCCTTCTAGGGGCTAAGGCCTAGCCCCCCTATATTGGCGCTCATGAGTCAGTCCCCGATCAACGATCGCTTTTTGGAAGAACAGGCCATCTTCACCGTGCAGGGCGGCGATGCCCCGGACTTGGAGCGTGGCGTCTCGGTCATCCGCGAGGTGGTCAAGACCCTGCCCACCCGGCCCGGCGTCTACCGCATGGTCGATGCGCGCGGCGATGTGCTCTACGTGGGCAAGGCCAAGAGCCTGAAGCAGCGGGTGGTGAGCTACACCCAGGTGAACCGGCTGCCGGTGCGCCTGCAGCGCATGGTGGCGCAGACGCGCTCCATGGTGGTCGTCACCACCCACACGGAGGCCGAGGCGCTGCTGCTGGAGGCCAACCTCATCAAGCACTACCGCGCGCCGTTCAACGTGCTGCTGCGGGACGACAAGAGCTTCCCCTTCATCGTGCTGCGGGAAGACCATGCGTTTGCCCAGATTTCCAAGCACCGGGGCGCGCGCGCCAAGGGCAAGGCCAACTACTACGGCCCCTTCGCCTCCGCCGGCGCGGTGAACCGCACGCTGAACACGCTGCAGAAGGTGTTCCTGCTACGCTCCTGCACGGACAGCTTTTTCTCCAACCGCTCGCGCCCGTGCCTCCTGTACCAGATCAAGCGCTGTTCGGCCCCGTGCACCAATCGCATTGATGCGGAGAGCTACGCCGGGCTGGTGCGCGACGCCAAGGCGTTCCTCTCAGGCCGCAGCCAGGACGTGCAGAAGCGCCTTGCCGCCCAGATGGAAGAGGCGGCGGAGAATTTGGACTTCGAGCGCGCCGCCGTGTTCCGCGACCGGCTGCGGGCCCTCACCTTCATCCAGCAGGAGCAGGGCATCAACGCCGAAAGCGCGGGCGATGCGGACGTGGTGGCCGCCTGCCAGAAGGGCGGCGTCACCTGTATCCAGATCTTCTTCATTCGCGGCGGCCAGAACTGGGGCAACCGCGCCCTCTTTCCGCGCCACGACAAGTCCGAGACGCTGGAGGACGTGGTTTTCGCTTTCCTGACCCAGTTTTACGAGGACAAGCTGCCGCCGCGCCGCATCCTGCTGGACCGGCAGCTGCCCGAAATGGACCTGCTGGAGGAAGCCCTTTCCACCCGCGCCGGGCATCGCGTCTCCCTGGAAATGCCGCGCCGGGGCAAGCTGGCCCAGCTCGTCGAGCTGGCCGCGCGCAACGCCAGCGACGCGCTCGACCGGCGGATGATCGAATCCAGCAGCCAGGCCAAGCACCTGGCGCTGCTGGCGGAGGTGTTCGATCTGGAAGCTCCGCCCCAGCGCATCGAGGTCTACGACAACAGCCACATCCAGGGCACCAATGCCGTCGGCGGCATGATCGTCGCTGGGCCCGAAGGCTTCCGCAAGAACGCCTACCGCAAGTTCAACTTCCGCTCGACCGAACTGAAGCCGGGCGATGATTTCGCCATGATGCGCGAAATGCTCACCCGCCGCTTCGCCCGCCTGCAGGAGGAGGACCCGGACCGCAGCAAGGGTGACTGGCCGGATCTCGTCTTCATCGACGGCGGCAAGGGCCAGCTGAGCGTGGCGCTTTCCGTGCTGGAAGACCTCGGCATTGAGGATATGCCCATGGTCGGCGTCGCCAAGGGGCCAGATCGCAACGCCGGGCGCGAAGTCTTCCACCTGCCCGGCGGGCGGGAAATGACGCTGGAGCCGGGCAGCCCCGCCCTGTTCTTCATCCAGCGCCTGCGCGACGAGGCCCACCGCTTCGCCATCGGCAGCCACCGGCAGAAGCGGGCGCGGGACATCACCAAGAGCCCGCTCGACGACATCCCCGGCATCGGGCCAAGCCGCAAGCGCGCCCTGCTGCTGCATTTCGGCACGGCACAGGCTGTCACCCGCGCGGGCGTCAACGACCTCGCCAAGGTGGACGGCATCTCTACCGCCATGGCGCAGGCGATCTACGACCACTTCCACCCGGTGCGCTGAGTTCGTTCAAGTTTTTGGTATTTTGGTTTTTTGCAGGAGGGTCGCGGACCCTCCTGCACCTCTCTTTCACTTTGAATCGGGCGCGGGAAAGCGGTCGCAGCCCAGTGAAATCCTGTTCATCCGGCCATGTTTCCAGCGCATTCCCGAAACACGGCCCGACAAACGAATGGGGGTTCCAAGGGGGCTCGAGGCCCCCTTAGTAAATCCTTGAGATACGCTCAGGACTGGACCGGCGCGCCCTGCGGCTGGCTTTGTTTTGCCAGCTTCTTGGCGGCGCGGAACGCGAGGAGATTTTTGATCTCGCCGTTTCCGATGTTCAGGAACATGTTGGCTGCCTGCAGGTCGCCGTACTTGATGGCGCGATTGACCATGTCGGACCGTAGGGCGTTCGCCTGGAACCTTTCGGTGGTCATGGCGTCACGCAGGTTCGCCTCGTCAGATTTGTTCGGCAGCTTCGCCAGTTCGGCTTGCTGCTCCGCCTGATCCATGGCGGTCTCGTGCCCGGAGAGGGCCGCAAGTTTCCGGAAATGATCCGTCTTCTCCGTGTTGGCCACGCGCTCGAACACGGCGGCGAGAGCCTGATTGCCCCGCTCCCGCGCCTGCTGCGCGAAAAGCGTATATTTGGCCGCATCAAAGGCCTCGTTCTTCATCGCTTCGTCCAGGTCGTTCTGCACCAGCACGAACCGGTGAGCGCTTTCCTGAGCACTCCCTTGGGCGAGCGCAACATTTGCCGAGCCAAGTGCTGCGGCAATCACCAAGCCAAACATCAGACGGTCACGACGCTTTACGCTCATCACACCCTCCAACAATCACGCTATTCTTGAGTGGAGAGCCTGACTTGGCGCTTATTCCCACAGAAAAGCAGCGCCTTGCGATTATTGCTGACAAGTATAGCAATAATCATGCCACCTCTCCATTCTGAGGAAACAAGCCTGATTTATTAAAGTTCCTCTGATTATATTTTACGCATCCGCGCCTGGACCTTAACTGGGCTTTCGAACCTTAGCAGGCGTGCTGCTCCTTTTCAGCCGGCACACCCAGGGCGTTGAGGGAGGCGCGCTTCGCCCCGGCCCTGCGCTGACGCGCGAGGAAGAAGGCAGCCAGGGGCTTGGACACCAGGGTGGTGGCCACTGCCATGCCGATGAAGGCGCTGAAGCATTGGCTGCTGATGATGCCCCCGTCCAGCAGGATGCGGAGCGCGACAATTTCCATCAACCCCTTGCACTGCAGCAGGGAGCCGAGCGCCAGCGCTTGGTTCCAGCTGTCGCCGAACAGGCGGGCGGGAACCGCCGCCCCCAGCAGCTTGCCCAGCCCAGCGGCCGCCGTTGCCAGCAGGAAAGCGGCGAGAATCCCTTCCTCCCCCAGGCTGCTCGTCACCTGAAACGAGGTGCCGAGGAAGAAGAAGGGCAGCAGCGCATAGGTGGTCACCGGGCGGATAACGGTGATCGCCCGCCCGGCCATGTCCCGAGGCAGGATCGCCCCGGCCAGAAATGCGCCGATGACGAAGTGCACGCCGATTATGTCTGCAACGGTGGCCGAGACGCAGCAGGTGATGATGCATAGGCTGAAAGCAACCGCATCGGCCACAGGCGTCGCCGCCGCCCGGCTCCACCAGCGCACGAGCAGCGGGCGCACCCCCCACACCATGACGGCAACCTGCACCCCGGCGAGCGCAAAGGTGGCAACGACCACGGTGGCTGCCGATGATGAACTACCGGTGGCGAGAATGATGAGCGCGGACAGGCCCACCCAGATGACGCTGTCGTCGAACAGGGCAGCAGACATGGCCGCACGGCCGAGCGGCGTGGTCTCGATGCCCATGTCCTGCAACACGAGGGCAAGGATGGGCATGGCGGTCACGGCGATGCAGGCCGCAACCGCCGCCGAGAAGAGAACCGGACTCACGCCCTCGCCAATCATCGATGGGTGGGCGCTGCCCAGCCAGGCTCCGACCAGGCCGCCAAGAACCAGGGGCGTAATCATGCTGGACAGGCTCACCGCCGTGAGCTTGGCGCTTTTGCCACGCAGGTCTTCCAGGCTGAAGGCGCTGCCGACCGTACAGGCGAACAGCATGACGCCGAACCAGCCGATGCCGGTGATGTAGTCGTGGCTGGCGACGGGGAAGGTGCGGCTCCACAGCTCGGGCGCGAGTTGCCCGGCAAAGGTGGGGCCGAGAAAGATGGCGACCACGATTTGCAGCACGCCCAGCGGCGCGAGCCGCGCCAGCGGCCGGATGCGCCACAACAGATACGGCAGGCCGATGACGAGCGCGGCCTGCGCCATCAGCAGCGTGCTGGGTTTGAAGTGCAGAAATTCCATCGCGAACCGCCCTCCCCGTCCGACAGATCCGCCAGGCCCTCAGATGCTCCTAGGGCGCCATAGGCGCGGCCCGCCATTTGCTTTTCGTTTGGGATCGAGAATGAGGGATGGGTAAACGCTGTCAAGCTTAAACAGCCTAGTCTTTACGCATCAACACGCGCCAAAGACGAAGACGCGAAAAACGCCGCGCATATGAAAAAAGCCGATGCACCCCATGGGAGTGCACCGGCTTTTCCGTTTTGCCGCAGGGCGTGCCCGAAGCCGGGCCGTCCCTGCTGGTCGTTACTTCTTCGCCAGCGCGGCCTGAGCGGCGGCAAGGCGAGCAATGGGCACGCGGTAGGGCGAGCAGGACACGTAGTCGAGCCCAACGCTCTCGCAGAAGCGGATGGAGGCCGGGTCGCCGCCATGCTCGCCGCAGATGCCGAGCTTGATGTTCTGGCGCGTCTTGCGGCCGCGCTCAGCGGCGATCTGCACCAGTTCGCCGACGCCCTCCACGTCGATGGAGACGAACGGGTCCTTGGCGTAGATGCCCTTGTCCACGTAAGTGCCGAGGAAGCGGCCGGCGTCGTCGCGGGAGATGCCGAGCGCCGTCTGCGTCAGGTCGTTGGTGCCGAACGAGAAGAAGGCGGCGTGTTCCGCGATCTCGCCCGCCCGCAGCGCGGCGCGCGGCAGCTCGATCATGGTGCCGACCATGTAGTCGAGCGTGGTGCCGGTCTCGGCGAACACGGCGGCGGCGGTGTCTTCCACCACCTTTTTCATCAGCGCCAGTTCCTTCGGCGTCGCGACGAGCGGGATCATCACCTCCGGCACCACGGTCTCGCCCGAGGACTTGGCCACCTGCACCGCCGCCTCGAAGATGGCGCGGGCCTGCATCTCGTAGATTTCAGGAAAGGTGACGCCGAGGCGGCAGCCGCGATGGCCGAGCATCGGGTTGAACTCGTGCAGCTCGTTGGCGCGGCGGCGCAAGCTATCAACGGAAACGCCCGCCTGGCTCGCCACTTCCGCGAATTCCTCCTCGCGGTGCGGCAGGAACTCGTGCAGCGGCGGATCAAGCAGGCGGATGGTGACCGGCAGGCCCGCCATGATGGTGAAGATCTGCACGAAGTCCTCGCGCTGATAGGGGAGCAGCTTGGCCAGCGCCGCGCGGCGGCCGGCCTCGTCCTCGGCCAGGATCATCTGACGCACGGAGACGATGCGGTCCGCGTCGAAGAACATGTGCTCGGTGCGGCACAGGCCAATGCCTTCCGCGCCGAAGTCGCGGGCGGTGCGGCAGTCCAGCGGAGTTTCGGCGTTGGCGCGCACCTTGAGGCGGCGATCGGCGTCCGCCCACTCCATCAGGGTGGCGAAGTCGCCTGCCAGCTCCGGCTGGATGGTCGGCACCGCGCCCACCATCACCTCGCCGGTCGCACCGTCGATGGTGATGATGTCGCCCGCCTTTACCTCGCGGCCCTGGCAGCGCATCACCTGCGCCTTCATGTCGATGGCGAGCGTGCCCGCGCCGGAGACGCAGGGGCGGCCCATGCCGCGGGCGACCACCGCCGCGTGGCTGGTCATGCCGCCGCGGCTGGTGAGGATGCCGCGCGCCGCGTGCATGCCGTGGATGTCTTCCGGCGAGGTCTCGATGCGAACAAGGATCACGTCCTTGCCCGCGTTGGCGAGGCGCTCGGCCTCATCCGCCGTGAACACGACAACGCCCGAGGCCGCGCCCGGAGAGGCGGGCAGGCCCTTGGTCAGCACATCGCGCTTGGCCTTGGGATCGAGCGTCGGGTGCAGCAGCTGGTCGAGCGCCTGCGGATCGACGCGCAGAATGGCTTCCTCGCGGGTGATGAGGCCTTCATTGGCCATATCTACCGCGATCTTGAGCGCCGCCTTGGCGGTGCGCTTGCCGGAGCGGGTTTGCAGCATCCACAGCTTGTTGCGCTGCACGGTGAACTCGATGTCCTGCATGTCGCGGTAGTGCCGCTCCAGGATCTCGAACACCTCCGCCAGCTGGCCGTAGGTCTCGGGCATCGACTCTTCCATGGAAGGAGCCGTCGCGCCCGCCTTCTCCCGCGCGATCTTGGTTAGGTACTGCGGCGTGCGGATGCCCGCCACCACGTCCTCGCCCTGGGCATTGATGAGATATTCGCCGTAGTAGGCGCGCTCGCCGGTGGACGGATCGCGGGTGAAGGCGACGCCCGTGGCCGAGTCCTCGCCCATGTTGCCGAACACCATGGCCTGCACGTTGACGGCGGTGCCCCAGTCTTCCGGAATGTCGTTGAGGCGGCGATAGACCTTGGCGCGCTCGGACTGCCACGAGCCGAACACCGCGCCGATCGCGCCCCACAGCTGATCGTTCACATCCTGCGGGAACGGGCGGCCCAGCTGCTTCTCGACCAGCCCCTTGTAGGTGCCAACGAGGCTCTTCCAGTCGTCCGCGTCCAGCTCCGTATCGAGGGAGACGCCCTTCTCTTCCTTCAGGATTTCCAGCTGCTCCTCGAACAGATAGTGCTCAAGGCCGAGCACCACGTCCGAATACATCTGGATGAAGCGGCGGTAGCTGTCCCAGGCAAACCGGGGATTGCCGCTGTTGGCGGACAGGCCCTCCACCGTCTCGTCGTTGAGGCCGAGGTTCAGCACCGTGTCCATCATGCCCGGCATGGAGACGCGCGCGCCCGAGCGCACCGAGACCAGCAGCGGGTTGGCGCGATCGCCGAACTTTGCGCCGACGGTGTCCTCGACCTTGGCGAGAGCCGCTTCCACCTGGCCCTTCAGCTCCGGCGGGTAGGACTGGCCGTGGTCGTAGTAATAGGTGCAGACCTCAGTGGTGATGGTCAGGCCCGGCGGCACCGGCAGACCGATGGAGGCCATTTCAGCCAGATTCGCGCCCTTGCCGCCGAGAAGCGTCTTCTGGCCCGCATTGCCTTCCGCTGCTCCACCGCCGAAACTGTACACCCACTTGGTCATGGTCTGCTGCCTCTCCGTTCGCGCCCTTGTAACTTTGCTGCAACGCAGCGCCGTTTCGCGCACTCAAATGACGGTGACGCCACAAAAGTCAACCCAAACATCGTTGGGGTGGCGATATGCGTCGCCGTTTGCGTCTGGAGCCGCGACCCGCTTTGCGTGCGGATCGCGGCTCCAGACTGTTATGGCCACACTTGTCTGCCGCAGGGCGCACTGCCGCCCTGCCTGAAAACGGCTTTATCCCTCGATGCGGCCGAAATCCGCCACCGTGTGAACGGCCGCGCGCAGGGCGTTCAGCAGGTTGAGGCGGTTCGCGCGCACCGCTGCATCCTCGGCGTTGACGGTCACGTTATCGAAGAAGGCATCGACCAGCGGCCGCAGCCGGGCCAGCACGGACATGGCGCCGCCGAAGTCCTCGACCTTCAGCAGCCCGTCCACCTCGGCCCGAGCGCCCAGCAGCGCCTCGTGCAGCGCCCGCTCTTCCCCTTGCGTGAAGAGCGCGGGATCAACCGCGCCATCAAAGCGGCGGCCGTCCTTCTTCTCCTCGATCCGCAGGATGTTGGCGGCGCGGCGGTAGCCCGCCAGCAGGTTGGAACCGTCCTCGCTTTCCAGCAGGGTGCCGAGCGCCGACACGCGGGCCAGCAGGCGCACCAGATCATCCTCGCCGCCGAGGCTGAACACGGCGTCGATGAGATCGTGCCGCACGCCCGCCTCGCGCTGCTGCACCTTCAGCCGGTCGGCGAAGAAATCGAGCAGGCTTTGGTCGACGGCACCGTCCGCGCCGTCCTGGCCCAGCGCCTTGCGAGCAGCCTCAAGCACCGGCAGCAGCGGCAGGCGCAGTTCATTCTCGAGGATGAGGCGGATGACGCCGAGCGCCGCGCGACGCAGCGCATAGGGGTCCTTGGAGCCCGTCGGCTTCTCATTGATGGCGAAGAAGCCGGTGAGCGTATCCAGCTTGTCGGCCAGCGCCACGGCGACGGAGACCGGCGCGGTGGGGCAGGCGTCATTGGGGCCGACCGGGCTGTAATGCTCGCGGATCGCCTGGGCGATCTGCAGCGGCTCGCCCTCGGCTTCCGCATAGTAGCCGCCCATCACGCCCTGAAGCTCGGGAAACTCGCCCACCATGCCGGTGACCAGATCCGCCTTGGCGAGGCGCGCCGCGCGCTCGGCAAGATCAGCGTCGCAGTTCGGGATGAACCGAGCGAGATCACGGGCCAGCCTTGCCACCCGCTCCACCTTGGCGGCAAGCGTGCCCAGCTTCTCGTGGAACACGATCTCGCCGAGCCTCGGCAGCCGGTCCTCAAGGCGGATCTTCAGGTCTGTCTCATAGAAGAACTTGGCGTCCGACAGGCGGGCGGCCAGCACCCGCTCGTTGCCCGCCACGATGGCCTTGCCGCCATCGCTCGCTTCCACGTTGGAAACGCAGATGAAGCGGTTGGCGAGCTTGCCCGTTTCGGGCACGCGCAGGGCGAAATACTTCTGGTTGGCCCGCATGGTCAGCTGGATGACCTCGGGCGGCACCGCGAGGAAGCTCTCATCGAACTGCCCCATCAGCGGCACCGGCCATTCGGTCAGCCCTGCGTTCTCGGCGAGCAGGCCGGGGTCCTCGATCAGCTCCAGCCCGGCGGCCTCCGCCAGCTTGCGCGCGCCCGCATCGATCATCCGCTGACGGTCCGCCAGGTCGAGAACGACCCGGCTGACGCGCAGCTTGGTGCGGTATTCCTCGGCGTTGTTCACCGGGAAGGGCGACGGGCCCATGAAGCGGTGGCCGCGGGTGATGTTGCCGCTCCGCACGCCTTCCACCTCCAGCGGCACCACCTGGCCGTCCCACAGGCACAGGATGGATTGCAGCGGGCGCACCCAGCGCAGGGAATCGGTGGAGATGGAGTGCTCGCCCCAGCGCATGGACTTGGGCCACGGGAAGCTACGGATGACGCCGGTGATGATTTCGGGGAGCACCTCGAGCGTCGGCCTTCCTTTCCGGGAGATGCGGGCGAAGAGGAAGGTGCCCTTGCCTTCCGTGCGCTCCTCCAGCTGGTCGCGGGTGAGGCCGGTGGACTTGAGGAAGCCTTCGATCGCCTGGGCGGGCGCATCGACGCGCGGCCCGCGCCGCTCTTCCTCCAGGTCCGGCTGGGCCTCGGGCAGGCCCTTCACCGCCACGGCGAGGCGCCGGGGCGTCGCAAACGCTTCCAGCGCTTCCGGAACGAGCCCCTGCGTCTTCAGGGCATCGCCCAGCAGGCGGGCAAGATCCTCGCTCGCCCGCGCCTGCATGCGCGCCGGAATTTCATCCGATTGCAGCTCAAGCAACAGTTCAGACATCAGGCGGCACTCCACCCGAAATCACGGGCCCAGCGGTCCGCGTTCACGGCAATCCAGCCCTCGCAGCATCCCTTGGCCAGTTCGCGCACGCGGCCGATGTAGGCCTGGCGCTCGGCCACCGAGATGACGCCCCGGGCATTGAGCAAATTGAAAAGATGGCTGGCCTTGATGGCAAAGTCATAGGCCGGCAGCGGCAGCTTCGCCTCCAGGAGCGCCTTGCAGCTCTCCTGCGCCTCGCGGAACTGGCGGAACAGGATCTCGGTGTTGGCGTGCTCGAAGTTATAGGCCGAGAACTGCTTCTCGCTGGCCAGAAACACGTCGCCGTAAGTCACGCCCTGGCCGTTGAAGTCCAGATCGTAAACGTTATCGACGCCCTGGATATACATGGCCAGGCGCTCAAGGCCGTAGGTGATCTCGCCCGCCACCGGCTTGCAATCGAATCCGCCCACCTGCTGGAAGTAAGTGAACTGGGTGACTTCCATGCCGTCGCACCACACTTCCCAGCCCAGGCCCCAGGCGCCCAGCGTCGGGCTCTCCCAGTCGTCCTCGACGAAGCGGATGTCGTGCATGCCCAGATCGATGCCGATTTCCTTCAGCGAGCCGAGGTAGAGATCGACGATGTTCTCCGGGCTCGGCTTCAGGATCACCTGAAACTGGTAATAGTGCTGCAACCGGTTCGGGTTCTCGCCGTAGCGGCCGTCGGTCGGACGCCGGGACGGCTGGACATAGGCGGCCTTCCACGGCTCCGGCCCGAGCGAACGCAAGGTGGTCGCCGGATGGAAGGTGCCTGCCCCCATCTCCACATCATAGGGCTGCAGAACAACGCAACCCTGCTGCGCCCAGTAGCGCTGGAGAGTGAGAATGAGTTCCTGAAACGATGGCTTTTTCGCGTCGGCCACTGTGCCGCCTACCCCGCTGTTGAAACGGACGGCGGACCCTAACGGCGGCCCTGACCAGGGTCAAGTTTATGTGTAGCGTATGCGCTGGCCTGCCGCACACGCCCCCCACCTGCTTTGCTGAGGGGCGGCAAACGCTTCGTTTCGCCCCGTTTTGGCCCTGCTCGCGCCCTTGCCTTTTTCGGGTTGGTCCGCTAGAGACAGCGGCTTCGCAAACCGGGCGGCGCATCCCTGGAGGTCCGCCCATGTTCTATGGAGATTACCCATGAGCCAAGTGCTTTCTCTGAAAGCCGAGCTGCGTGACGGTGCTGGCAAGGGAGCCGCCCGCAAGACCCGTTATCAGGGCCTCGTTCCGGCCGTTATCTATGGCGCCAAGAAAGAGCCGACGCTGATCGCCGTGTCGGACAAGGAGCTGTGGAAGCTCCTCAACAAGGGCCATTTCATGAACTCGATGGTTGAAATCGAGATCAACGGTTCCGTCGAGCGCACCCTGCCCCGCGACGTCCAGTTCCACCCGGTGACCGACCGTCCGCTGCACGTGGACTTCCTGCGCGTCTCCGGCAACACCACCGTGACCGTGGCCGTGCCGGTCCGCTTCGAGGACGAGGCACAGAGCCCCGGCCTGAAGCGCGGCGGCGTGCTGAACATCGTTCGTCACGAAGTCGAGCTGGTCTGCCCGGCCGACAAGATCCCTGACGAACTGGTGGTGTCGCTGAAGGGCCTCGAGGTCAACGACTCGCTGCACCTCAGCAACCTGAACCTGCCGGAAGGCGTCTCCACCGCCATCACCGACCGCGACGCGACCGTCGCCACCGTCGTGGCGCCGTCGGGCCTGAAGTCGGAAGAAGCTGCTGCTGAAGGCGAAGCGACCGCCTAAGCCTGGCGTCAGCACAGCCACAAAGGGGGCGCGGGATTTGATCCTGCGCCCCTTTTGCTTGTAGGAACGGGAGAGTTTTTCAGGGGTTCGGCCATGCTGCTCTTTGTTGGACTGGGCAATCCCGGCAGTCAGTACGAGCACCACCGCCACAACATCGGCTTCATGGCGGTGGAGAGAGATCGCGCGTGAGCACGGCTTTGGCCCATGGCGCAGCCGGTTTCAGGGCCTGGCGGCGGAAGGCACCATCGCCGGCGAGAAGGTGCTGCTCCTGAAGCCGCAGACCTACATGAACCTCTCCGGCCAGTCGGTGGCGGAGGCCATGCGCTTCTACAAGCTGCCGCTGGAGGCCCTCGTCGTGTTCCATGACGAACTGGACGTCGCGCCCGCCAAGCTCAAGATGAAAACGGGCGGCGGCGCAGCCGGACATAACGGCCTGCGCTCCATCGATTCTCACCTTGGCCCCAACTACCGGCGCGTGCGCCTTGGCATCGGCCACCCCGGCTCGAAGGAGCGGGTCCATGGCTGGGTGCTGGGGGACTTCGCCAAGGCGGACCAGGACTGGCTGGAGCCCCTGCTGGACGCCGTAGCAGCCGAGAGCCAGTGGCTGGCCAAGGGCAACGACGCGCGCTTCGCCTCCGCCGTCGCCCAGCGCCTCACCCCGCCCCGGCCGAAGAAGGAGGCGCAGGAGAAGGCAGCGGGCGCAAAGGCTGCTGCTCCTGCCCCGGCCGCGCCGGGAACGCCGGTGGCGCGGGTCATTTCAGCCTCGCCTCGCCCGGCTCCGGCTGCTGCGCCCTCCAATGCCCCTTCGAACGCGAGCCGGGTGATGCCCACCCTGCAGTCGCTCTTCGACAAGTTCGGCAAGAAGCGCTAATACCCCTTCCAAATCGTCAAACCCGGGCGCGGGCCCAGCGGACCCGCCCGGCAAGCCAGTTGCGAGACAAGGATCACCATGGGTTTTCAATGCGGCATCGTCGGGCTGCCCAACGTCGGCAAGTCCACCCTGTTCAACGCGCTGACCGAGACCGCCGCCGCGGCCTCCGCCAACTACCCGTTCTGCACCATCGAGCCGAACGTGGGCCAGGTGCCGGTGCCGGACCCGCGCCTTTACGAAATCGCCAAGCTGGCCAAATCCGCCAAGATCATCGAGACCCAGCTGGCGTTCGTGGACATCGCCGGTCTTGTGCGCGGCGCCTCCAAGGGCGAAGGGCTCGGCAACCAGTTCCTCGGCAACATCCGCGAGGTAGACGCCATCATCCACGTGCTGCGCTGCTTCGAGGGGGACGTCACCCACGTCGAGGGCCGGGTCGATCCCATCGCCGACGCCGAGACGGTGGAAACCGAGCTGATGCTTTCGGATCTGGACAGCCTTGAGCGCCGCCTCGTCGCGATTTCCAAGAAGGCCAAGGGCGGCGACAAGGAAGCCAAGGTGCAGGAAGCCGTGTTCACGCCGGTGCTCGACCTGCTGCGCGACGGCAAGCCCGCCCGCCTCTACACGCCGAAGGACGAGGAGGAGGCGCGCGTCTTCCGCCAAGCCCAGCTCCTCACCTCCAAGCCGGTGCTTTACGTCTGCAACGTGGATGAGGGCAGCGCCGCCACTGGCAACGCCTATTCGCAAAAGGTGGCCGAGAAGGCCGCCGCCGAGGGGGCGTTCAGCGTCGTCATCTCCGCCGCCATCGAGGCCGAGATCGCCCAGATGGACCCGGCCGACCGCCCCGCCTTCCTTTCCGACCTCGGCCTGGAGGAAACCGGCCTCGCCCGCGTCATCCGCGCCGGCTATGGCCTTCTCAGCCTCATCACCTTCTTCACCGTCGGCCCCAAGGAGGCCCGCGCCTGGACCGTCCACAAGGGGGCCAAGGCTCCGGAGGCTGCCGGCGTCATTCACACCGACTTCGAGCGCGGCTTTATCCGCGCCGAGACCATTTCCTACGACGACTACGTGAAGTTCGGCGGCGAGCAGGGCGCGAAGGAAGCGGGACGGATGCGTCTTGAAGGCAAGGATTATGTCGTTCAGGATGGCGATATCATGCTGTTCCGCTTCAATACGTGAGGCTGACTTGAAGTACTTCGAGGATTTTTGTGTCGGTCATGAGGAAACCTTCGGCCGCTACGCCGTAACGGCTGAAGAGATTGTTGAGTTCGCCGGCAAGTACGACCCTCAGCCTTTCCATTTGGACCCCGAAGCTGCCCGCCAGAGCCTGTTCGGCACGCTGTGCGCGAGCGGCTGGCATACCTGCGCCATGACCATGCGGATGCTGACCGAGCGCATGAAGGAAACGGGCGAGCTGGGCCACGGCTCGCCGGGCGTGGAGCAGATCCGTTGGCTGCGCCCGGTGGTGCCGGGCGACGTGCTCAGCGTGCGGGTAAAAGTGATCGGCACTCGCCTGTCCGGCAGCCGGCCGGGCTTTGGCCTTGTGACCTTCGACCAGAAGACGGTGGATGCCGAGGGCAAGCCGGTCATGTCGCTGATCTCGACCGTCTTCTATTCCCAGCGCCCGGCGTGAGTTTTTGAGCCATAAGGGGGTATTCGCAGGAGGGGCTCGCCCCTCCTGCAAAGCCCCGATCAAGCCCCAGGGAAGTCGAGCAGGCTGAACACCGGCACGCCGGCGTCGCGCAGCCGCGCGCTGCCGCCCAGGTCCGGCAGGTCCATGACAAAGCCGCTGGCAGCCACTTCAACGCCGACGGAGCGGAACAGGCCGACCGCCGCCAGCGCCGTGCCGCCGGTGGCGATGAGATCATCGACCAGGATCACCTTCTCGCCGGGCCGGACGGCATCCACGTGGATTTCCACCCGGTCGGTGCCGTATTCCAGTTCGTAGTCCCGCCCTACCGTCTCGAACGGCAGCTTGCCCCGCTTCCGAACCGGCACGAACCCCAGCCCCAGGCGCGCGGCCACCGCGCCGCCGAGGATGAACCCGCGCGCCTCGATGCCCGCCACCTTGTGTCCGCCCGTGCCCTGTAGCTGTTCGGCCAGCCGGCGCACGCTCTCCTTGAGGCCAAAACCATCGCCCAGCAGCGGCGTGATATCCCGAAACTGCACGCCCGGCAGGGGGTGGTCCGGAATGGTGCGGATAAGCTGCTTCAGGTCGTCGTTCGGCGCGGTCATTTCATATCTCCCATCACCCGCCCGGCAACCACGGCGAGGCGCCCCCGCGCCTCCTCCGGCCAGGCAGACGGGGGCGTCAGGATCGCGTTATCCAGCGCCCGGTCGCAACCGGACGGACAGGCATCGGACCTTGGGGCGAGCCGCGCCGCCATGTCCGCTACCAGCGCCTGGGCGAGCCGACCGTTGTTGGACAGCACATTGAGCACATCGGCGGCCTCAACGGCGGCGTGGGCTTCATGCCAGCTGTCGAAATCGGTCACCATGGCGACGCTCTGGTAGCAGATCTCCGCCTCGCGGGCGAGGTAGGCTTCGGGCAGGTTGGTCATGCCGATCACATCCGCGCCCCAGGAGCGGTAGAGCCGGCTCTCGGCGCGGGTCGAGAACTGGGGCCCTTCCATGCAGAGGTAAGTGCCGCCCTTTTGGTGAGGGATGCGGAGCGCCGCACAGGCCTCGGCCGCCACGGCCCCCAGCCGCCCGCAGGCGGGCTCGGCCATCGAGACGTGGGCGACCACGCCCTCCCCGAAGAAGCTGCGCGCCCGGCCCTGCGTGCGGTCGATATACTGGTCAACGATGACGAACGTGCCCGGCGGCAGATGCTCGCGAAAGGAGCCGCAGGCGGAAATGGAGAGGATCTCCGTCACGCCCAGCGTCTTCAGCGCCGCGATGTTGGCGCGGTGGTTCAGCTCGTGCGGCGCGAGGCCATGGTGCCGCCCGTGCCGGGGCAGGAACACCACCTCCCGGCCCGCCAGCCGCCCGGTGAGCAATGCCTCCGACGGGCTGCCCCACGGCGTCTCCACGGTCTGCCATTCCGCATCCTCAAGCCCCGCCATGCGGTAGAGGCCGCTGCCGCCGATAATGCCAAGACGCCCGCCCTGCCGATGCCCAGCCATGGTTCCTCGCTGCCTGTATTTGCCGTGCCCTCAAAAAAGCGAAAGGCCGGAGCGCAGCCCCGGCCTTTCCCTCAGATCAATCAAGTCTCACGATCACGCCATGGTGTCGTGCGGCTTGGGGCCCTTCACGCTGGCCCAGATCTTCTTGTAGCTGATGATGCTGAGCACCAGCAGGATGCTCAGGAAGGCGATGGCGCCAACGCCGGTGCGCTTGCGGTTTTCCAGCTTCGGCTCGGCGGTCCAGGTCAGGAACGCAGCCACGTCCTTGGCCATCTGGTCGACGGTTGCCTTGGTGCCGTCGGCGTAGGTGACCTGATCGTCCGACAGCGGCTTGGGCATGCCGATGACCGTACCCGGGAAGTACGGGTTGAAGCTGCGGCCCTCCGGCACGTCGAAGCCAGCCGGCGGGTTCTGATAGCCGGTCAGGATCGAGTAGATGTAGGCCTCATGGCCCTCGCGCGCCTTCACGATCAGCGACAGATCCGGCGGAGCCTTGCCGTTGTTGGCAGCAGCCGCCGCAACCTCGTTCTCGTACGGACCATGGAAGTGGTCCGACGGCAGAGCCGGGCGGGTGGTCGCCTCGCCGGTCTTCTCGTCGATGGCCGGAACCTCATAGCTCTTGGCGATCGCCTTGATCTCGGCCTCGTTGTAGCCGAGGTCGGCCAGCGAGCGGAAGGCCACCAGGTTCAGGCTGTGGCAGGCGGAGCAGACTTCCCGGTAGACCTGGAAGCCGCGCTGCAGCTGCGCGCGATCATAGGTGCCGAAGATGCCCTGATGGGCGAAGTGCACTTCCTTGTGCTCCTTCTCCAGCGCCTTCACCGGATCGGGGTGCGCCTCGTCACGCGGAGTGAAGGCGCCCACCAGGAGAGCGAGCGAGAAGATCGCGCCCACACCGTAGGAAACATAACGGATCATTACGCAGGTCCCCCTTACTCGGCCGGCTGAGCGACGGTTTCGCCCGGCAGAACTGGATCCGCAATGCTGCGCGGCAGCGGCTTCGGCGTTTCAAGACGCGCGACCAGCGGCACGAGGATCAGGAAGTGAATGAAGTAGTAGGCAGCAGCGAACTGGCTGATGCGGACGAACGGTTCCTCGGCCGGGGCCTGACCGCAGAAGCCCAGCAGCAGCACGTCGAACATCAGAAGCCAGAACAGCTGCTTGTAGACCGGGCGGAAGCGGGCCGAACGGACCGGCGACGAATCGAGCCACGGCAGGAACAGCAACAGCAGGATCGACGAGAACATCGCCAGCACGCCCCACAGCTTGGCCGGGATGCCGAAGAAGTCGACCGTGAAGGCGCGCAGGATCGCGTAGAACGGCCAGAAATACCATTCAGGGACGATGTGCGCCGGGGTCGCCAGCGGGTTGGCCGGGATGTAGTTGTCCGGGTGGCCGAGCGCGTTCGGCAGGAAGAACACGAAGGCGGAGAAGACAATCAGCGCCACCACCACGCCGACCAGGTCCTTGATCGTGTAGTACGGGTGGAACGGAACCGTGTCCTGCGGACCCTTCACGTCGATGCCCAGCGGGTTGTTGGAACCCGGAATGTGCAGCGCCCAGATGTGCAGGATCACAACGCCGGCGATGACGAACGGCAGCAGGTAGTGCAGCGAGAAGAACTTGTTCAGCGCCGGGTTGCCCACGAACGGCGCGCCCAGCAGCCAGGTCTGGATGTCCGAGCCGATCAGCGGAATGGCGCCGAACAGGCCGGTGATCACCTGCGCGCCCCAGAAGGACATCTGGCCCCACGGCAGCACGTAGCCCATGAAGGCGGTGGCCATCATGAGGAGGAAGATCACGACGCCCAGGATCCACAGCATCTCGCGCGGTGCCTTGTAGGAACCGTAGTAGAGGCCGCGGAAGATGTGGACGTAGACCACGATGAAGAAGAACGACGCGCCGTTGGCGTGCATGTAGCGGATCAGCCAACCGAAGTTGACGTCGCGCATGATGCGCTCGACCGAGGCGAAGGCGACGGTTTCGTTGGCCGCGTAGTGCATGGCCAGCACGATGCCGGTGACGATCTGCACCACCAGGAACAGACCGGCGAGCGAGCCGAAGTTCCACCAGTAGTTCAGGTTCTTGGGAGCCTCGTAGGTTCCCAGGGATTCAACAACAAGCCGGGGCAGCGGAAGACGGCTGTCAATCCACTTCATCACCGGCGATTTGGGTTCGTATGGCTTGGCCCAATGAAACGACATGTCTTACCTCACCCGATCACAATGGAGGTCGGCGTCTTGAAGGCGTACTGGGGCACTTCAAGGTTCTTCGGCGCCGGGCCTTTGCGGATACGTCCCGAAGCATCGTAGTGCGAACCATGGCACGGGCAGAAGTAACCGCCGTACTCGCCCTTCGGCTCGCCCTGGGCGGTGCCGAGCGGCACGCAGCCCAGGTGGGTGCACACGCCCAGGGTGATGAGCCAGTTGTCGTGGCCTGCCTTGACGCGTTCCTGATCGGTCTGCGGGTCGCGCAGTTCGGAGACGTTGACCGCACGAACGGTCTGGATCTCCGCCTGAGTGCGGTTCCGGATGAACACCGGCTTGCCCTGCCACATGACCTTGATCGCCTGACCGGCCGCAATCGGCGTCAGGTCGACCTCGACCGTGGAAAGCGCGCGCGTGTCCGCGGCAGGGTTCATCTGAGAAATGAACGGCCAAGCCGCCATGACGGCGCCGCCCGTCACGAAGGCACCGGTGGCGATGTGGATGAAGTCGCGGCGGCGAACGCCCTCCTCCGTCGTCCCTGGCTGAGCGGCGGCTGGTGTTTCGGCTGTAGCCATATCTGTCGTGGTCCCTGATGCAACTACGACCGGCGGCCCCATAGCCGTCGGTCCAAAAGCCCATTGGGAGGCCCCCATGCCCCCAATATGCCCGGTTCCATAATAACCCTGACAGTGTGGCGCAATGGGCAATTTGGCCGCATTGCCCTCTATGCAACCCTCGGAAATGATTTAAGCCTCTGTTTCAAGACGCAGATTGCACCGGAAAGGCAGGCACATGCGCGACGAAAAGCGGCGGATCAGACTGGCGGCAATCCTCGCCGTATTGGCTATTAGCCTCTATACGGCGATGGCGCTGCCGCTGACCGGCTGGCTGGAGCCGCTGGAGCCCCGCTCCCCTGCCCAATGCATACGGCTGGCCGGCCCGGTGGGGGCGGAGGACTTCGCCGTCGACTGGGAACGCAAGCGCGCCTACGTCTCAAGCGCCGACCGCTATGCCGTCAACCATGGCGGCCGGCCGAAGGGAGATATTTTCCTTCTCGATTTCAGCGGGCCAACTCCAACGCTCACGCCCCTGAACGCGCGGAAAGACGATGGTTTCTTCCCCCATGGCCTCGATCTGCTGGTGGACTGGGACGGCAGCCGCCGCCTGTTCGTCGTCAACCACGGGGCGGATGGAAAGCGCCATTCCATCGAAGTGTTCGACGTGGGCAAGGATGGTCAGCTGATCCACAGCCGCACCATCGGCAGCACGGCCTTTACCTCGCCCAACGACATCGTCGCCATATCGGCCGACCAGTTCTACGTTACCAACGATCCCTTCGACGATCCGACCTGGAAGCGCCTTGCCGCCACCTATCTGATGCTGCCCACCAACACGGTCGCCTACTATGACGGCCGCCGGGCCCATGTGGTGGCCGAGGGACTGCAATTCGCCAACGGCATCATTCGCTCGCCCGACGGACAATGGCTGCTGGTGGGCGAATCGGTTGGCCGCTCCGTCACGCTGTTTCGTCGCAACCCGTTCACCGGGGAGCTGGCGAAGGAACGCGAGATCCCCCTGCCCATGGCGGCGGACAACCTTGTTCTGCACCCGGATGGGACGGTGGTCGTTGCCGGCCATCCGCGTCCGCTGGCCTTCCAGGCCTATGCGAAGGCGCCGCACAAGCGACGCGCGCCCTCCATGGTGCTGCAGCTCGATCCCAAGGACCTGCCCTTCCCCGCGCCCCCGCGCCCGGACCTGCCCCTGCCCTTCGTGGACGACGGCAACCAGCTGTCCGCCTCCTCGGTGGCGATGGTGGACCAGAACAACCGGCTGTTCGTCGGCTCGGTCTATGAGCGCGGGGTCTTGATGTGCCAGGGGGCAAGCCGCTAGAGCCCCTTGCCATGCGTCTTGCCCTGTTTGAACCCGAGATTCCGCCCAACACCGGCACCATGCTGCGCCTGTGCGCCTGCCTGGGCGTGCCGGTGGATATCGTCGAGCCGTGCGGCTTCCCCTTCTCCGACCGTGCTCTCCGGCGCGCAGGCATGGATTACATGGATTTCGTCGACCTGCGGCGGCATATCGACTTTGCCGCCTTCAACGCCTGGCGCCGGGAAGCGGGGCACCGGCTGGTCCTGGTGGAGACCACCGGGACCCTGCGCCACATAGACTTCGGCTTTGCGCCCAAGGATATACTCATGCTCGGTCGCGAAACTTCCGGCACCCCGCCTGAGGTGGAAGCGGCCTGCGATGCCGTCGTGCGGATACCCATGCTGCCGTCGGCGCGCTCGCTCAATGTTGCCACAGCCGCCGCCATGGTTCTGTCCGAGGCATTGCGGCAGACGGGAGGATTTCCGCAATGACGGACCAGATGGACGACCGCAAGAGACAGGCCGCGCAGTGGTTCGAGCAGTTGCGGAACCAGATCTGCGCCGCCTTCGAGGCGATCGAGAACGAACAGACCACCGGCCCCGGCTCCGACCTTCCCCCCGGCCGCTTCGAGCGCAAGGCGTGGGAGCGCACGGATTACACCGGTGCGCCTGGCGGCGGCGGCGTCATGTCCATTATGAAGGGCCGGGTGTTCGAGAAGGTTGGCGTCAACATCTCAACCGTCGAGGGCACCTTCGCGCCTGAGTTCGCCAAGCAGATCAACGGGGCAGCCGAAGATCCGCGCTTCTTTGCCACCGGCATCAGCCTCGTTGCCCACATGCGCTCGCCGCTGGTGCCCGCCGTGCACATGAACACGCGGTTTCTCGTCACCACCAAATGGTGGTTCGGCGGCGGGGCGGACCTCAACCCGCCCTTTCCCGTCGGGCAGGACACGGCAGACTTCCACGCCGCCTTCAAACAGGCGTGTGATCGACATGACCCGGACTACTATCCGCGCTTCAAACAGTGGTGCGATGAATACTTCTACATCCCGCACCGCAACCGGGCGCGGGGCGTCGGCGGCATTTTCTACGACCACCTGAACACCGGCGACTGGGGCAAGGACTTCGCCTTCACCCAGGACGTGGGCAAGGCCTTCCTCGATATCTACCCGCAACTGGTGCGCCGCCATGTGAAGGAGGAGTGGACCCCTGAGCAGCGCGAGGAACAGTTGCGCTATCGCGGCCTCTATGCTGAGTTCAATCTGGTCTACGATCGCGGCACCACCTTCGGCCTCAAGACCGGCGGCAACGTGGAGGCCATTCTCATGAGCCTGCCGCCCGAGGCCAAGTGGCCCTGAGCCCCCGGCTTACCTGAGTTCCGGCCTGAACGTAAAAGACCCCGCAGGTTGGCCGCCCGCGGGGTCTTGAAAGGTGATTGTCGTAACGACATCTGACTGGTGCCGCCACCATATAGCCACCGGCACCCAGCACAACAGCTCTATGGTCTAATATTCGTCATCCACCGCAAGGTGGCTAAATTAATTCTATTATATTTCAATCGCTTACGACCATAGAGTTCTTGTGCAGCCTCGCTTCGCCTGCTCCTATCCCTCTTGTCCGTCTGGCTGGTTGTTTGGCCCGGCAGCGCGTCCTGCCGTCAACCGCCTCAATCCGCACACGTGTGGAAATTTGCGGGCTTAGAAAGGGTGATCAAAGAAATGACATCTGACGGGATGGCGATTGTCGTCGCCATGCTGGCCTTGCTCGTGCAAGCGGTCCGCTTAGGGCTGTCGCTCGGGCGGCGCGGCAGGGATTGACGCGAATGCCAAGGGGAGTTTCCGGATCGCCCGGACGCCTTGGGGCTGGCCGGGGCTCCCCGCTCCTGTTTTTCCGGTGGGTCAACTCATCGGGCAAAGAAAAGCCTCTCCCCGGCATGCCGGGAAGAGGCCAGTCTTCGTCGAGATTATTCGGTCAGGGAAGCGTGCGGGCCTTAGTTGGCCTGCCGCTTCAGAAACGTCGGGATCTCCAGCGGATCATCACCCTGGGCGCGCTGGCCGCGCGGCTGCGGCGCGGGGGTTTCCTGCGCTGGCTCCTCGGCCGGAGCCGAGCGGGTAATGCCCATCATGCGCTCGAACAGGGTTGGCGCGCGCTGAGGCTCGGGGCGCTTCATCGGGCGCATCGGCTCCGGATAGACCGGCGCGGCAACCGGCTCGGGCGCCACATGGGCGGCAGGCGCCGGCGCAACCGGGGCCGGACGCGCAGCCTCGACCGGCGGTTCAGCGCGAACCGGCGCGGCAGGCGCAGCCGGAGCAGCGGCCGGAGCCTGGGCGGCCTCGGGCTCCTCCACCTGATTGCTGGCATCGAGCGAGAGGATGTCCTCCTCCACCGGAGCGGCAGGCTCGGGAGCCGGGGCAGCCGCAACCGGAGCCACGGGAGCCGGAGCGCCGGCAACCGGCTTGGCAGCAGCGGCGGTTGGGAAGGACGACGCGACCGGCGCAAAGCCCATGCCGGGGCGCGCCGCCGGCTGCTGGGGCTGCTGGGCGGCCGGGGTGGCGGCATCGATGCCGGTGGCGACCACCGACACGCGCATACGGCCGGTCAGTTCCTCGTTGAAGGCCGAACCGACGATGATGTTGGCTTCCGGATCCACCATCTCGCGGATGTGGTTGGCGGCCTCGTCCACCTCGAACAGGGTGAGGTCGTCGCCACCGGTGATGTTGATGATGACGCCCTTGGCCCCGCGCATGGACACCTCGTCCAGCAGCGGGTTGGCGATGGCAGCCTGGGCGGCCTCGATGGCGCGGCTCGGGCCCTCGGCCTCGCCGGTGCCCATCATCGCCTTGCCCATCTCGCTCATCACCGTGCGGATATCGGCGAAGTCGAGGTTGATGAGGCCCGGCATGACCATGAGGTCAGTGATGCCGCGCACGCCCGCGTGCAGCACCTCGTCCGCCATGCAGAAGGCTTCCTTGAAGGTGGTCTGCGGGTTGGCGATACGGAACAGGTTCTGGTTCGGAATGATAATCAGCGTGTCGACGTGCTTTTGCAGCTCGGCGATGCCTTCATCGGCCGAGCGCATGCGGCGCGCGCCCTCGAAGCTGAACGGCTTCGTCACGACGCCGACGGTGAGGATACCCTTCTCGCGGGCCGCGCGGGCGACGATCGGCGCCGCGCCGGTGCCGGTGCCACCGCCCATGCCGGCGGTGATGAAGCACATGTGGCTGCCCTCGAGCGCCGTCTCCAGCGTCTCCAGCGTTTCCTCGGCCGCGGCGCGGCCGATTTCGGGACGCGAGCCCGCGCCGAGGCCTTGGGTAATCTTGAGGCCAAGCTGGATGCGGGTCTCGGCCGGGCTGCTGGCCAGCGCCTGCGCGTCCGTGTTGGCCACGACGAAGTCCACGCCCTGCAGGCCAGACCGGATCATGTTGGCAACGGCATTGCCGCCTGCGCCACCCACGCCGATCACGGTAATGCGCGGCGCAAGCTCTGTCAGCTCCGGCCGCTTCAGTTCAATACCCATGCCCTAACCTCCTTGTCTCGACGAAGTTCGTATCTGACCGATAATTGGTTCAGTTTGTTATCGTTTTGGTCCATCGGGGCCCTGGTCACAAGCTTCCCCTCAGGATCTCAATCATGCGCTCGAGCGGGCTGCGCGAAATCCGGTTCATGGAGATGCGCGCGTCTCGCCAGATATCATGTCCTTGCCGCAGCTCATGCTGCACCAGGCCGACGAGGGTCGAGAACGCCGGTCCGGTTGCAGCCTCCGGTAATCCCTCAAGTGGCCTAGGCGTCGCAATTTTTGTTTCCCTGCCGAACACGCCTGTGGCGAAATGCGCTATGCCGTTGAGGTCCGCAACGCCGCCCGTCATGACAACGGAACGGCCCACCGCGCGGCGGAAACCCAGCTCGTCGAGCCGCTGCGCCACCTCGGAGAGAATCGCCTCCACCCGCATGCGGATGACGCTGGAAAGCTGCGCCTTGGTGATCCACGAGGCCGGGCCGCCATCACGGAGAGGCAGCACCTCGACCAGATCGTGGTTGTCGCGGCTGGTGGTGATGAGCGTGCCATGGAGCGAGAGCATCCGCTCGGCATGGCTGCGCCGCGTGTTGAAGGCCGCCGCGATGTCATCGACGATGTCCGAGCCGCCCATGGGCACGCAGGCCATGCCCACGACCATGCCGCGCGCCAGCACCGAGACGTTGGTAACGCCCGCGCCCATCTCGACGAGGGCCACGCCCAGTTCGCGCTGCTCCGCCTCGAGGCAGGCCAGGCCGCTGGCCAGCGGCGAGGCGACGATCGCCTGCACGTCGAGGTGCGCCTGGCGCACGCACAGGTCGAGGTTCCGCAAGGGGGCCGTCTCGGCGGAGACGACGAGAATGTCCACCCCCAGCCGCTCGGCATGGAAGCCCAGCGGGTTCACGACGCCGGTCAGCCCGTCGATGGTGTAGATGGCCGGAATGGCGTGCAGAATGGTGCGCCCACCGGGGTCAATCCGCTCGCGGCCTTCGTTCAGCACGCGGTCGATATCCGCCCGCTCGATGCGGTGGCCGGCGATGTCCACGTCCACCTGATGAATCTGGTAGGCCAGCCCGCCCGAGGACATGCTGACGACCACCCGATCGACCGTGGTCTCGGCCATCTTCTCGGCTTGGTCCATGGCAGCGCGGATGGCCCGCTCGGTCGCTTCCATGTCCGCGACCATGCCCTTGCGGACGCCCGTGCACAGCTGATGGCCGAAGCCGAGGATGCGCGGTTCGCTGCCGGGCGTCAGCAGCGCGATCAGCGCCGCCACCTTGGAGGTGCCCACGTCAAGGGCCGCAACGATACGCTCCCCCTTGGAGAGAGCAAGCCTGGCCCCGCCTTTGCGCCGGTTCCCGCTCATATATCAACTCCCTGCGCCGCAACTTCGGCGCGTACGCTACGGGTGTCGCTGCTGTTTTTCATGGTGGCGGCCCGGCGCGTGTAAAGCCGGTCTTCCTGCCGCATGTCGAAGCGGGCGAAACCCCTGCCCAAGAGCCCCGTGTTGCGCTCCATCACCGAGAACCGCTCCAGCGCCTTGCGGCTGGCTTCCTCGCCCTCGGGCAGCATCAGGAGCTCGCCCGAGCGGAAGCGCAGGTCCCAGCGCCGGCCGCCGATCCAGGTGGCCGCGTCCATGCGCGAGCGCAGCTCCGGGTGGATGGAGAGCAGGGAGAACAGGCTCATGGCGTGCTGGTTGGCTTCTGCCCCCACAACGATGGGCAGCTTGGCGAACTGCTTCAACCGTTCGGTCTCCAGCACCCGGCCATAGACGTCGATGACGCTGAGACGGCCCTGGGTCTGCCAGAGGGCGACCGGCTTGCGCTCCTGAACGACGATGTTCAGCGTATCCGGCAGCCGCCGCGAGACGGAAACCTCCTGAATCCAGGGGTTCTCCAGCAGGCGCGCGCGCACATCGTCGAGGTCGATGGTGAGCATGGAATTGGTGCGGCCATCCAGCACGGCGCTGTAGACGGCAAGGCGCGGCGCATGCTTGAGGCCGGTGACATGAAGCGTCGTCACCTCGAAACCGAGGCTGGCCACCCCTTGGGCCAGGCTGAATTTCAGGCGCTGCGGCACGTCGAAATACCAGAGGCAAAGGCCCGCCACGGCACCGGCAGCCGCCAGTCCGCCGGCCAGCATCAGGCCACGGCGCAGGCTCCGCCAGAGCGCACCGGTTTGCTGCTTCTTCGATTTGGATGAGCGTTTGCTCATCGATTGCCCCCTGCCTCCTCAATCAGCATTCCGACCAACGCGTCGAAACTGATGCCCCGGTACGCCGCCTGCTCGGGCACCAACGACAGCGGGGTCATACCCGGCTGCGTGTTGACTTCAAGCAGGTACAGAATCCCCGGCTCGCCCTGAGTATCGTCATAGCGGAAATCGGAGCGGGATACACCCCGGCACCCAAGCGCATTATGCGCTGCAACCGCCATTTCCATCGCCTGCCGCGCTACGTCGGGGTGAATCTGCGCCGGTACGATATGGCGGGTCAGGCCATCGGTGTACTTGGCGTCGTAATCGTAGAAGCCTTGCGTCGGCTGAAGTTCGGTCACGGCCAGCGCTTCGCCCTTCAGCACCGAAACGGTCAGCTCCCGCCCCGGAATGAACGGCTCGGCCAGCAACTCCTCGAACTGCTGCCACGGGCCCTTGGCATCGCGGCGGATCGGGTTGCCGTAGTTGCAGGTGTCGGTGACGATGGCGACGCCGACCGACGACCCCTCGTTCACCGGCTTCAGCACATAGGGGCGCGGCAGCGGGTCGGCCTCGTAGATGCTCTCGGACTTTACGACTCCGCCGCCCGGCATGCGGATGCCCGCCTTCTCCAGCACAACCTTGGTGAGCTGCTTGTCGATGGCGACGGCCGAGGTCGTGAGCCCTGAATGGGTGTAGGCAATGCCCATAAGGTCGAGCATGCCCTGCACCGAACCATCCTCGCCCGGATGGCCGTGCAGCGCGTTGAACACCACGTCCGGCTTCAATTCGGCGAGGCGCTGGGCCACGTCGCGCTGCATGTCGAGGCGGGTGACGCGATAGCCCAGCCGCTCGCAGGCATCGGCCACGGCCTTGCCCGAGGTCAGCGAGACCTCCCGCTCGGCGGACCAGCCGCCCATCAACACAACAACATGACGGCTCATGCCTCATCCTTCCGTACGCTGGTCTTCTGATGACGCCCGATGCGCTGGATCTCCCAGTGGAGATCGACCCCGCTCGTCTCCTTCACGCGGGCACGCACTTCCTCGCCCAGTTCTTCCAGATCGGCGCTCGTCGCCCCGCCGGTGTTGAGGAGGAAATTGCAGTGCTTCTCGCTCACCTGCGCGCCCCCGCGCGTCAGCCCCCGGCAGCCGGCGGCATCAATCAGACGCCACGCCTTGTCGCCATCGGGGTTCTTGAAGGTGCTGCCGCCGGTGCGGGAGCGCAGCGGCTGGCTCGCCTCGCGTTCGCTAGCGATGCGGTCCATCTCCGCGCCCACCACCTTCGGGTCGGCGGGCACGCCCTTGAACACCGCCTCGACGACGATCGCCCCCTCCGGCAGTTCGGAGTGGCGGTAGGTGTAGCCGAGCGCGGAAGCAGGCAAGGTTTCCACCCGCCCGTCCCGATGGACGACCGTGCATTCCACCAGAATGTCCGCCGTCTCGCGCCCATAAGCGCCGGCGTTCATCCGCACGGCCCCGCCGACGGTGCCGGGAATGCCGCGCAGGAACTCCATGCCGCCCAGCCCCGCATCGCGCGCGGCGCTCGCCACGGTGATGCCCATGGCCGCCGCCCCGGCGCGCACGCGATTGTTCGGCTCGACAGCAACCTGCGCGAAGGTCTTCGGCAACCGCACCACCACGCCTTCGACGCCGCCATCCCGCACCAGGAGGTTCGAGCCAACGCCCACCGGCAGCACCGGCACGTCCGCCGGGCAGTTCTTCAGGAAATCCATCAGATCGTCGAGGTCTGCCGGACGGAACAGCACGTCCGCCGGGCCGCCGCAGCGGAACCAGATGAAGTCCGCCAGCGAGCCGCCAGCCTCCAGCGTGCCGCGCGCGGGCGGCAGCCGGTCGATCAGCGCGGGAATGGCCGTGGCCAGCGTCATGCGGCAGCGCCCTCCCGCCGGGATTTGATGGCGTCCGCAAGGCCCGCCGCCCATTTGGTGATATCGCCTGCGCCCAGGCACACCACCATGTCGCCGGGGTGGGCCATTTCGGCAAGCTGCTCGGCCAGATGCGCGGCATCGTCCGCCGCCAGCACGTGGCGGTGGCCGCTGGCGCGCAGGCCCTTGACCAGCGCATCGCGGTCCACACCCTCGATCGGGGCTTCGCCCGCCGCATAGACCGGCACCACGACCACCGTATCGGCGTCGTTGAAGCAGGTGCAGAACTCGCTCATCAGGTCGCGCAGACGGGTGTAGCGGTGCGGCTGGGCAACGGCGATGACGCGCCCCTCGCCGATGCCCTCGCGGGCGGCGGCCAGCACGGCTTTGATCTCGACCGGGTGGTGGCCGTAGTCGTCGATGATGGTGACGCCATCCACCTCGCCCACGCGGGTGAAGCGCCGCTTGACGCCGCCGAACCCGGCGAAGGCCGCCTTCAGCGCGTCATCGGAAATGCCCAGCTTCTGGGCGACCGCGATGGCGGAGAGCGCGTTCTGCACGTTGTGGCGGCCCGGCATGGCCAACTCCAGCCCCTCGATGGTGCGCTGCTCGCCGGTGCGGCGGTTGGTGATGACCGCGTTGAAGCGGTTGCCGCCGGGGAACGGCGTCACCTGATCGCCGCGCACGTCGGCCTGGGCGTTGAAGCCGTAGGTGATGATCGGCCGGTCGGTGACGTGCGGGATGATCGCCTGCACCTCCGGGTGGTCGAGGCACAGCACCGCCGCGCCATAGAACGGCACGTGCTCGATAAACTCGATGAAGGACTGCTTCACCTTCTCGAACGAGCCGTAGTGGTCCAGATGCTCGGGGTCGATGTTGGTGACGATGCCGATGGTCGGCGGCAGACGCAGGAAGGAGCCGTCGGACTCGTCCGCCTCCACCACCATCCACTGGCCCTCGCCCAGGCGCGCGTTGGTGCCGTAGGCGTTGATGATGCCGCCGTTGATGACGGTCGGGTCCAGCTCGGCCTGATCCAGCACGGCGGCGATGAGCGAGGTCGTCGTCGTCTTGCCGTGGGTTCCGGCCACGGCCACGGTATTCTTGAGGCGCATCAGCTCGGCCAGCATCTCGGCACGGCGGACGACGGGGATGAACTTCTCCCGCGCCAGATCCACCTCCGGGTTGCCGTTGCGGATGGCGGAGGAGACCACCACCACCGCCGCGTCGCCCAGATTCTCCGCCTTGTGGCCGATGGAAACCGGAATGCCCCGTTCGCGCAGGCGGGCGACGTTGTAGCTCTCCGCCACGTCCGAGCCCTGCACGCTGTAGCCCAGATTCTTCATCACCTCGGCGATGCCGGACATGCCGATGCCGCCGATGCCGACGAAGTGAATGGTGCCGATGTCGCGCTCGAGGCCACTCATACTGCTGCCTTTGCCTTGCTTGCGACGGCCTTGCCGCCTGTTGTCGTTGATGTGGGCGCGCCCGCCACGCGGGCGATCAGTTGCGCCAGTTCCGCCGCTGCCTCCGGCCTGCCCGCGGCCTTTGCCATGTTTGCCATCTCGACGAGACTGGAGGGAGTTTCGGCGAAGGCGCGGATGCTCGCCGCCAGCGCCTCGGGCGTGAACTCGCCTTGCGGGATCAGCAGCGCGCCGCCCGCGTCCGCCACGTCCCGCGCGTTGGCGGTCTGGTGGTCGTCCATGGCGGTCGGCAGCGGCACGAGGATTGACGGGCGGCCGACGGCCGTCAGTTCCGAAAGCGTCGAGGCTCCGGCGCGAGCGATGACCAGATGGGCAAGACGCAGCTTGTCCGCCATGTCGGTGATGTAGGCGCTGCATTCGGCCGAGACGCCGACGCGAACGTAGAGCTTACGCACCGTCTCCAGATCCGCCTCGCGGCACTGCTGGGTGATGCGGACGCGCCGCTTCAGCTCGGGCGGCAGCAGGTCGATGGCGGCGGGCACCACGTCGGCGAGGATCTTCGCCCCCTGGCTGCCGCCGATGACGAGGATGCGGAATGCCGACCGGTCGTTGAACTCGGGGTAAGGCAGGTCCCGCAGCGCCAGAATCTCCTGCCGCACCGGGTTGCCGGTGACATGCGTGCGGGCGTTGAGCCGCGCCTTCAGCCGCCGGGTGTGGCTGAAGGTGGTGGCGATGGCCGCCGTGAACCCCGCCAGCAGGCGGTTGACCCGCCCCAGCACCGCGTTCTGCTCGTGGATGATGACGGGAATGCCCAAGCTGATCGCCGCCAGCAGGGAGGGCAGCGCCGGATAGCCGCCGAAGCCCGCCACCACGGCGGGCCGGTCCGCCTGCATCAGGCGGCGGGCGGTCTTCGCGCCCTCGTAAATCTTGGTGAGCGCTGTCACCTTGCCTTTGAGGCCGCCACCCAGCGTGCCGGAGGCCAGCACGTGCCGGGGCATGCCCTCGAACAGGCCGGGGTAGCGCAGGCCGCGATCGTCCGTCATCAGCGCGACGCGGAAGCCGAGCGCCTCCAGCCGCTTGGCCACCGCATGGCCCGGCACCATGTGGCCGCCGGTGCCCCCGGCCGCCACCACGATGAGCGGTTTGTTCGGCAACGCGGTCATGCGGCCCTCCCCGCCACGAACGGGCTGGCATCGAGGAAGCGGTTGCGCCGCGTCAGCGCCAGCACCAGCCCCATGGTCATGGCCGTGGCGATGAACGAGGAACCGCCGTGGCTGATGAACGGCAGGGTCATGCCCTTGGAGGGCAGGAGGTGCAGGTTCACGCCCATGTTGATGAAGGCCTGCGCGCCGAACTGTGTGGTGAGCCCCGCCACCGACAGCACGATGAAGGGGTCGTCCTCGTTCACCAGCTGCAGCAGCACGCGCACGATGATGCCAAGGTAAAGGATCGCCAGCCCGAGGCAGGCGAGCATGCCGAACTCCTCGCCGATGACGGCGAAGATGTAGTCGGTGTGTGGCTCGGGCAGCTGCATCTTCACCAGTCCCTGCCCCGGCCCGGTGCCGAACAGGCCGCCCGCCTGGAAGCACTCCATGGCCTTGTCCGCCTGATAGGTGTCACCCTCGGAGAAGATGAACCGGTCGATACGCGACTGGACGTGCGGCACGAACAGATAGGCCAGCCCCATACCGGAGAGGCCCGCCACCGCCATGGTGCCGAAGGCATAGAGGTTCAGGCCCGCCAGCAGCGCCTGGGCGAACCACACGAACAGGATGAGCGCGCTCTGGCCGTAATCCGGCTGGATGACCAGAAAGCCGATGACGAGCACCAGGAGGCCCGCGGCCACCTGAAAGGCGGGCACCGTGCTGTCGTCATAGCGGGCGGAGAGAATCCACGCGGTCGTGACGATAAACGCGGGCTTGAGGAACTCCGACGGCTGGAACTGGAAGCCCCCCAGGCTGATCCAGCGCACCGCGCCGTTGGCGTCGGAGCCGACGAGCGGCACCGCCATCAGCGCCGCCAGGAAGAACAGGAACCCCACGACGCACAGCCGCCGGATCCACTGGATCGGCAGCAGGGAGGTCGCGATCATCACCGGAATGCCCAGCCCCACCCAGAACAGGTGGCGCTGGAAATACATCATATCGTTGAGGCGAACCGACCCGCCCGAGTAGCGGTGCGCCGCCGCCGGGCTGGCCGACATGACCGCCACGATGCCGATGGAGATGAGCAGCAGCAGCATCCCCAGCAGGATCCGGTCGATGGTCCAGAACCAGCGGCTGACGGCGGTGCGGTCGGTACGACGAAAGGGGATCATGCGCCGCCGTCCCCTTTCAGCGCAGCCACGGCTGCGCGGAAGGCGTCGCCACGGGCCTCGAAATCACGGAACTGGTCGTAGGACGCGCACGCCGGGGACAGCAGCACGACCTCGCCTGGGCGGGCGCGGGCAGCTGCCAGCTTCACCGCGTTCTCCAGTGTGCCCGCCTTTTCCACGGCGACATGCGGGGAGAGGAGGCGCGCGAACAGCTCTTCTGCGGCGCCAATGGTGTAGGCGGCGCGCACGTTGCGTAGGTGCGGCAGGCAGGCGTCCAGTTCGTCCGTCTTGGCCTTGCCGCCCGCAATCCAGTGAATGGCAGGATAAGCCGCCAGCGCCGGGGCCGTGGAGGTCGGGTTGGTCGCCTTGGAATCATTGAGGTAGGTGACGCCGCCGATCTCGGCCACGAATTCCATGCGGTGCGGCAAGCCGGGGTAGGTCTCGAACGCCGCCAGAGATCTTTGCAGGCTCCACGCCCAGCGCCCGCGTCGCGGCGAAGGCGGCGGCGGCGTTCTGGGCATTGTGCGGCCCTTGCAGGCGCGGCCACGCGGCTTGCGCGCCCAGCGTCTCGCCGTCCACGATCAGCTTGCCGCCAACAACGGCAACGCCACCCGGCTGCGCCGCCTCGATGGAAATGGGGCGCAGCTGCGCCGTCGCCGTGCGGGCGATGGCGCGGCAGTGGTCATCGTCCACCGAGATCACCGCCGTCTGCTCGGCCGTCTGCATGCGGAACAAACGCTCCTTGGCATGGGCATAGCCCGCCATGTCGCCGTGGCGGTCCAGATGGTCCGGCGTGATGTTGGTCAGCACCGCAACATCCGCCGAGAGGTTGTGAATGAGGTCGATCTGGAAGGAGGAAAGCTCCAGCACATAGACGCCGCCTGCGGGCAGGGGCTCCTCGCCCAGGATCGGCAGGCCGATGTTGCCGCCCAGCCGCGCCTCGATGCCGCTGTGCGTCAGCACGTGATGGATCAGCGCCGTTGTCGTTGATTTGCCGTTGGTGCCGGTGATGGCGATGACCCGGTGCGCCGGCAGCTCAGGCTGCGCCTGCGCGAACAGCTCGATATCGCCCATGATGGCAACGCCCGCCGCGCGCGCTTTCTCCGCCAGCGGATGCGGCACCGGCAGGTAGAGCGGCACGCCCGGCGACAGCAGCAGGCCGTCGAGCCCGGCGAAGTCCGTCTCATAGAGGTTGGCGAGCGTGATGCCTGCCGCCGCCGCCTTCTCGCGGGCGGCCTCGCCGTCGTCCCACGCCAGCACCTGCGCGCCGGACGCCAACAGCGCGCGCGCCGTCGCCAGCCCGGTGCGGGCCAGCCCGAAGACGGCGTAGCGTTTTCCCGTAAAGGCGCGGGCAGTAATCATCTTACCTCAGCTTCAGCGTCGAGAGGCCAATGAGGGCGAGCACGAGCGCGATGATCCAGAAGCGGACCACGACGGTCGATTCCGCCCAGCCTTTTTGTTCGAAATGGTGGTGAATGGGCGCCATGCGGAACACCCGTTTGCCGGTCATCTTAAAGCTGGCCACCTGAACGATGACTGAAACCGCCTCAAGAACGAACAGGCCGCCGACGATCGCCAGCACGATCTCGTGGTTGGTGACAACGGCGACCGCGCCCAGCGCGCCGCCCAGCGCCAGCGAGCCAGTGTCGCCCATGAACACCATGGCGGGCGGCGCATTGAACCACAGGAAGGCGAGCCCCGCCCCCATCAGCGCGCCGCAGAACACCGCCAGTTCGCCCGCGCCCGGCACGTGGCGCACCTGAAGGTAGTCGGCGAAGTTCACGTTGCCGATGAGGTAGGCGATGATGGCGAACGTCACCGCCGCGATGATGACCGGCATGATGGCAAGGCCGTCGAGCCCGTCCGTCAGGTTGACCGCATTGCCCGCGCCGACAACAACGAACGAGGCGACGATCAGGTAGCCCCAGCCGAGGTTGATCCCGGTGTCCTTGAAGAACGGCAGCCACAGGGTCGTGCCGGTGTGGTGGGAGACGTAGGCAACAGCCAGCCCTGCGATGGCGAACTCGATCAAGAGCCGCACCTTGCCCGACAGGCCGTCGTGGCTGGCCTTCGTTACCTTCTTGTAGTCGTCGTAGAAGCCGACCGCGCCGAAGCCCAGCGTCACGCCGAGGCACACCCAGATGTAGCCGTTGGTGAGGTCCGCCCACAGCAGGGTGGAGACGGTCATGGCGATGAGAATGAGGAACCCGCCCATGGTGGGCGTGCCCTTCTTGGTGAGCAGGTGCGACTGCGGCCCGTCCTCGCGGATCGGCTGGCCCTTGCCCTGCTTCAGGCGCAGGTGGGCGATCAGCCTCGGACCGGCGATGAGACCGATGAGCAAAGCCGTCAGAATCGCGCCGATGGTGCGAAACGTCAGATACCGGAAGACATTGATGCCAGGAATGTCGAGGTCGAGGTTGGCCAGCAAAGACAACATTGGAGTTTTATTACGCCCCCTGCCGGTTCAGCGACCGCACGACCCGCCCGAGTCCCACGCTGTTTGAACCCTTGACTAGAATGATATCGTCCGGCCGCACGAGGCCGCGCACCAGCGCCAGCGCCTCTTCGGCCGTGTTCACATGATGATGCGGAATGCGCGCAGGCAGGACCCGCGCCAGCACCGCCATTTCCGGGCCGACGAGAATGGCCTCGGCCACCCCCGCCGCCTCGATGGAACCGGCGAGATCGGCGTGCATCGCCTCGGTCTCGTCGCCCAGTTCTTTCATCGCGCCCAAGACCGCGATGCGCCGCCCGCGCCGCCGGGTTTCAAACCCACCCAGAACGCTGAGCGCCGCCGCCATGGAAGCCGGGTTGGCGTTGTAGCTCTCATCCAAGAGCATGGCCATGCCGCCACCCGCCTCGATGAGCGTGCGCTTGCCGCGCCCTTCCAGCCCCTGCATCTCGCCGAGCGCCAGGCCCGCCAGCCCTAGGTCCGCGCCCACGGCCTTGACGACCGCCAGCACGCCCAGCGCGTTCAGCGCCCAGTGCTCGCCCGGCATGCCGATCTTGAAGGTCAGCCGCTCGCCCTGCACGTCGGCGGTCATGGAGGTGCAGGTCTCGGAGGGCGCGATCTTCAGCGGCCGCACGTCCGCGTCCGCGCTCGCCACGCCGAAGGTGACGATCTGCGCCGCCCCGGCCGCTTCCGCTGCCGCGCGCAGGCGCGCGTAGTGCGGATTGTCCTTGTTGAGCACGGCGGTGCCGCCCGGCTGAAGCCCGGTGAAGATTTCTGCCTTAGCGTCGGCGATCGCCTCCTCGCTATCGAAGAAGGCGCGGTGCGCGCTGGCAATGGTGGTGATGATGGCCACGTGCGGGCGCACCAGGTCGGCGAGCGCCGTCAGCTCGCCCGGATGGTTCATGCCCATCTCGAACACGCCGTAAGTGGAGTCCTCGGGCATCCGCGCCAGCGACAGCGGCACGCCGGTATGGTTGTTGTAGGACTTAACGGACGCATGAACCCGGCCCGGCGCGGAACGCTCCAGGGCGAGGCGCAGCGCTTCCTTGACGCCGGTCTTGCCCGCGCTGCCGGTCACACCCACCACCTTGCCGTTCATGCGGCGGCGGGCGGCCCGCGCCAGATCGTTGAGCGCTTCAAAGGTGTCAGAAACCGCAACGTGCGGCGCGTCCGCGTCCGGCAGGCGCGCGGCATCGGCCACCAGCGCACCCGCCGCCCCGGCGGCGAACGCCTGCGGCAGGAACATGTGCCCGTCCATCTGCTCGCCCTTCAGCGCGATGAACAGGTCGCCCGGCATCACCTCACGGCTGTCGAACGTCACGCCGCCGACCGCAAAGTCGCCGAATGCCGCGCCGCCCGTGGCCATCGCCAATCCTGTGGAAGTCCACAAAGCGGTCATGCCGTCTGTCCTTGCCCTGCCATATCCCGAGCGTTCAGTTCCTGAGAGATCCGGGCCGCCACCTCCACATCATCGAAGGGATGGACGACGCCCTGCACGATCTGCCCCTGCTCGTGACCCTTGCCGGCAACGAGCACGAGATCGCCGGCCCGTGCCGCCTTGAGGGCAGCGCGGATCGCCTCGGCGCGATCACCGATTTCGATTGCCCGCGGCGTCGCGCTGAGAATTTCGGCGCGGATGGCCTTCGGGTCTTCCGAACGGGGGTTGTCGTCGGTCACATAAACCAAGTCCGAAAGACTTGCAGCAATCGCTCCCATCTGCGGCCGCTTGCCGCGGTCACGATCGCCGCCGCAGCCGAACACGGTGATGAGCCGCCCCTGGCAATGCGGGCGCAGCGCCTCGATGGCCGCGCGCAAACCGTCGGGCGTGTGGGCGTAGTCGATGAACACCGGCGCGCCCGCAGGCGTGGTTGCAGCCTTCTGCAACCGGCCCGGCACGCCCTTCACGGCGCCAAGCGCCTCGAACACGCGCATCGCCTGCTCGCCGCAGGCAATGGCGAGACCCGCCGCCACCAGCGCGTTGGCCGCCTGGTAGCCGCCCAGCAGCGGCAGGCGAATCTCGTGGGGCTTGCCCTGGTATTCAACCGTCAGCTTCTGTCCGTCCGGCAGGGCCTGCCGCTCCGTCATCCTGAGGCCCGCGATGGCGGTCGCCCCCGTGCCCACGGGCAAGATGCGGATGCCCCGGCTGGCCGCCACCTCCGCCATGAAGTCGGCAGCCGGATCGTCCATCCACAGCACCGCCGTCCCGTCCTTCGACAGGAGGTCGGAGAACAGGCGCGCCTTGGCGTCGCGGTAGGCCTCCATCGTGCCGTGGTAGTCCATGTGATCGCGGGTGAGGTTGGTGAAGGCGGCGGCCTTCACGTCCACCCCGTCCACCCGGTGCTGGTCGAGCCCGTGGGAGGAGGCCTCGAACACCACGTGGTTGATGCCCGCCCGTTCCATGCTGCTCATGGTGGAGAGGAAGGTGAGCACGTCCGGCGTCGTCATGCCGAGATCCCGCTTGCCGATGGCGGTGATGACGCCAAGCGTGCCCAGGCTCGCCGACGGGCGATTGAGCCGCGTCCAGATCTGGCGCAGGAGGTCAGCAACCGAGGTCTTGCCGTTGGTGCCGGTCACCGCCGCGATCGTGGCGGGAAGCGGCCCGTAAAGCTTAGCGGCGATTTCAGCGAAGCGCTGGCGCGGGTTGGCCGCCACGATGTGCACGGCGCGGCTGGTGTCCACCTTCGCCTCCGGCCGCGCGACGATGGCGACGGCCCCCGCCTCGATGGCGGCCTCGATGAAATCCTCGCCGTTGACCTTCACGCCCGGAAAGGCCCCGAAGATCGCGCCCGGCGTCACCTTGCGATGGTCGATCGCAAGGCCGCTCACCGGCGCCAGCCGCTCCGGGCCATTCCAACCTGTCAAATCGTGCAACGTAACCACCACGGCAACACATCCTACCCGGTTAGGTTCGCCTTCTCCGCGATGTACGGATACAGGGGGGACAGATCGACGTCCTTGCCCACGTTGGGCTCGATGCCGAGAATCGGCCCGACCCGCTGCACTACGGCCTTCACCGTCGGCGCGGCATTCCAGCCGGCCGTGGCGAAGCCGTAAGTCTCCTTGATGCCCTTGGGCTCATCCAGCGTCGCGATGACCACGTATTTCGGATTGTCCATCGGGAAGGCGGCGGCGAAGGTGGTAATCAGCGACTTGCGCTGATAGCCGCCGACGCCTGGCTTTTCCGCCGTGCCGGTCTTGCCGCCGATGCGGTAGCCCGGCGCGTCGCCCTGCTTGCCGGTGCCCGCCACTGCCACCAGGCGCATCAGCATCCGCATGGTACGGGAGGTCTCTTCGCTGAAGATGCGCTCGCCCGTCGCCGGCTCGGTGCCGGCCGGCACCTTCATCAGCGTTGTCGGTCGCCACACGCCGCCGTTGACCACCGTGGCGATGCCATTGGCCAGATGCAGCGGCGTGACCGCAATGCCGTGGCCGTAGCTGATGGTCATGGTGGAAATCTTGCCCCACGGGTTGGGGTAGAGCGGCTGGGCCGATTCCTTCAGCTCGATCTGCGCCGGCTCCAGGAAGCCCAGCTTCCGCATGTACGCCTGCTGCTTCTCCTCGCCCACATCGAGCGCGATCTGCGCCGTGCCGATGTTGGACGAATACATGAAGATTTCCGGCACCGTCAGCCAGCGGTTCTCCGGGTGATCGTCGCGGATGCGGAAGCGCCCGGCCTGGAGCGGCTTGGTGGCATCATACTTCTTCCCCAGCGTGATCGTGCCTTCCTCCAGCGCCATGGCCATGGTGAAGGTCTTGAAGGTGGACCCCAGCTCATAGACGCCCTGCGTCGCCCGGTTGAACCAGGCGCTCGACGGGCTGTGCGACACGGCGTTGGGGTCGAAGCTGGGCAAGGAAACCATCGCAAGCAGCTCGCCCGTGTGCACGTCCATGATGATGCCGGACGCGCCGAGGGCGTTGAACTTCTTCACGGCTGCGTTCAGTTCATATTCCAGCGCATGTTGCACGCGGACATCGATGGACAGTTGCAGCGGCTTGCTCAGCTGATCCTCGGCGCTCAAGCGGTCGTTGAACGCGCGCTCGATCCCGGCCATGCCCTTGCCGTCGATGTTGGTGTAGCCGAGCACATGCGAGGCCAGCTCGCCGTTGGGATAGACGCGCTCCGCCTCGTCCTCGAACTCCAGCCCCGGCTCGCCGATGGCATTGATCCGGCTCACCTGCTCGGGCGTCAGCCGCCGGGTGATGTAGCGGAACTTCGAATGGGAGTAGAGCTGGCGGCGCACGAACGCCAGGTCCAGATCCGGCAGCACGGCGACGATCCGGCGCGCCAGCTCCTCCTTGTCGCCGATGATCTTCTGCGGGCGCACGGCCAGCGCCTGCACCTTGAGGGTGGTCGCCAGCACCTCGCCGTTGCGGTCGATGATGTCGGCGCGCGGCGGCCGCACCGCCGCCAGGATATCCGTGCGACCCACATTCCGATCGATGGCCTTGAGCACCGCCAGATCCATGAGACGCAAGGCAAGAACGATCGCCACGGCCGCAAACAGCAGCACGCCAATCATCAAGCGCTGCCGCGACCGCTCCAGCGCCTGCTGGCGGTGGCCAGCAAGTTGAATCCTGAGCGAGCGCAGCGCGGCCTGGTTCATTGAGTCCCCGCCTCGATGGCAGCCAGGCGCTCGATCGACGCGATGGTCGAGGCATCAAGTCCGCTCAGCGGCGTCGCGCCCTTGGGGATAGCCGGCGCATAGGGCGCGGCAGCCGCCGGAACAGCCGGGGCGCGCATCGCCAGCTCGACATTGTCCTCGCGCGGCTCGGTCTTCGCCGCCACCGGCTTGGAGGCCACCTTGGGCTTCGGCTGCGCGGCAACCGCCGGCTCGGGCGACCACGAGGCCAACTGAACCCGGCCGGACTCCGCCGGGCCGGACCACGACGCCAGGTGCACCTTGGGCGCATCCGGGCCAAAGCCGGGCCGGGGCCGCTGCGCGGCGGCAATGGCCGAGGCGGACGGCAGGCGCATGGCCACCGCCGGCCCGTCGGAGGAAACGGCCACCAGATGCGCCTCGCCGCCCGTCGCCTTGGCGAGGTAGGTCTGGGGCATCTCGTACTGGTTGTCCTGCTGCTCAATGGCCGGCATCACCTGCGCCTTCTGCGGCACCGAGTTGGGATCGGCGGCGAAGGCCACATAGGCGTCGGCCGAGGCGAAATAGCGGTCCGCCGTCGGCGCGGTCAGGCCGAAGTAGGTATCGTTCAGCCGCTGCAACTGGGCCGGGCGCACTCGGATCTGCCATTCGGCCTGAAGGCGGCGCACCTCCCGCATGTCGCTGGCGATCTGCCGCTTCAGCGCCGTCACCTCGTCCCGGCGCTCACCCACTTCCAGGCTGACGGCAAAGCACACCACGGCGGAGACCGCGGTTGCCAGTGCCATGAGGATGCCTGTGTAGTAGCGCATTTCCTAGTTCTCCCAGGCCGGTGCTGACGTTCTGACGGCCGACCGCAAGGTTGCGGACCGGGCACGCGGATTACGGGCGGTTTCCTCGTCGGAGGGGCGAACCGCCTTGGCGATCTTCTCGAAGCTCGGGGCCTTCGTGGGCTGGGGGCGCTCCGGCAGGTGCCGGGAGCCGCCCGCGACCAGGCCGCCGCGCTCGCGCAGGAAGGTTTTGACCACGCGGTCCTCCAGGCTGTGGAAGCTGACGACCGCCAGCCGCCCGCCGGGGCGCAACAGCTTCTCGGCCGCGCGCAGGCCGTCCTTCAGCTGGTCCAGCTCCGCGTTCACATGGATGCGAAGGCCCTGGAAGCTGCGGGTCGCCGGGTCCTTGGGGCCGCGCCGTCCGCCCAGCGCCGCGCGGATCACATCCGCCAGCTGCTCGGTGCGCTCGAACGGCCGCTCCGCCCGCGCCTTCACGATCGCCTTGGCGACGCGCCGGGCCTTGGGCTCCTCGCCGAAGTAATAGAAGATGTCGGCCAGCTCTTCCTCGCTGGCGGTGTTCACCACATCCGCCGCGCTCGGCCCCTCAGCCTCCATCCGCATGTCGAGCGGGCCGTCGTTCTGGAAGGAGAAGCCCCGCTCCGCCTGGTCGAGCTGCATGGAGGAAACGCCGATATCAAAGGCGATAGCGTCCACCTGCGCGACGCCCCGTTCGGAGAGAAGGCGCTCCATCTCGCCGAAGCGGCCGTGAATCAGCGTCAGGCGGCCCTTCGCCTCCTCGACCAGCCCCTGCCCGCCCTGAATGGCGGTGGGGTCGCGGTCGAAGGCGTAAACCTGCGTTACCGGCCTGGCCAGAATCGCGCGGGTGTAGCCGCCCGCGCCGAAGGTGGCATCCACCGCCACGTCGCCCTCGCGCAAATCGAGAGCCGCCAGCACCTCATCGCGCAGAACGGGAATGTGCGGAGCCGTGATGTCGGGCAAGGCGTTCATCAGGCCTCCCCTTCCGGCAACGGCAGCTTCTTCTGCTTCAAGAGGTACATGACCTTGCGGCACAGGGCCTTCTGGTGGGCCTGGGCCTCGAGGAAGGTGTAGGGGTTCCAGATTTCGAAATACCCCTGCGCGCCGAGGAACAGCGCGGTCTTGTCGATGGATGCGTAGTCGATGAAGAAGCCGTCCAGCACGATGCGGCCGGCGTCGTCGAACTTCACCGAATCCGCGGCGCCGAACAGGCTGCGGCGCACGTCTTCCCGGTTGGCGGTGGGATCCTGCGCCAGCCGCGCCTCAGCTTCCTCGCGCAACTCCTTGAGATACGTATGATCGTAGGCCACGAGGCACGGCAGATCCTCGTGCTCGCGAATGAGGAACTCCTCGCCGCCGGTGCGCCCTTTGATGACAGCACGAAACTGTGCAGGAACCGAGACCCGGTTCTTGCTGTCAACGCTGTTCAAAGCGTTGCCATAAAACAGCTGTTCGCCCTGCTCGACCACGCGTGCGCCGTCCTCCACTCGAACAGCGCTCCTCTCTTCAAAGGCTCATGGTTGGCGCGAAATGCGCCCCGGCCCACGGTTTGAAAAAGAGAAGAAAACGCCGCCCACGGCCAAGGTGTACATGCCACTTTATGGGTTTTCAATGGGAAAAAGCCCCACTACGCCCCAAAATGGGGTGGTTTGCCGCCACTTCGCGGCCAAACGGACCCAGGCAGGATCGTTTCGCGGGCGCAAATGCGCCCGAGTGTTAATTTTGTGTTAATTTTCAAGACATTGTTCCGGACACATCAGGGCCGGAATGAACGGGAAATGAATGGAGGACAGAGGATCTGTAAGCCGGGTTCTGTGCGCGTGGGATGAAATCCCACGCCGACGACCATTCCTCTACGACAGACGTTACCGCCTGCCTCTAGCAACCAACCCGGACGGTCATGCCGGATCCGCATTGACAGCCCCAAGGGGCTGCCGCGCCGTCCCTACTCGGTTTTGCTCCCAGCGGGGTTTACCATGCCTGCGCCGTTGCCGGCCCAGCGGTGCGCTCTTACCGCACCTTTTCACCCTTACCGGCGGCAGACCACCGGCGGTTCGATCTCTGTGGCACTGTCCCTCGGGTCGCCCCGGCCGGGTGTTACCCGGCGCTGTTAATCCATGGAGCCCGGACTTTCCTCCCCCCGCTTCACGCGGGCGGCGGCCGTCCGATCCTCTGCCCTCGCGCCTTGATATGGGAATTCTTCGCGTCTTGCCAATGGAGAAACGCCCGCTCGTCTCATGCGTGACCCTTGCCAATTGGCAGGCTGCGCCTTACGGGTGCTTCTCAGCGAGGAGAAGGCAGCCATGCGCTTTGGACTTATTCTGGTTTCCGCAGCCCTCTTGCTGAGCGGTTGCAGCACTGTTCGCGGCATTTTCGGCGCGGCTGAGGAAACCATCGAAGCCAACCAGACCGAACAGGAGGCGGGCCCGCCCGATGCCGAGGCGTCCGAGCCCGGCGTGTTCGGCCGGCAGCAGGCCCAGCGCGCCGCCCCGATCACCGTGGCGGAAGACATCAAGAAGGCCGCCAAGCGCCTGCCGGATACCCTGGCCGGCGATTCGGCCAACAGCGCCCACCTGGGCGATCCCATCCCGCCCCAATAAGCCTGCCGCGCTGGCGCTGTTCTGACAGAGCAGGCTGGCCGATTCGCGCATCGAATCAGCCAGCGCCTGCAAGCGATTGTTCTTGCAGCGCTTATGCCTGAGCGCGCACCTGCGCCAGCAAAGCGGCGAGGCGCCCTTGCGTTTCCGCATCCGCGTGGCCGGTCACCCGTTCCGGGCGGAAATGGCGCTGGAAGGCAATGGTGACCGCCTCGGTTTCGGCATCGAAGGAGCCCGTTGCCGCCAGCCCGTAGCCCCAATCCGCCAACCGGGCCTGATAAAGGCGCACGGCCTCGCCCGACGCGCCCGGCCCCAGCGGGGCGTAGTCTTCCGCCCCCGCCTGCCCTGCCGGCCATACCCCGACGCCTGCCGCGGCCAGCCGCTTCCAGTCGAGCAGCTCGCCGGGGTCGAGCTTGCGCGCCGGCGCCACATCGGAGTGACCAACGATGTTGCGGGCTGGAATGGGATGGCGTCCCACGATCCTGCGCGCCAACTCCGTGAGCGCTTCCATCTGCGCCTGCGCGAACGGGCGGTAGCCGAACGCGTGGCCTGGGTTGACCAGCTCGATACCGATGGAGGCCGCATTCACGTCCGTCATGCCCCGCCACACGGAGACGCCCGCATGCCAGGCCCGCCGGTCTTCCGGCACATGGGCATAAACCGTGCCATCCTCGTCGATGGTGTAGTGGGCGGAAACCTTCGCTGCCGGATCGGTAAGCCGCGCCAGCGCCGCCTCGGCGGTCTCCATGCCGGTGTAGTGGATGACCAGCATGGAAACCGTCAGGCCGCGCCGGTCGTCGTGGTTCGGCGAGGGACGCTCGATGACCTTCATGCCCGCTTGGCCTCGCTCGCCTGCACCTGCTCTTCCTGCTTCTGGGCGCCGCGGAAGGTGATGATGGCAACGCCCACAAGCGCGATCACGCCGCCAATAATCATCTGCTCGGTGAGCACGTTGTCAAACACCCACACGCTGAACAGCACCGCCAGCAGCGGCGAAAGCAGGGTGAAGGGGGAGATGATCGTCACCGGATAGCGCTGGAGCAGCCAGGCCAGCCCCGCGTGACCGACAACGGAGGAGAAGCCCGCCGCGAACAGCAGATAGCCATAGACCCTGAGCGGAATATCCAGCGGGTGCGTGAGCGCCCCCGGCTCGTAGACGAGCGAGAGCAGCGCCAGCGGCGGGATGCTGGAAATCGAGATCCACGCCTGCAGGTTGAGCGGCGAGATGCCGGTCAGCCGGCGCACCATCACCGTTCCCAGCGCCGCCGCGAAGGAGGAAATGACCATCAGCGCCAGCGGCAGCCGCTCGCTGAACACGTGCGGATCGAACGAGAGGTAGGCGATGCCCGAGAAGGCCAGCGCGATACCGACGGTGCGGATCCAGCGGATGCGCTCGCCGAGCAGCGCGATGGCGAGGATGAGGCTGAACGGCACCCACAGCTGGGAGGAGATGGCCAGCGCACTCACGTTGGTGGCCATGCCGTAGGCCACGTTCATGAACGAGAACTGGAGCGCGCCCATGACGAGGCCGGTGGCGATGATCGCGCCCATGCGCCCCGGCACCCAGCGCAGGGCGGGCGAGCAGAGGATGAGCAGGAAGGCGAAGCGGATGACGGCCGCCGCCAGCGGGTCCAGCTCCATGAGCGCCAGCTTGATGGGCACGATGTTGAAGCCCCACGCCACGTTGATGAGCATGAGGAAAGCGAAATGCAACGGCTTCATGCAGCCTCTTCCTGGGCCAGGATTGTACGGTAGGCCGCGTTGATCGCCGCCATACGCTGCTCGGCGACGCGGATGAACTCGGGCGGCACGCCCGCCGCGATGTGGCGGTCCGGGTGGTGTTCCTTGACCATCTGGCGATAGGCCGCCCGCACCTCGGCAAGGTCGGCCCCCGGCTCAACGCCGAGAATCACGTAAGGATCGTCCGGGTGGCTGGGTAGGTGGCGGGAGCGGATGCGGGCGAACGCCCCGCCCCTGAAGCCGAGCAGGCGCGCGACCGTCTCCAGATAGGCCAGCTCCTCGTCGGTCACATAGCCGTCGGACTTGGCGATGAGGAACAGGGCATCGAGCAGGTCCTCCAGCACCGGCGAGCCCTCGCCGAACAGCTGGGCCGCCTGGCGCGCATAGGCCTCGAAGCCGTCGGTCGATCTCTGGGCGAGGCGGTAGAAGCGCACCACGTTGGCCTCTTCCTCCGGCTTCACCCGGAACAGGCGGCGGAAGGCGCAGAACTCGGCCTCGTCCACATGGCCGTCGGCCCTGGCCATCTTGGCGGCAAGGGCGATGGCGGCGATGGTAAAGGCCACCTGGCGGCGCTCCGTCTCGGGCGTGCGCCAGCGCTCCACCGGCACGTCGACCATGGCGTGGCCGATGACAATGCCGATCAACGCGCCGATCGGGCCGCCGATGGCCAGCCCTGCCGCGCCGCCGATGAGTTTACCCCAGATTGACATTCGTTCCGCCAGTGCCCTGCCATCGGCCGCCGGGGCCTTGTCCGGGCCACGGTCTGCCGGGTCCATCCGGACCTCAGGTGAATCCACCCTGTTGCGGGAGGAGAACCCGTTCTAAAAGTTGTTCTTAAGCTTTTCCAGCCACGCTTGGAACTGGCGGCTTGGGCGATGCGGCAAATCACGCCAGCCTAAGGGGCCGCCGCCTTTTCCTGCCCGCCGCAAGGCCGCCTTGCCATTCGTCCCTCGCCTTTTTTACAAGGGAACCCGCGCCATGACCACGCCTCCCCTTCCCCAAACGCCCAGGCTCACCCCGCCGTTCGATCCGCCCTACTATGCCGTTATCTTCGCCTCGGTTCGCACGCCCGTTGACGATGGCTACGGCGAGATGGCCGAGACGATGGTGACCCTGGCCGCGCAGCAGCCGGGCTATCTTGGGCACGATTCGGTGCGAGACCCGGCCACGGGCCTTGGCATTACTGTCAGCTACTGGCGCGACGAGGCGTCGATCGCCCACTGGCGCAGCCACGCCCAGCACCAGATGGCGCGGCATTTGGGGCGGGAGCAATGGTACGAAACCTTCGTCACCCACGTGGCGCGGGTGGAACGCAGCTACGGCTTCCATGCCGCCCGCAAACCGGCGGTTCCGGCCTAGCCGTTGGCGGCCAGCGCCGCCTCCCCGTCCGACGGCACGTAAAGCCCGCGCACGTCGCGCATGGGCTTGAAGGCCTTGGTGAGGCCGAGCACCGTCTCGGCCGCGCCGAGGAACAGGTTCCCGTCAGCGGGCATCTGCCGGCGGATCGCCTCCAGCACCTGGGTCTTGGTCGGCGCGTCGAAGTAGATCAGCACGTTGCGGCAGAACACCACGTCGAACGTTCCAAGCGACGTCAGCGGATGCAGCAGGTTGAAGGTGCGGAATTTCACCTTGCTCTGCAGGCTGGGGGCGATCTGCCACTGCTCACCCACCTTGTTGAAGTAGGTCATCAGGTTCTTGATCGGCAGGCCGCGTTGCACTTCGAACTGGGAGTAGAGGCCCGCCTGCGCCTTGGTGATGGCCTGGGACGACAGGTCGGTGGCGATGATCTCGATGTGCCAGTCCGCCCACAGCGCCCGTTGCTGGTCGAAGATCATGGCGATGGAATAGGGTTCCTGCCCGGTCGAGCAGGCGGCGCTCCAGATCCGCAGGCGCTTGCTGTTGGTGCGCGCGATCCGCAGCGCGGGCAGCACGTGCTGCGACAGGGTATCGAACGGCAGGTTGTCGCGGAAGAAAAACGATTCATTGATCGTCATTGCTTCCGAGATTTCGTGCAGCAGCGTCTCGTCCGGCTTCTGGCGCACCAGCTTCACCAGCTGCGCCAGGTCATCGAGCCCGCGCCGCCGCGCCACCGGTGTGAGGCGCGATTCCAGCAGATAGCCCTTCTCCGGTCCGAGAACGAAGCCGGAGCGCGACTTGAGCAAGTCGGCGAGGAACTGGAAATCCTGCGGCGCCAGAAGGGTCATGGGCAGCGGCCCTCCATGAGAGTGCCGATCGTCAGCCCCATCTTGCTCAGCGGCAAGACGAAACTGGCAAGACCGGCTTGGGTGACGGCGCCGGGCATACCCCAGACCACCGACGAATTTTCATCCTGGGCGATAACGGTGCCGCCGTGGGCCACCACCTCGGCGGCGCCGTCGCGGCCGTCGTGCCCCATGCCGGTCAGCACCACCGCAAGGCAGGCGCTGCTGTAGACCTGCGCGGCGGAGTTGAACAGCGGGTCGACCGCCGGACGGCAGAAGTTCACCGGCGGGTCGTCATCGATGCTGATGACGGGCTGGCTGGCGTTGCCGGCCACCCGCATGTGCAGGCCGCCCGGCGCGATATAGACCCGGCCCGCCCGGATGGGCTCGCCGTCGATCGCCTCGGCAGCCTGAAACCCGGTCTGGCGCTGGATGTGCTCCGCCAGAATCTTGGTGAAGGTGGGCGGCATGTGCTGGGTGATGAGGATGGGCAGCCTGAACGGCTTGGGCAGGCTGCTGAGCAGGCCGAACAGCGCCTGCGGCCCGCCGGTCGACGCGCCGATCGCCAGCACGCTGGGGCGCGACTTGGACGGCTGGGCGCGAACCGTCTTGCCTGCCGGCGGTTTGGCGGCCGCGCGGCTGGCCGGGGCCGGCTGGCCTTCGGGCGCGCGGGTTTCAAGGTCCACCGGCGGTTCGCCGCGCTTGCGGCGGGCCACCTGGCCCATGGCCCGCACCTTGTCCAGCAGCTCGCGCCGGAAATCGATGCCGTTGGTGATGATGCCGGTGCTTTGGGGCTTGGGAATGTAGTCCGCCGCGCCGAGGCCGAGGGCCTTGAGCGAAATGTCCGCGTTTCGCAGCGTCAGGGTCGAGGCCATGAGGATCTGCACGCCCGGCTGCGCGGCAAGCAGCAGCGGCAGGGCGGTCAGGCCGTCCATCTCCGGCATCTCGATGTCGAGAACGATGACGTCGTAGCGCTGATGCTGGGCCTGGCGCACGGCCTCCACGCCGTTGTGGGCGGTGGTGACGACGCGGATCGACTTGTCGTCCTCCAGCCAGCGGGCGAGAATGCCACGGATCATGGCGCTGTCATCCACCACCATGACCCGCACATAGTTCGGCGGGGTTGGTCTGCCCGCCTCGCCTGCCGCACCCAACGCTGATACGCCCATTCGTCAAATCCTCTGGCCGCTTGCGCGGCATCCAACTCGAAACGCTACCAAGCCACCACCAGCGCGGCGAGCCTAGATCAGGCCGACCTGCGAGAACTTCGCTTCGATGATTTCCCTGTCGAAGGGCTTCATGATGTATTCGTCCGCGCCCGCCTCGATGGCGGCGCGGATGTGCGCCATGTCGTTCTCGGTGGTGCAGAAGATGACCACCGGCTGCTTGTCCACGTCGGCCGAGCGCAGCGCCTTCAGGAAATCGAGACCGTTCATCACCGGCATGTTCCAGTCGAGCAGGACCACGTCCGGCATCTCGCTCTGGCACTGCTCCCAGGCATCCTGCCCGTCCACCGCTTCCGTGATCTCGAATTCCATATCCTCAAGGATGCGCCGGGCAACCTTGCGAATCACCTTCGAGTCATCAACAACCAAGCAGGACTTCATGAGTCTCGTTCCCTCAGAACCTAAGCGCCTCACAATAGGCGTGGAAAGCTTGCCGGGCGGTTAAGGCCCGCTAGGCCGTCACGCCGCCGCTGCCCGCTCCACATCGAGCACGCGGCGCACGTCCAGCACCACCAGCAGCTCGTCCTGGAGGCGATAGATGCCGTCCGACACCTCGCGCCACTTCTGGTCCAGCGTCACCGGGTTCTTCTCGTAGAGGGCATCGGGCAGGCTCAGCACCTCGCCCACGCTGTCGATGATGAGCGAGTAGGACTCGCCCTTGAAATCGACCACCACGCTCATCGCCTTCTCGCTGGCCATACGGACAGGCATGTCCAGCCGCGCGCGCAGATCGATGGCGGTGACGATGCGGCCGCGCAGGTTGAGCACGCCCGCCACCCACGGCGGCGCCAGCGGCACCCGCGTTACGTTCTGCAGCTTCAGCACGTCATGCACCAGCAGCACCGGGATGCCGAGCAGCTGCCCGGCCAGGCGAATGGTGACGAAGTCCTTGGAACCTTCCTTCATACGTCCTTACTCCCCGTCCCTCAGGCCGCCGCCGCCGCGGGCGAAATCCAGCTGCTCCTCAAGCACGCACAGGAGCGAATCCCGGTCATACTTGGCCACGTAGTCGTTGAACCCGGCCTGGCGGCCGCGCTCGAAGTCCGCCGGACTTGCCAGCGACGACAGGGCGACCATCGGCAGATGGGCCCAGCGCCCGCGCTGGCGCACCTCCTCGGCGAACTCGAAGCCGCTCCGGCCCGGCATCTCGATGTCGGAGATGATGAGGTCGAACTCCGCCCCGTCATCCTGCAGCTTGAGGGCATCCTCGGCACTGCTGACGCAAGTCACCTCGTAGCCGCCCGCCTTCAGCAGCGGCTTTAGCATGTTGCGGAAGAACGAGCTGTCATCCACCAGCAGCACGCGCGGCGCAACGCGCCCCTTGCCGCCGCTCTCCTGCGTCTTGGAGCGCAGGTAGTCCTTGAAGGCGACGCGCAGGTAGTGGCCCACGTCGATGATCTCGGTGATCTTGCCCGCAACGACGGCGGTGCCGAGGCGACCGTTCTGCACGTCGGCGGTCAGTTCGATGTCCAGCTGGGCCTCCACGATGTCGAGGATCTCGTCCACCGCCAGGCCCATCACATGGTCGCCGTCGGCGAACACCAGCACGAACTGCTTGCCCTCGGTCTTGAGCTGGAGGTGCGGATCGACCGTCAGCAGCGGCATCAGGCTGCCGCGATACTGCACCATCGGCCGGCCGTCGGCGTGCTCGATGGTCGAGGCGTCGATCTCCTCGAGGCGCGCCACCAGCGACAGCGGCACCGCCTTCGGGTTGGCGCTGCCGGCGCGGAACACCAGCATGGATTCCTGATCGGTGTCGGCGCTGCGGCCCTTGAGTTCCAGCGTATCGCTGGTTTCGTTGTCCTGCACGGCGGCGGTCGCGCGGGCGATGCCGTTGGGGTCGAGGATCATGATGACGCTGCCGTCGCCCAGAATGGTGTTGCCCGAATAGACGCTGAGGTCCTTGAGGATCGGGGCCATCGGCTTCACCACGATTTCCTCGGTATCGAACACCTCGTCGACCACGATGCCGAAGGTAAAGGCGCCCACTTGCGCCACCACCACGAAGCACTGGTCGTTGTCGTTGGCCGCGCCGTCCTCCTGCTTTTCCTCAAGGCCGAGGATCTTGCCCAGCCGCACCAGCGGCAGCAGCCGGTTCCGCAGGCGCAGGACGGGCGTGTTGCTGATGTGCTCGATGACGTGCTCACCGCCCGCCATCACGCGAACCAGCTCCAAGACGGAAATCTGCGGAATGGCGAAGCGCTCGGCGCCTGCGCCCACGATGAGCGAGGAGACGATGGCCAGCGTCAGCGGAATCTTGATGGCGAAGCGCGTGCCCTTGCCCACCTGCGAGTCGAGTTCGATGGTGCCGCCGATCTTCTCGATGTTGGAGCGCACCACGTCCATGCCGACGCCGCGGCCGGAAACGGAGGTGACCTTCTCCGCCGTCGACAGGCCGGGGTGGAAGATGAACTTCTGGATCTGCCCCTCGGACATGCCCTCCAGCTCGGCCTCGGTGACAAGGCCCGCCTCCAGCACCTTCTGGCGCAGCCGGTCGGTGTTGATGCCCCGGCCGTCGTCCACGATCTCGATGATGATGTGGCCGCCCTCGTGATAGGCGTTGAGGCGGATGTGCCCGGTCTCGGGCTTGCCGGCGGCCACGCGGTCGGCGGGCATCTCGATGCCGTGGTCGGCCGAGTTGCGGACCATGTGGGTGAGCGGGTCCTTGATCAGCTCCAGCACCTGACGGTCCAGTTCCGTCTCGGCGCCGCGCATGTCCAGCTCGATCTTCTTGTCCAGTTCGTGGCTGAGGTCGCGCACGATGCGCGGCAGCTTCTGCCAGGCGTTGCCCACCGGCTGCATGCGCGTCTTCATCACGCCTTCCTGCAACTCGGTGGTGCACTGCGACAGGCGCTGCAACGGCACGGTGAACTCGTTGTTCTCGTGGCGGCGCGCGGTCTGCAGCAACTGGTTGCGGGTCAGCACCAGCTCGGAGACCAGGTTCATCAGGTTCTCGAGCAGGTCTACCGACACGCGGATGGTCTGGTTGGCCGCCTTGGAGCCGGCGTCGTCCATGACGTTGGCCGTGCTCGCCGCCGCCTTGGCCGCGGCGGGCTTGGCGTCCGCCTTGGCAACCGGGGCCGTCTCCGGCTCCTCCGTCTCCTCGGGGCCGGGCGCGGCGGCGAAGGCCGCTTCCAGTTCCTCCAGCGACACCTCGCCCGGCTTCAGCGCGCGGCCCAGCATCTTTTCAGTCTCGGCGCGGGCGATGTCCGGGTCTTCCGCGGGCGCGGGCGCCGGGCCGGACAGCTTGCCGGCGGCGGCCTCGTCGAGCATGGCGATGAGCATGGCATCGTCGCCCTCGGGTTCCGTTCCGTTTTCCTCCAGCCCGCGCAGGATCACCTTGATGGTGTCCAGCGCCTGGAGAATCAGCGACACCAGCTCGGAGTTCACCGTCAGCTTGCCGTCGCGGAAGTTGCCGAGCACGTTCTCGGCGGCGTGCGCCACCGACTCGAGCCTTGGCAGGCCGAGGAAGCCGCAGGTGCCCTTGATGGTGTGAACAAGGCGGAAAATGTTGTCGAGAACGGCCTTGTCGTTGGGATTCTGCTCCAGACGGACCAGTTCGTTGTCGACCGTGTCGAGGCTCTCGTTGGTCTCAGTCAGAAACTCTGTGAGCAGATCATCCATGCTATCCGCCTCTCGCAATACAAGAAAACCTGTGGCGAGGGCGCACGGCCCCCATGCCGGAGGCGTAACTGTGCCGTCATTGGGGTTAAAAACCTCTAAATCATCAGCGCTTCAGGCGCGCCTTGCGGATGCGGAACGGCGGCGCGGACGGCAGGACGCGCCCGCGGCAAGGGCATCCGCCCCGCCGGGTTCCAGCCATTGCTGCGGGATGGAAGGCCCGGCGTCAGACCGGGCAGCGCACGCCGAGCAACAGCACGCCCGGCTCGGGTTCGGAAATCTGCAGTTTCGCGTCCACGTCCGCCAGCAGGGTCTGCACCAGGAGGGCGGGCGCAACGCGCGGGGTGATCTCGCTGTCCGCCGCCTCGCCCGAGAGAGCCTGGCGCAGGTCATCGCCCAGCAGCAGGCGCGGCCCCTCGGCGCGCACGGCGATGTCGAGCGCGTTGCCGGCCTGCTCCGCCGCCACCTGCAGCACGCCACCGCGCAGCAGCGTGTCGCCGGCGATGAGCGCCAGGTTCAGGAGCACCTTGATGGCCGTCTTGGGCAGCACGGACGGGCTGATAAGCCATTCCAGCCGCACCTTGTCGGCCGGGAACATGCCCTGGATGGCGGTCTGGGCCTCGCGCACGTCCACCTGCGCCGAGAAGCTGCCGCCACCGCCAAAGGCGAGGCGGAAGAACTTCAGCCGGTTGGCGGCCTGCCGCACACTGTCCGTCAGCAATTGCAGGCATTGGGCCTGCATTTCCGGATCGGTTTCGTCCGTGAGCAGTTCCACGCCATTGGAGAGCGCGCCGACCGGGCTCACCAGGTCATGACACAGCCGGGAGCACAGCAGGCTCGCAAAATCTACGGATTTCATATGCACGTCTCCCCCGGTCCCTGTTCTGCCATAGAGCAGCTCTCGAGCAGGGCGCACGCCCTGCGGTAAACAAAAGTGCGGCCTGCCAAAGAGCGAGGCCCGCTTACGGCCAGTTCCCGGAACTGCTATGCAACGAAACGGGTAAGCGCAAGGATTACGATGATCGCTCAGTTCCTGCCAGGAGAGTATGTCTGTTTGCCGGAGCGTCCAGACTGGGGGCTCGGTCAGGTGCAATCCGCCATCGGCGAACGGGTTACGGTGATGTTCGAGGAGGCGGGAAAGCAGACGCTGAACCTCCGCCACGCGCTCCTGGAGAAAGTGCCCGCTCCGGGTGCCGGGCGGCGGCGCTGAGCCTTTTTTCAGTCGAGTCCCGCCACCAGCGCCACCAGCCCGAACAGCAGCAGCACCACGGCCGAGGCGTGGTTGAACACCGCCAGGTGCCGGTCGCTCAGCCGCCCGCGCAGGCCGCGCGACAGCCCGGAGACCGCCACCCACCACAGCATGGAGCCCACGAACACCCCGCCCACCAGCCGGACGGAGTTGAGCAGCGCCGCGTGGCTGGCATGACCGATGTTCTTGAAGCCGATGGAGCCGAAGGTGGCGGCGAACCACAGCAGGGTCGCCGGGTTGGTCACGGTCATGAGAAACGTGGCCATGGCCAGGTGCCGGGCGCGCGGCAGCTTGCGGCCGGGGTCATTCAGATGCGGGGCCGAACGCCACACCGCGACGCCGAATCCGATCATGATGAGCCCGCCCACCAGCCGAATCGGGTCGTGGTGGTGGTTGATGAGCGCCTGGAGCGCCCTGAGGCCAAAGCCCGCTCCGGCCGCGAACAGCGCGTCACCGAGCGCCGCCCCCAGCCCCAGCATCAGCGCCGAGCCGATGCCCCGCTGAAGGCTGCGCTGGATGACGATGATGTTAACCGGGCCGATGGGCGCGGCGGCGGCAATGCCGATTCCGATGCCAACGGGGAAGTACCAGGTCGCCAGCCACCCCAGATCCATGTCGCCTGCCTTCCGATCCCCATACGCCCGGATGATGACCGCGATCCCTGCATGGCTCCGGTATCCTTAACGGGTTTTTTACCATCGCGACCGTAAATGGAACGCGGGGATTTATAGGAACGACAGGGGGCTTTTGGAAAGAGGCGGGTTCCATGGCCGATTCACAGAAGAGCTTTCCCCTCGATGAGTTGCTGCTGCCCTTCAACCGGCTGCCGCGCGAATACCAGTCCCACCTGTGGTATCGCGGCTACCGGCTGACCTCGGCCGAGATCGACGTGGAAATGCCCGATGCGCCGGGCGAGATTCGCACCCTTTACGGGCAGGAGCTGGACCTGGCTCCCGACTTCCCCGTGCTTCACGCCTATGTGGAGAACTTGAAGCGCACTCTTGGCTGTCGCGTGCGCGAAATCCGGGTCATGACCATTGATGGCGTGAAGCCCGATCAGCTGTCCCGGCAGAGCATCAGCCTTGCCGTTCACTGATTGCCGAGCCCCTTTTTAGTTAACCATGCTAATAGCGATTGCGGTCACAACGCCGCAGCTAGTCTTATTTTTATAGTTAATCAATAACTATTGATTTGGCATCTTTCTCATCCGGTGATATTGGCTTCAGAACGGTGGCGCAATTATTAGCGCGCCGATGATGGCGAGCCAAAAGCGGGGGCACGCTCGCTGTGCAGTTCTTTATCGGAACCAGGGTGGCTAAGAATGTCCCGGGGCACTTCTAAAAATCTTCTCGCGTCCCGCGTGAACTGTCTGCGCGGCGTTGCCGCATGCGCCATTGCGGCCGGCCTGCTGTGCGCGCCGGCAGCGCATGCCGCAACCCGCTCGCCCGAGATCATCGCCGCCGAGAATTGCGACCCCATCGTTATTCCGCAGCCTGCAAAGAAGAAGCCGGTGAAGAAGGCGGTCGCCGTTAAAAAGGCTGCTGCCAAACCGGCCCTGTCCAAGCCGGCCAAGCCGCTGCCGAAGCCGGCCGTCGTCAAGACCGCGGATACCGCCGTGGCGCAGGCCAAGCCGAAGCCGCGCCCCCGGCCGAAGCCAAAGCCGAAGGTGACCACCGTTGCGGCCAAGCCGATGGTCATTCCCGACGCCTGCCCCGGCGCGGGCTCGAATCCGGAGGATGTGGCCGGGCTGCCGACCAACCTCAAGGATCTCATGACCGAGACCACGCCCGAAGCGCTCGCCTCGATTTTCCCGGCGGCAGGCGGGCAATCGCCGCTCACCACTTCCCTCACCGATCTGGCGCCTTCGACCGGCCGAACGGCGGGCCCGGCCAACTATGGCCCCACCGTGCCGCTGATGCCGGGTGGCGGCAGTGTCGGCAGCGGTGGCGGGGGCGGCAGCGACGAGACGACGCCCACGGACCCGCCGGGCGACGATGGCACCCCGCCGACTAATGGAAACCCGCCGACTGATGGAAACCCGCCGACCGGCGGCAACCCTCCAACCGACGGGAACCCGCCAACGGACGGCAACCCTCCGGGCGGTAATCCGCCGGACGGCAATCCTCCGCCGGGCGGCAATCCGCCGGTGCAGGTGCCCGAACCCGGCACGCTCGGCATTGCGCTGGGCGGGCTTGCCGGCCTTGTCGCCTTCGCCCGGCGTCGCCGCCGCGCCTGAGGCGCAACCTGCCTCTTGAGGCCCAGCCCCTTGAGCATAGCCATACAGCCATTACTTAGGCAGCATGGCTGTACACCTCACTTCTCTGCCCGACCGCGCCGTCCTTGAGATCAAGGGGCCGGATGCCGTCCCCTTCTTGCAGGGGCTCGTCACCAATGATGTGACCAAGGTCTCGCCCGCAACGCCGGCGTGGGCGGCCCTGCTCTCCCCGCAGGGCAAGTACCTGTTCGATTTCCTGCTCTTCGCCAATGAAGGCGGCGACGGCTTCCTGCTCGATGCGGAAGCCGGACGCGCCGAGATGCTGGCCAAGCGCCTCACCATGTACCGCCTGCGCGCGCACGTTGAGATTACTCCCCGGCGGGACCTCGCCGTCTACGCCGCCTGGGGCGATGGCCCCATGCCTGAAAACGCGGTTGCCGACCCCCGCCTGCCCGCGCTTGGGACTCGCTGGATCGCCGCACCCGGCCTTGAGGCCACCGCCACGCCGGAGGATTATGACCACCACCGGCTGGCGCTGGGCGTGCCCGATGGCAGCCGCGACATCGCGGTCGACAAGATGCTGTGGCTGGAGGCGAACGCTGCCGAGCTGAACGGCGTTGATTTTCGCAAGGGCTGCTACGTGGGGCAGGAAAACACCGCCCGCATGTATCACCGCTCCAAGGTCCGCAAGCGGCTGTTGCCCGTCCGCCTGTCCGCCGAACCGGGCGAGGACCCCACCCTCCGCACGCCGGACGGCAAGGACGCGGGCGAGCTTCGCAGCCATCGCGATGGGCTGGGCCTTGCCTTCCTCCGCATGGAATATGTGGAGCAGCGCAGCCCTCTCGTCCTCGGCGGTACGCCGGTGGAGGTCGTCACGCCCGTCTGGCTGCCCGAGGTCCCCGACGCAGGCGCTTGACCGCAACAAGCCTTGCGGTAGCTTGGGCGCATGGCAAAGCGCAAATCCAAACCCGACCTGAAGCACGACAAGAAGCTGATCGGCCTCGTGGCCATCGCGCTTGGCGTCATCGTGGTGCTGTTTGTCCTCAGCGAGGTCACGGTCTGAACCGCGGCCCGCTGAGCAGCGATGAACACGGAAAAGCCCCGGCTGCGCGCCGCAACCGGGGCCTCTTCCATGGTGCGCTTCAGCAACTGGACGCGACTTTACGCAACCATCACTTCACGCAACGCGACTGTGTGAACGCAACACAACCTAAACGGGTTCATATACTGGCAGTATTCACCGCTTCTTCGATGCGAGCGCCGATGTCCGCATCGATGTTCCGCCAGTATTGGAAGGCGCGGGCGCGCACCGGCTCCTTCACGTCGAGCAGGCTGCCAGCCACGGTCTCCACCAGAGCCGCGCGCTGGGCGTCGTCCATCACCTCGCGCACCAGAATACCCGCCTGCGAGAAGTCATCATCACCCTCGCGCAGCGTATAGGCGCTGCGAACCATGGCGCCGTCCGCCTCCCAGCCGTTCTCAACGGGTCCGGTCTGGTCAGACCACGGGCGGCCGAAGCTGTTGGTGGCATAGACCGGGGCGCTGCCGGAGTGGTGGTAAGCCATCGGGCCGTCGAACATGTAGGTGTTCACCGGGCACTTGGGCTGGTTCACCGGCAGCTGGTGGAAGTTCGCGCCGATACGGTTGCGCTGGGCATCCGCATAGGCGAACGAGCGGGCCAGCAGCATCCGGTCCGGCGACAGGCCGATGCCCGGCACCGTGTTGCCCGGTGAGAACGCCGCCTGCTCTATTTGCGCGAAGAAGTTCTCCGGGTTGCGGTTCAGCGTCAGCACGCCCACCGGGATCAGCGGGAAGTCCTTCTTCGGCCAGGTCTTGGTGAGATCAAACGGGTTGATGCGGTAGGTCTTGGCCACCTCATAGGGCATCACCTGCACCGAGAGCGTCCACTTCGGGAACTCGCCCCGCTCGATCGCGTCGAACAGATCGCGGCGGTGGAAATCCGCATCCACGCCCGACATGGCCGTCGCTTCCTCGTTCGAGAAGAACTTCAGGCCCTGCTGGGTGTGGAAGTGGTACTTCACCCAGAACTTCTCGCCCTTGTCGTTCACCCACATGTAGGTGTGCGAGCCGTAGCCGTTCATGTGCCGCCAGGTGCGCGGCAGGCCGCGCTGGCCCATCACATAGGTCACCTGGTGGGCGGACTCGGGGTTATTGGTCCAGAAGTCCCACTGCATGGTGGCATCGCGCAGGCCCGAGGCAGGCAGGCGCTTCTGACTGCGGATGAAGTGGGGGAACTTCATCGGGTCGCGCAGGAAGAACACCGGCGTATTGTTGCCGACGAGGTCGTAGTTGCCCTCGCTGGTATAAAACTTCAGCGAGAAGCCGCGCACGTCCCGCCAAGTGTCCGGGCTGCCCTGCTCACCGGCCACCGTCGAGAAGCGCAGCAGCACCTCCGTCGTCACGCCCGGCTGGAACAGCGCCGCCTTGGTGTAGGCCGACACGTCCTCCGTCGTCTCGAACACGCCGAACGCGCCCGAACCCTTGGCATGCGGTTGCCGCTCGATGGTCTTCTCGCGGTTGAAGTGGGCCAGCTGCTCGATCAGGTGCACGTCGTGCAGCAAAATCGGGCCATCCGCGCCGAGGGTCAGCGAATTGCGGTCGTTGATGGCAGGCGCGCCGGCGCCGGTCGTGGAAGCGGCTGCGGCGGCATAGGGGCAGGTGCGCTGGTCAGACATGAATACTCTCCTCGAAAGGGGGCGCGGAAGGGAAACCATCAGGGGACCCAGCCCCCTCCGCCTCAAACTCTATAAATGGAATTTATCAATTAATGGCCCTCGAGCGCAACAGTCCTTGGCCGGAATTAATTTGATTTCTGTGATAGAAATGGCCGATTATCGGCCGTATTTGCCAAAAATCGAGCGACATAGGCGATTAAACCGCCCGCCAGCACGAAGCTGGACGATTATATAAATCGTATTATTCGATTAAAAAACAGAAGGTCCCGTGCGCGGAGGCGCCCAGAGTCTCAACACCCCCTGCACTCCCTTGCGCTTTTCGAGGTGCATCCGGCCTATCGGCCTCGCCTGCTGAAACATGGGTCGAAGGGCGCGACGGCCGATGACAGACACGGCCCGACGAATCGAATGGGATGCAGGGGTCCAAGCCCCCTGCAAAAAGTCGGTCTGAAACAGAAAAGCCCCGGCGGGATCTCTCCAGCCGGGGCCTGCCTGTTCCGTCAGCGGCAAGCCGTTAGATGTGGATCGGCTTGCCGTGGGCGGCCATGGCCGCTTCCTTCAGCGCTTCCGAGTGGGTCGGGTGCGCGTGGCAGGTGAGCGCAATGTCCTCGGAGGATGCGCCGAATTCCATCGCCTGCGCGGCCTGGGCGATCATGGTGCCCGCCAGCGAGCCGACGATGTGAACGCCAAGCACCCGGTCGGTCTGGGCATCGGCCAGCACCTTCACGAAGCCCAGCGTGTCGTGGTTGGCCTTGGCGCGGCTGTTGGCCATGAACGGGAACTTGCCCGCCTTGTACTTGATGCCCGCCGCCTTCAGCTCTTCTTCCGAGCGGCCGACGCTGGCCACTTCCGGCATGGTGTAGACGACCGACGGGATGACCTCGTGGTTCACGATGCCATTGAGACCGGCGAGGTTGTCGGCGCAGGCCACGCCCTCGTCTTCCGCCTTGTGGGCGAGCATCGGGCCGGGGATGGCATCGCCGATGGCATAGACGCCCGCCACGTTGGTGGAGAAGTCGTGGCCCACCTTCACGCGGCCGCGCTCATCGAGCGCCACGCCGATCTTGTCGAGGCCCAGGCCATCGAGGAATGGACGGCGGCCAATCGACATCAGCACCACGTCGCACTTGATCTCCTGCGCCTCGCCGCCCTTGGCCGGCTCCACGCGCACCACGGCGCCGCGGTTCTTGCCCTTGGCGTCCACCTCGACGGCGACGACCTTGGTCGAGGTGAGAATTTCCATGCCCTGCTTCTTGAGGATCTTGGCGGTTTCCTTGGAAACCTCGCCGTCCATGGTCGGCAGGATGCGGTCGAGGTATTCAACGACCGTCACCTTCGCGCCGAGGCGGCGCCACACCGAGCCCAGCTCCAGGCCGATGACGCCGCCGCCGATGACGACCATGTGCTCCGGCACCTTCGGCAGCGAAAGCGCCTCGGTCGAGCTGACGACGACTTCGCCGTCAATGGCGACGCCCGGCAGGCTGATGACGTCCGAGCCGGTGGCGATGATGGTGTTCTTGGTGGTGACGGTGCGCGTCACACCGTCAGCGGCTTCCACCTCGATGGTGTGGGCATCCTGGAAGCGGCCGTAGCCCTTGATCCACTCCACCTTGTTCTTCTTGAACAGGAACTCGATGCCGCCGGTCAGCTGCTTTACGGCGCTGTCCTTCTCGGCCAGCATGGCATCCAGATCGAACTTCGCGCCCTTCACCGAAATGCCGAGGGCCTTCAGGTGGTCGCCCGCCACTTCCTCGAACTTCTCGGAGGCGTGCAGCAGCGCCTTTGACGGAATGCAGCCGACATTGAGGCAGGTGCCGCCCAGCGTTTCGCGCTTTTCGATGCAGGCCACCTTCAGGCCGTTCTGCGCGGCCCGGATGGCGGCCACGTAACCGCCGGGACCTGCGCCAATCACCACCACGTCAAAGTCGTACGCCATGTTCTATCCTCGCTCACCAGCCGGAAAGGATGCCCCGTGCGGGGCCGGTCCACCGGCTCTTCTCAGAAAAGGCGGGCCTGTTCAATGCCGCAACAGCCGCATCAGGCCGCCTTGAGATCTTTCCAAAACGGAAGCGGCTCCGATCAGCAAGGACCGGAGCCGCCGCATGTTCAATGCCGCGTCCAGGCCCGCTTACATGTCGAGCAGCAGGCGGGTCGGGTCCTCGATCGCTTCCTTCACGCGCACCAGGAACGTCACGGCCTCGCGGCCGTCAATGATGCGGTGGTCGTAGGACAGCGCCAGGTACATCATCGGGCGGATGACGATCTGGCCGTCGCGCACAACCGGGCGTTCCTCGATGCGGTGCATGCCGAGGATGCCCGCCTGCGGCGGCGACAGGATCGGGGTGGACAGCATGGAGCCGAACACGCCGCCGTTGGTGATGGTGAAGGTGCCGCCCTGCATTTCCTCCAGCTTCAGCTGGCCGGTCTTGGAGCGCTTGCCGAAGTCGGCGATGGTGGTCTCCACGTCCGCGAACGACATCTTGTCGGCGTTCCGCAGGATGGGAACCACGAGGCCGTTCGGAGCAGAAACCGCAACGCCGACATCGGCGTAGTTGCGGTAGACCAGCTCGTCGCCCTCGATGGAGGCGTTGACCGCCGGCACTTCCTTCAGCGCCAGGGTGCAGGCCTTCACGAAGAAGCCCATGAAGCCGAGGCGGATGTTGTGCTTCTTCTCGAACAGGTCCTTGTACTTGGCGCGGGCTTCGATGACCGCCGACATGTCCACGTCGTTGAAGGTGGTCAGCATCGCAGCGGTGTTCTGCGATTCCTTCAGGCGGCGCGCGATGGTCTGGCGCATGCGGCTCATCTTCACGCGCTCTTCGACGCGCTCAGCGGCAGCCGGAGCTGCAGCAGCGGCCGGAGCCGCGCCGGCGGCGGCGCGCTGACGGGCGGTGCCCTTCTCGATCGCGCTCAGCACGTCTTCCTTGGTCAGGCGGCCGTCCTTGCCGGTGCCGGAAATGGACGCCGGATCGAGGTTGTAGTCCTCGATGATCTTGCGAACCGCAGGCGCGATGGCGACCAGGTCAGCCGCGGGAGCAGCAGCCGGAGCCGGAGTGGCGGCAGGCGCCGGAGCGGCGGCCGGGGCCGGCGCAGCTTCTGCCTTCGGCGCGGCGGCCGGAGCAGCAGCGGGTGCCGGAGCAGCGGCAGGGGCCGGGGCAGCGGCACCGGCCTTGGCGGTTTCGTCGATCTGGGCGACGACCGCGCCCACCTCGACCGTGGCGCCCGCATCCTGCGAGATCGCGGTCAGCACGCCGGCAACCGGCGCGTTCAGCTCGACCGCAACCTTGTCGGTCTCGAGGCTTGCAATGGGCTCGTCCTGGTTCACGTAATCGCCGGGCTTCTTGAGCCATTCGGCGATGGTGGCCTCAGTGATCGACTCGCCGAGCGTCGGGATCTTGACGTCCGTGGCCATGATGTACTCGCTCCTATACCAAATTTATGCGTCGAGGGCGTCGGCCACCAGACGGGCCTGTTCCTCGGCGTGACGTTTCGCAAAACCGGTCGCGGTTGCCGCCGCTGCCGCGCGGCCGGCATAAACCGGACGGTTCGGCTTCGCGCCCTGCTCGACCAGAACTTCTTCGATGAGCGGATTGATGAAGGACCAGGCCCCCATGTTCTTCGGCTCTTCCTGCGCCCACACCACCGTCTTCAGGCTCGGGAAGCGGGCCACCACTTCGCCGATGGCCTGCGCCGGGAACGGATAAAGCTGTTCCACGCGCAGGATATAGGTGTCGTCCTGACCGCGGCGGTCGCGCTCCTCCAGCAGGTCGTAGTAGACCTTGCCGGTGCACAGCACGAGGCGGGTGATCTGGTTGTCCGGCTTCAGCTTCAGATCGCTGACGCGGCCCAGCTCCGCATCGTCCGGCAGGACGCGGTGGAACTGGGTGCCGTCAAGGAAGTCCTCGACGCGCGAGATCGCCTTCTTGTGACGCAGCAGCGACTTGGGCGTCATCATCACCAGCGGCTTGCGGAAGGCGCGGTGCAGCTGACGCCGCAGGATGTGGAAGTAGTTGGCCGGCGTCGTGCAGTTGGCCACCTGCATGTTGTCCTCGGCGCACAGCTGGAGGTAGCGCTCCAGGCGGGCGGAGGAGTGCTCGGGGCCCTGGCCCTCGTAGCCGTGCGGCAGCAGCAGCACGAGGCCGCTGGCGCGCAGCCACTTCACTTCCGAGGACGACAGATACTGGTCGATGATGATCTGCGCGCCGTTGGCGAAGTCGCCGAACTGGGCTTCCCACAGGGTCAGCCAGTTGGGCTCGGCCAGCGAGAAGCCGTACTCGTAGCCCATGACGCCGTACTCGGAAAGGACGGACTCATAAACCTCGTAGTTCGGGCTGATCTGCGTCAGCGGGATGTACTTCTCTTCCGTCTCCTGATCGGTGAAGACCGCGTGACGGTGGGAGAAGGTGCCGCGGCCGACGTCCTGCCCCGAAAGGCGGACGCCGAAGCCTTCCTTCAAGAGCGTGCCGAAGGCCAGCTGCTCGGCGGTCGCCCAATCGATGCCGTCGCCGGTTTCCAGCGCCTGGGCGCGAGCCTTGATGACGCGTTCCAGCGTGCGGTGGATTTTGAAGCTCTCCGGCCAGGTGGTCATCACCTTGCCGACTTCCGCCAGCGCATTCTTCGCCACGCCGGTGTCGGCGCTGCGGCGGCCGTTCACGCCCTCGACCGGGCGATGCAGGCCCGACCAGCGGCCTTCGAACCAGTCCGCCTTGTTGGGCTTGTAGCCCTTGGCGGCCTCGAACTCATCCTCCAGACGGGAGACATAGGCGTCTTCCATCGCCTTAGCCTGCTCGTCGGTGACGACGCCCTGCCCCTTCAGCCGCTCGGTATAGACGGCCGAGACGAACGGATGGCTCTTGATGGCGGCGTACATCTTCGGCTGGGTGAAGCCCGGCTCGTCGGCCTCGTTGTGGCCGAAGCGGCGGTAGCACCACATGTCGATGACAACGTCGCGCTTGAAGGTCTGGCGGAACTCGGTGGCGATCTTGGTGGCGTAGACCACCGCTTCCGGATCGTCGCCGTTCACGTGGAAGATCGGCGCCTGCACCATCTTCGCCACATCCGAGGGATACGGCGAGGAACGGGCGAACTTCGGCGAGGTGGTGAAGCCCACCTGGTTGTTCACGATGAAGTGGATGGTGCCGCCGGTGTTGTAGCCCGGCACGCCCGACATGGCGAAGCACTCGGCCACCACGCCCTGGCCTGCGAAGGCGGCATCGCCGTGCAGCAGCACCGGCAGAACCTTGGTGCGCTCCTTGTCGCCGCGCTGGGTCTGCTTGGCGCGCACGCGGCCCAGCACCACCGGATTGACGGTTTCCAGGTGCGACGGGTTCGGCGTCAGCGACAGGTGAACCATGTTGCCGTCGAAGCCGCGGTCGGTGGAGGTGCCGAGGTGATACTTCACGTCGCCCGAGCCGCCCACTTCGTCCGGCTGCGAGGAGCCGCCCGCGAATTCGTGGAACAGCTGGCGGAACGGCTTCTGCATCACGTTGGTGAGCACGTTGAGACGGCCGCGGTGCGGCATGCCGATCACGATTTCCTCAACGCCGAGCGCGCCGCCCACCTTGATGACGGATTCCATCGCCGGGATCAGCGACTCGCCGCCGTCCAGGCCGAAGCGCTTGGTGCCGACGTACTTGCGGGCGAGGAACTTCTCGAAGCTCTCGGCCTCGATCAGCTTGTTGAGAATGGCGAGCTTGCCCTCGGCCGTGAAGTACACGTCCTTTTCCGGGCCCTCGAAGCGCTCCTGCAGCCAACGACGCTCTTCGATGTCGTTGATGTGCATGTATTCGAGCGCGATGTTGCCGCAGTAATTGCGGCACAGCGTCTGGTGGATCTGGCGAATCGTCGCCGTCTCGAAGCCAAGGAGGCCGCCGATGTAGATCGGGCGGTCCATGTCGTTCGGGCCGAAGCCGTAGAAGCTCGGCTGGAGTTCCGGGTGCTCCGCGCGCATCTCGATGCCGAGCGGATCGAGCGTTGCCGCCAGGTGGCCGCGCACGCGGTAGACGCGGATGAAGGTGAAGGCCTGCAGCGTGTCGTGCGCCGCGCGGCGGATATCCTCGGCGGAAACACCGGCAGCAGGAGCTGCCACGGCGGCCGGGGCCTCTTTACCCTTGCCCTTGGCCGGCTTCGGCTCCAGGGCCATCTGGGTGGGATCGAGCGCCTGCGTCAGCGAGTCGTTGGGCTGGAGCGGCCAGTTGCTGCGCTGCCAGGACGGCCCGGCCTTGGTTGCGCCTGCCGCCAGCTCGAGGCCGGCGAAGTAACGCTGCCAGCTCGGATCAACCGAATTCCGGTCAGCCTGGTACTTTTCGTACAAGGCTTCAATGAAGGCTGCACTGGCACCTTCGATGCCTTGGGGAAGATCGCCTTCGTAACCCATTGCGACTCTGCTCCTTAATCCGGTGCGCGTACATCCGGCGCACCAAAACGAGCCTATCGTGAAATTGGGCCGTTCGCGACCGACAGGCGCATCGCGAACGGCCAAGCCGGTCTGTTCCGGTCCGATCTCCCCCCAATCGAACCGGAACAGTGTTAATTTAGCCCTTCAGCACCTCGAGAAGCGTGGTGCCGAGCTGCGACGGGCTGTCGGCGACAACGATGCCAGCGGAACGCATGGCCTCGATCTTGTCTTCCGCCTTGCCCTTGCCGCCGGAGACGATGGCGCCGGCGTGGCCCATGCGGCGGCCCGGAGGCGCCGTGCGGCCCGCGATGAAGCCCACCGTCGGCTTCTTGATCTTGGACGACTTGAGGAGGGCAGCGCCCTGCTCTTCCGCGTCGCCGCCGATCTCGCCGATCATGATGATGGACTCGGTTTCCGGGTCGGCCAGGAACATCTCCAGCACGTCAACGAAGTTGGTGCCGTTGACCGGGTCGCCGCCGATGCCGACTGCGGTCGACTGGCCGAGGCCAACCGCCGAGGTCTGGAACACGGCTTCGTAGGTCAGCGTGCCCGAACGGGAGACGACGCCCACCTTGCCCTTCTTGAAGATGTTGCCCGGCATGATGCCGATCTTGCACTCGTCCGGGGTCAGGAGACCCGGGCAGTTCGGGCCGATCAGGCGGGTCTTGGAGCCGGCCAGGGCGCGCTTCACGCGCACCATGTCGAGCACCGGAATGCCCTCGGTGATGCAGACGACGAGGGGGATCTCGGCGTCGATCGCCTCGAGGATCGCGTCGGCCGCGCCGGCGGGCGGCACGTAGATCACGGAGGCGTCAGCGCCGGTCACGTCCTTGGCCTCGGCCACGGTGTTGAACACCGGCAGGCCGAGGTGCGTGGTGCCGCCCTTGCCCGGCGCGGTGCCACCGACCATCCGCGTACCATAGGCAATCGCCGCCTCGGAGTGGAAGGTGCCCTGCTTGCCGGTGAAGCCCTGGCAGATGACCTTCGTCTCTTTATTGATGAGAATTGCCATGGTTTACGCCGCCTTCTTTACTGCTGCCACGATCTTCTGGGCGGCATCGCCCAGGTCGTCGGCCGGAATGATCGGCAGGCCGGAATCGCGCATGATCTGCTTGCCGAGTTCAACGTTGGTGCCCTCGAGGCGCACCACCAGCGGCACGGAGAGGCTCACTTCGCGAGCCGCCGCCACCACGCCTTCCGCGATGATGTCGCAGCGCATGATGCCGCCGAAGATGTTGACCAGAATGCCCTTCACCTGCGGGTCGGACAGAATGATCTTGAACGCCGCCGTCACCTTCTCCTTGGAAGCGCCGCCGCCAACGTCAAGGAAGTTGGCCGGTTCGCCGCCGGAGAGCTTGATGATGTCCATGGTCGCCATGGCGAGGCCCGCGCCGTTCACCATGCAGCCGATGTTGCCGTCGAGCGCGATGTAGGAGAGATCGAACTTGGAAGCCTCGACTTCCTTCGGATCCTCTTCCGTCAGGTCGCGCAGGGCAACGACTTCCGGGTGCCGGAACAGGGCGTTGGAGTCGAAGCTCATCTTCGCGTCCAGCACCTTGATCTGGTTGTCGGCGGTGATGACCAGCGGGTTGACCTCGAGCATGGAGCTGTCGGTCGCAACGAAGGCGTTGTACAGCTTCGTCACCACGTCGACGCCCTGCTTGAACAGGTCGCCGGAGAGGCCGAGAGCGAACGCCACCTTGCGGGCGTGGAAGCCCTGCATGCCCATCACCGGGTCGATATCGACGGTGACGATCTTCTCCGGGGTGTGCTCGGCCACCTCTTCGATGTCCATGCCGCCCTCGGTCGAGGCGATGACGGCGACGTGGCCGGTCGCGCGGTCGACCAGCATGGAGAGATAGAGTTCCTTGGCGATGTCGACGCCGTCGGTGATGTAGACGCGGCCGACTTCCTTGCCGGCGGGGCCCGTCTGCACGGTGACGAGGGTCTTGCCCAGCATCTCGGAGGCGTGCTGGCGGACCTCGTCGATCGAACGGGCCAGGCGCACGCCGCCCTTGGCGTCCGGGGCCGCGCCCACGAACTTGCCCTTGCCGCGGCCGCCCGCGTGGATCTGCGCTTTCACCACATAGATCGGCCCAGGCAGTTTCTCGGCTGCAGCTGCGGCTTCGTCAGCGGTGAAGGCGGCATAACCCGCCGGAACCGGCACGCCGAATTTGGCGAGCAGTTCCTTCGCCTGATACTCATGAATGTTCATCGATGCTTACGCCTTCTTCTTGGGACGACCACGTTTTTTCGGAGCTTCGGCGACGGGCGCCGGGGCAACCGCCGCCTTCACTGCCTTAGCGGGACGGCCTCGTTTGGCCAAAGCCTTGGGCTGGGCCGGAGCCGCCGCCTGCGCGGGGGCTTCGACTGTCGCGGGAGCCTTGGCCTTTACAACTCTGGCGGCCTTGCCGCCATTCAGGGCCTTGGCCGGCTTGCCGTTGTTCAGGGATTTGACGGCCTTGCCGCCGGCCAGGGTCGGATCGATCTGCTTGCACGACGCCACCAGGCTACGCACGGCGTTGACCGAGTTCTGGAACATCTTCCGCTCGGCAGCCTTCAGTTCGATCTCGACAATTCTCTCGACGCCGCCCTCGCCAATGATGACCGGCACGCCGACGTACAGTCCGTCCTGGCCGTACTGGCCATCGATATAGGCGGCGCAGGGCAGCAGCCGCTTCTTGTCCTTGAGGTAGCTCTCGGCCATCTGCACGGCGGAGGCCGCCGGAGCGTAGTAGGCCGAGCCGGTCTTGAGCAGGCCGACGATCTCGGCGCCGCCATCGCGGGTGCGCTGCACGATCTGGTCCAGGCGCTCCTGGGTGGTCCAGCCCATCTTCACGAGATCGGGCACCGGAATGCCGGCAACGGTCGAATAGCGGGTCAGCGGCACCATGGTGTCGCCGTGGCCGCCCAGCACGAAGGCGGTCACGTCCTCGACCGACACGTTGAATTCCTCGGCGAGGAAATAGCGGAAGCGGGCCGAGTCCAGCACGCCCGCCATGCCCACCACCTTGTTGTGCGGCAGGCCGGAGAATTCGCGCAGCGCCCACACCATCGCATCGAGCGGGTTGGTGATGCAGATGACGAACGCCTTGGGCGCATAGCGGCGGATGCCCTCGCCCACCGCCTTCATCACCTTGAGGTTGATGCCGAGCAGATCGTCGCGGCTCATGCCGGGCTTGCGCGGCACGCCGGCGGTCACGATGCAGACATCGGCGCCCTTGATGGCCTTGTAGTCGTTGGCGCCGACCAGTTTCACGTCGAAGCCGTCAACCGGGGACGACTCGGCAATATCGAGGGACTTTCCTTGGGGCAGGCCTTCGGCAATGTCGAACATCACCACATCGCCCAGCTCTTTCAGGCCGATCAGATGGGCGAGCGTGCCGCCAATCATGCCGCTGCCTATCAGCGCAATTTTTTTGCGTGCCATGAAAGCCCCTATCATGACTGCCATACAAACAGACGGGCCAAACGTAACGTTTGCCCAAACGGCCGTGGGAATAGACCGAAAATCCACTGGTCGCAAGGGCGCGAAGTCAGATTCAATGTTTACCCGAACGCATAAAAGCTATGCCCTGTGCAACACGGATGATGCGCCGGCCTTTGGCGTTGCGCCGCCGCTCAGCCGCTCGAGATCGCTGCGGATGGCGGGGCACTCGGGATTGAGCGTCAGGGCGCGCTCGTAGGCCTCCCGCGCCTCGTCCGCGTGGTGCAGCTTGGTCTCCAGAAACGTGCCAAGCTGATGCCAGGCGGCATAGTCGTCCGGGGCGAGTTCAACGGCCCGCCGCAATGCGGCCACCGCCTCCTCATTCCGGCCCAGGCCATCGGCCAGCACTTCCGCCAGCCTGCGCCACAGCCAGGCCGTCTGCGGCTCGCGCGCCACCGCTTCCCGCAACGCCAGTTCCGCGGACTGGGGCTGCTGCATCCGCGGGAACAGCATCATCCCCAGCTGCGCCCAGGTCCAGGCATGGTCCGGGTCCAATTCCAGCGCGCGCCGGAAGGCGGCCTCCGCCTCCGTCTCGCGGCCCGGCAGCTGGGCCAGCAGCCGGCCCAGCTCGCTCCACACCCAGCGGTAGTCCGGCCGCAGCGCCAGGGCTTCCCGAAACGCCGACTCCGCCTCGCCTGAACGAGCCAGATCGGTTTGGGCAATCAGCGCACCGAGCTGGCCCCAGTTCCACGGCTCCTTCGGCGCCAGCTCCAGGGCGCGCCGGTAGGCGGCCTCGGCCTCGGCGGGCTGGCCCAGCCATTCATGAAATGCCTGCCCCAGGTGCGCCCACGCCCATTCGTAATTCGGGTTGACCTTCAGCGCCTCCTGAAAGGCCACCGCGCCCTCGGCCGGGCGCCGCATCTTGAAGGCCAGCAGATGGCCCAGCTGCGCCCAGGCCCAGGCGTTGTTCGGCTCGCCCTCCAGCACGCGGCGATAGCCGGCCTCCGCCTCGTCCAGCTTATCCAGGTGCAGGTGCCGCACATGGGCCAGCTGCCCCTCGGCCCACCAGTAGTCGGGCCGCTCGGCCAGCGCGCGCACGAACAAAGCCTCCGCCTCCTCCGGCGCGTCCATGGCATCGGCGAGGAACCGCCCGTAGTGGGCCAGCGCCCAGGCGTAGTCCGGGGCCCGCTCGATGGCGCGGCGAAAGGCTTCGTCCGCCTCTTCCTCCCGGCCCGGCTGGTGGGAGAGCAATTCGCCCAGCTGCGCCCAGTCCCAGTCGTCTTCCGGGTCGAGGCTGATGGCCTGGCGCAGCGCCTCCTCCGCCTCGGCCGGGCGCTTCAGCTCCTGCGCCAGCAGGTGGCCCAGCTGGCCCCACGCCCAGGCGTAGCCGGGGTTCTCCTCGATCGCGCGGCGATAGGCCTGCTCGGCATCGCGGGTGCGGCCCAGCTCCTCCTGATAGAGCAGCCCCAGCTGCGCCCAAGCCCAGGGGTAGCTGCGGCTGAGCGCGATGGCACGGCGGTAGCCCTCCTCGGCCTCCTTGATGCGCTCGCCCGCCGTGTGCAGCACCCGCGCCTTCCAGGCCCAGGCGGTGGCATAGTTCCAGTCGAGCGCAAGGGCGTTGTCCAGCGCCTCTTCCGCCTCGGCAAGGTCGCCGTCCCGGTCGTGGATCACCCGGCCGAGATAGGCCCAGGCCATCTCGCTGTGATCGTCGATGGAGACGGCGCGGCGCAGCACCGCCTCGGCATCCTCGTCGCGGGCCATGTGGTCGGCCAGCAGGCGGCCCAGGTTCACCCAGGCATCCACGTCGTCCGGGCGGGCGGCGATGATTCGCTCCCACACCGCGCAGGCATCCAGATACCGCCCGGCGCGCTCCAGCCAGCCCGCCTCTGCGTGGTCGTCGGTAATGGTCGCGCCCAGCGCGCGGGGCGGCAGGTGCGGCAGGTCGGGCTGGTTTGCCGCCGGCGCGGGATTTTGGTGGCGCAGGGACTCGGCCCGCGCTCGCGCTTCCTGCGCCTCGCCCTCGCGGGCGGGGTCGAGCGCCAGCAGGCGGGCCAGGTGGTGCCAGGCCTCGGGGCGCCTTTCCTCCAGCGTCGTTGCGATCTCCAGCGCCTGGATTGCCTCCGCGAGACGCCCCTGCCCTTCCGCCAGGGTCGCCCGGATCATGTATTGCCGGTAGGCCTGCTCGGTTGAGATGGCCACGCCACGCTCCTCAAAGTGCCGCCGAAAATTGCAAGGCGACGACGGAGCCGGCGATCCAGCCCCGTCGCTCGCCGAATGTATTTAACTTATCGGCTGCGCCCGTAGGCGCGCAAGAAGGTGGCAACGGTTGCCGTGATCCGCCGCTCGTGGGCCTCGGGTTCGATCGCGCTTGGGCCATGGAGCATCACCTTCAGAAAATAATTCCCCTTGAGCATTCCCATGAAATGCTCGGCGGCCAGGTCCGGGTCCTCCATGTCCAGAACGCCCCGTTCAGCCTGACGGCGCAAATATTCCGACAGAAGGCGCTTGGCGCGGGCGGAACCGGCCCCGAAATAGGCAGGCCCATGCTGCTCCTGGCTGCTCAGCACCAGCCGCAGCAGCGCAAAGCCCGCCGGATCGAGAAGGGACTTCAGATAAGCGCGGGCGAGCACGGTCAGCGTCTCGGCCACGTCCGAGTCCTCTGCCGCCTGCAGGAGCGGGCGCATGATGTCGTCGACGCCGCGCTCGATCACGGCGGCCAGCAGCTGCTCCTTGCTGGGCCAGTTGTTGTAGATGGTCTGGCGCGACACCTTCGCCGCCTCCGCCACCTCCTCCAGCGTCACGCCGGGGCCGCGCTGCTGCAGGAGGCGGCGCGTCGCCTGCAGGATCGCGTCCCGCTTGGCCATATCGACCGGACGCCCCGGCCCCTGCCGCCCCGAACCCTGCCGTCGCGACTTCTTGGCGCCCGCCGAGGCCGGGTCCGGTTTGCTCAATGCGCGTCTCCTGCAGGCGCGTTCCGGCCTGATTTCAGCAGCAGCGGGATAATGACCACCGCGAAGAACATGGCGCCCAGCAGCGCCAGGCAATCCGCATAGCTCATCACCGTCACCTCGCGCTGGAACAGAAGGCCCAGCTGCTTGATGGCCGCGCCCGAGGGGTCGGCCAGGCCCGCATCCATCATGCGCTGCTCGGCGCCGCTCAGCCACGCGTCCACCTCCGGCCGCCCCCGGCTTACCTGCTCACCCAGCCGCGACCAATGGAAGTTCTCCCGCCATTGGAGCACGGTGTTGATGAAGGCAAGGCCGAACGCGCCGCCCAGGTTCCGGCAGAGGGTATAAAGGCCGCCCGCGTCCTTGATCTTGTCCAGCGGCAGGGTGCCGAACGACACCGAACTGACGGCCGACAGGCACATGATGAGGCCGAAGCCGCGCAGCAGCTGGGGGATCACCAGTTCATGGAAGCGCCACTCCGCCGTCAGCGTGTGGGTCATCCAGGTGGCGTAGGCCAGCATCAGCACGCCGATTGCGGAAATGGCGCGCAGGTCCAGATGCTTTTGCAAAAACCCGGTCAACGGCGCGCCCGCGATCATGGCCATGCCGCTGACCGACAGGATGCCGCCGATCTGCATGCTCGACAGGCCCGCCACCCGCCCGAGGAACAGCGGGAAGATATAGACGAGGCCGAACAGGCCGATGCCGACCAGCGCGCCGAGGATCGAGCCCATGGTAAAGTTGTAGTTGCCGAAGATCCGCAGGTTGACGATCGGCTCCTTCACCGTGAGCGTGCGGACGATGAACCCCACGCCCGCCACCGTCGAGATCACCGACAGCCAGAAGATGTGCGAGTCCTCGAACCACTGGTCCTTGGCGCCCTCTTCCAGCACATACTCAAGGCAGCCGAGGAACACGGCCATCAGCGCCAGGCCCGCCACGTCGATGCGCTTCAGCAGCGAATAGTCCGGCTTGTCCAGCCCCTCGACGCACAGCCACACGCCCGTCGCCACGATGATGCCGGGGATGACGTTGACGAGAAACAGCCAGTGCCAGCCGAAGGCATCGCTGATCCAGCCGCCCAGCGTCGGGCCGATGGTCGGGGCCATGGTGACGACGAGGCTCACCGCCACCATCATGGACTTCTGCCGGGTGCGGCCGAACACCATCATCATGCTGGAGTAGATGGAGGGAATCATGCCGCCGCCGAGGAAACCCTGCAGCGCGCGGTAGATAATCATCTCCTCCATGGTGGTGGCGGTGGCGCACAGGATGCTGGCCAGCGTGAAGCCCGTCGCCGCCAGGCTGAACATCACCCTGGTCGAGAGGGCGCGGGAGAGGTAGCCCGAGAGCGGAATCATGATGATTTCCGCGATCAGGTACGAACCCTGCACCCAGCTTGCCTCATCCGGGCTGGCGGCAAGGCCTGCCTGGATGTCGCCGATGGAAGCCGCCACGATCTGGATGTCCAGCACGGCCATGAACATGCCGAACACCATGAGGAAGAAGCCGACCAGCAGCCGGGCGGGCGGCCACAGCGGCCCGTCGTAGCCCGGATACCACTTCTCCTCCGCCGGGGCGGCGCCCGGCCCGGCCGTGGCGGCCGCCGGAGTCGCCTCACTCATGGGCAGCGCCCGCCGGAGCGGCAAGACCCGACTGACCGGCAGGGCCCGTCGGGGCCGCCGCCAGATGCGTCTCGGCCGGGTTCTTCGGCGCCTGCCGCGCGCCGCTGCGCGTATCGATGGTGGCCACGACCGACATGCCGGGCGTCAGCCGCACGTTCTTGGGCAGCGGCCCCTCCAGCACGATCTTGACGGGCAGGCGCTGCACGATCTTGGTGAAGTTGCCGGTGGCGTTCTCCGGCGGCAGCAGCGAGAAGCGCGAGCCGCTCGCCGGCGCGATGCTCTCCACCCGGCCGTGAATCTCCGCATCCGGGAAGGCATCCACTTCCAGCGTCACCTTCTGCCCCACCGCCACGCGGGTCAGCTGCGTTTCCTTGAAGTTGGCCACCACATACACATCCCGCAGCGGCACCAGCGCCATCACCGTGGTGCCGGGGCGCACGAACTGGCCCTCGCGCGCCGAGCGGTTGCCGATCACGCCGTCACGCGGCGCGCGGATCTCGGTGTAGGATACCGACAGCTTGGCCTCGTCCACCTGGGCCTGCGCCTGGGCGATGTTGCCGGAGACCGCCTCGGCCTGGGCCCGCAGCACGTTCAGCTGCTGCATGCTGGCATCGAGCGCGGCCTGCTTCTCCGCAACGCTTGCCTGCGCCTGCGAGGCGGTCGCGACCGCAGACTCCAGTCGTTGCGCGGAGACCCACTTGGCGCCGGCCAGTTCAGCGTAGCGCTTGCGATCCTTCTCGGCGCGCAGCGCCTCGGCCCGGGCGCTGGCGAGCGACGCCTCCGCCTCGCGCACGCTGAGGTGCTGGGCCTTCAGCGACTCCTTGATGGTCTGGGCGATGGCCAGCCGGGAGGAGAGCGTCGCCTCCGCCTCGGCCAGCTTGGTGCGATAGTCCTTGTCTTCCAGGCGCAGCAGCAGGTCGCCCTGCTTGACCGGCTGATTGTCCTCCACGGCCACCTCGGCCACGTAGCCCTCGACCTTCGGCGCGATGTGGACGATCTCGGCTTCCACATAGGCATTGTCGGTGGTCTGGAAATAACGGCCGGTGGTCATCCACCAGGTGCCAAAGCCCACAACGCCGATAGCAACCACGACGCACAGGGTCAGAAGCAACCGTTTACGGTTCAAGTCTCGCATGTTTTGGAAAACCTTCGGGGGAAAGGATCAAATCGGAGCCGGTGCGCCACGGCGCAGCCGGGTCCGTTGGCGGGCCGGTATCATTTCTAGACGCCCCTGTCCATTATTTTATTGCGGAGCGGCGGGCGCGGCAAACCGCCGCCGTTTCAGGATGATAGCGGGAATTTGTCCGGATTTTCACGAATGCCGGGCCGCGCCGTCAGGCGGCAATGCCATGCCCTTCGGCCAGATAGTCGGCGGATTGCATTTCCATCAGCCGCGAGACTGTCCGCTCGAACTCGAACGCCCCGTCGCCTTCGGTGTAAAGCTCCTGCGGCGGCGCGTCGGCGGCGCACAGCAGCTTGACGCGGTATTCATAAAGCGCATCGATCAGCGTTACGAAGCGCTTGGCCTCGTTGCGCTTTTCGGGGCCGAGCTTCGGGATGCCCACAATGATGACCGTGTGATACCGCTGGGCGATGGCAAGGTAATCCGCCGGACCCAGCGGGTTGGCGCACAGGCGCTTGAACGAGAACACCGCCACGCCCTTCAGCGCCTTGGGCACGAGGATTTCCCGCCCCTGCACCGTCAGGGTTTCGGAGGGCACCTTCTGCCGGTCCTCCACCGCATAGTCGGTGAGGCGGAAGAAGGCTTCGGAGAGTTTCGCCGTCGCCTCCGGCCCGTTCGGCACGTAGTAGACCGGCATTCCGCCCAGCCGGTCGAGCCGGTAGTCGGTGGGGCCGTTCAGCGTCTCCACGTCCAGCGTTTCCTCCAGCAGGTCGATGAACGGCAGGAAGAGCTGGCGGTTGAGGCCGTTCTTGTAGAGGTCCCGCGGCGGCCGGTTGGAGGTGGTGACAACCACCACGCCGCTGCGGAACAACTCGGTGAACAGGCGACCGAGGATCATGGCGTCGGCCACGTCCGTCACCTGCATCTCGTCAAAGCACAGCAGCCGCGCGCCCTCGGCGATCTTTGCGGCAACCGGCGGAATGGGATCATCGCCCACGTTCCGGCCAAACGCCTCGCGCCGCCCGGCCTCGTCCATCTGCCGGAAGTTATGGATGGCGGCGTGCGCCTCCAGCATGAACTCGTGGAAATGCACCCGGCGCTTCGGGCTGATCTTCACGTTGTCGTGAAACAGGTCCATCAGCATGGACTTGCCCCGCCCCACCGAGCCCCACATGTAGAGCCCGCGCGGTGGCTGGCTTTCCTCCCTGCCGCCGCCGAACAGCCGCCCGAACCATGAGCTGGACGACTGCGGCCGCCAGGCCTCCAGCGCGCGGGCCAGCCCGTCGAGCCGGGCGGCAATCCGCGCCTGGTCGGGATCGGGACGCAACTCCGAGCGGGCGACCAAATCCTGATACGCTGCAATGACGCTCATAACCACCGGCCCATAAAGCATTTCCCGCCCGCCCGAAAGCCGGCGGCGAACCGGGAGACGCATCCGCAGGAACCGCCCGCGGCATCGCCCGGTTTCTCGTGGCCTGACGCTGTAGAGACAAGTCGCCCGGATGAAAAGACCGGCTGCGTTCCAGCATATGCTCGGGCCGCCACCTTTTCCAACCTTGTGCGTTCTAGGGTTTCACGACTGGGGCAATCGCAGGATCGGTGAAATAAAAAATAGATGTTTCTAGACACCAACACCCTGCTCGTTGCCATTGCCTGTGCCAGTCTTTTCAGCGCGGCGCTGCTCATTGGCATTTACCGGCTTAATCCCGGCGAGCCCGCCATTATTGCCTGGGCCATCGGCAACACGCTGATCGGCCTCGGCTCGGTGCTGAACTCCATGCATGGGAGCCTCGATTCCACGCTCACGCTCATCCTGCCCAACTTCGTCCTCACGCTCGGCAACGTGCTGCTGGTCACCGGGCTGATGCGTTTCGTGGGCAGCCCGCAGCGGTCGGGGCTGCTGGCGATACTGATCGCCATCGAGTTCTGCATCCATTGCTACTTCGTCTATGCCCAGCCGCTGCTGTGGGTGCGGCTGCTCAACACCTCCATCTTCATGACGCTCCTGGCGATCTGGCCCCTCGTCGTCCTGCGGCGGCTGAGCGCCAGCGACAGCACCTATTCGGTGGCAATTCCCTTCCTGCTGCTGGGGTTCGCCCTCGAGTGCGTCGCCTACGTTCTGTGGATGATCTATGCGCTGCGGGCCATGCCGGTCGAGCCTTACGTCAATTCCCAGTCCCCCACCGCCAGCGTGGCCCTGCTGCAAATCCTGTGCACCAGCTTCATCCTCAACATCAGCTTCGTGCTGCTGGTGATGGAGCGGATTCACCGCCTGCTGCGCCACCGGGCCGCCGTTGACGATCTGACCGGCGTGTTCAACCGCCGCGCCTTTCACCAGATCGCCGATGTGGAGCTGGCCCGGGCCGACCGCTCCCATGTCTGGCCGGCGCTGCTCGTGCTTGATCTCGACCATTTCAAGCAGATCAACGATTGCTACGGCCACCATGCGGGCGATGAAGTGCTGCGCCGGTTTGGCGCGCTCATCAAGTCCTGCACCCGCGCGGGCGATATCGTCGCGCGCATGGGCGGCGAGGAGTTCGCCGCTCTCCTGCCCACCACCGATCTGGACCGCGCCAGCAGCGTGGCCGAGCGCATCCGCGCAACGCTGGAGCAGGAGGCGTTCTGCGTCGACCAGCACCAGTTCCGCGTGACCACCAGCATCGGCCTGACCATCATCCGGCCGGAGGACACGCTGCATTCCGCCTTCGTCCGGGCGGACCATGCGCTCTATGAGGCCAAGGAGCAGGGCCGCAACCGGGTCATCGCCCGCACCACCCCCACGTCCATCAACGAGGCCGAGCCGCCATCCGCGCCGCCCAGGGCGCCAGCGGAGCCTGCTGCTGAGCCGCCGGCCATTCACGGCACGGCAGCGGTGGCGCTGGCGGCGTCCCCCTTTCCTGCCGCATTCCCGGCAGCCTCCCCAACCTCCACGTCGTCCCTCTTCTAATTTCAATTTGCCGGACCGCACGGCTGCGCCCGCCGATCCGGCGCGTCCCCGCCCGCCCAGGGGAGTCCCGGCCAAGGAAAAAGGGCCGCGCTATCCAGCACGGCCCTTCCAGGATTTCCGGGTTTTCCGGCGCGTGCGGCGCGGAAAATTTAGAGCTGGCGCTCCACCATCATCTTCTTGATCTCGGCGATCGCCTTGGCCGGGTTCAGGCCCTTGGGGCAGACGTTGGCGCAATTCATAATGGTGTGGCAGCGATAGAGACGGAACGGGTCCTCCAGCGCGTCGAGGCGCTCGCCGGTCATCTCGTCGCGGCTGTCGGCCAGCCAGCGATAGGCCTGCAGCAGCACGGCCGGGCCCAGGTACTTCTCGCCGTTCCACCAGTAGCTGGGGCAGGAGGTCGAGCAGCAGGCGCACAGGATGCACTCGTAAAGGCCGTCCAGCTTGGCGCGATCTTCCTTCGACTGCAGCCGCTCCGCACCCGAGGGGGCCGGAGTCGCGGTCTGCAGCCACGGCTTGATCGAAGCATACTGGGCGTAGAAGGTCTTGAAGTCCGGCACCAGGTCCTTGATGACTTCCATGTGCGGCAGCGGGGTGATCTTCACGTCCGCGCCCTTGCAGTCTTCAATGGCGGTGGTGCAGGCCAGGCCGTTCTGGCCGTTAATGTTCATCGAGCACGAGCCGCACACGCCTTCGCGGCAGGACCGGCGGAAGGTCAGCGTCGGGTCGATCTCGTTCTTGATCTTGATGAGAGCGTCGAGGACCATCGGGCCGCATTCCGCCAGATCCACCTCGTAGGTGTCCATGTGCGGGTTCTGGCCATCGTCGGGGTTCCAGCGGTAGATGCTGAACTTCCTGACCTTCGCAGCGCCCTGCGGGGCCGGATAGGTCTTGCCCTTCTTCACCTTCGAATTCGCTGGCAATGCAAACTCTGCCATGGCCGCGGTCCTCACTTATTATTTGTTCAACGGCCTTATAGCGCGCGCACCGGCTGCTGCAACCTATCTGTCACTCTCCGGCAGGCTTGCGCGACGGGCGATCGGCGGACAGCGACCAACCTTCACCAAGCCGCCGTCCGTCCCGGCAAACGGCGGCTTGCAGCTTTCCGCGATCCGGAATTTACGCCTTGAAGGCGGCCGTCGGCCCTGGGCTCGGCGTGGGCTGGGGCGTATCCGGCTGCGGCAGCGGCTCGGGCTCGTGGCTCGGCCCAGGCATCGGCCCCGGACTCGGCGTCTCCCGTGATGGCTGCACTTCCGGATAGGTGGGCACTTCCGGCTCGCCCCCGGCCGATGGCCGGGGTCGGTATCAGGCTGCGCGCCGGGGTGAGTCTCCGGCGGCGTGGTCGGCTGAATCTCGGGCGGCGCGCCGGGTTGCGGATCGGTCGGCGACGTCGGCTGGATCTCAGGCCCGCGCTGGGGCTGCTGGTTGGCCATCAAAAGCCTCCCTCGCTATGGTCCATGCCACACATATGGGCGCATCTGGCCCTATGGCGAGCCTGACCGTTTGGATGACCTTTCGCCGCCATCTACGACCATAAAGCTTGCCAGCCGGGAACGGTTGCGGATTGTCGAGTGTCCACCGCCCTGGTAATTTACCGATCCCGGAGGAAGGGATGCGACCCCTTCCTCCGGCGTTCGAGATTAGAACTGGATCCCGAGTCTCACTCGGATCCGTTTCCACTCGAACCGAAAGAACATCTTCATAGATGTCTCCTCGGTAAAAATCGGCGGGGCCCATCCCCGCCGATCTTCCGAGAATAGTTTCGGCCCTAACGCGGGCCAAATCGTTTCCGGCCTAACACGTTGTAATTATGGTCGAATATGAAAAAGGGCCGCCTGTAGCGCCCCTTCTCAAGCCCGGCAATTGCTTCGCTGATCCCTGCCCCCTACCGCTCCCGGCCCTTCGCCTTCCCCCACTGACGGGCGGCGGTGTAGCCAAGGTAACCGGTGCCAAACAGCACGTAGAGCGGCTCGGGGATCGCCTGCAGATAGCCGGTCATGCCCTCGGCGATGCGCTTCGCCACCTCCGCGTCCCAGGCGCTCACCAGCCCCATGGGGATGGAGAACAGCAGCAGCGCATACATCACGTAGAGAAAGCTGGGCCGGGCCCGGCTGGTCCACGGGTCGCTGGATTGCGCCTCGGCAATGATGGCCGAAAGCTGCGCTTTCACTTGCTCCAGCTCCTGCGAGCCCTCCAGCTTCAGCAACTCCAGCTTGGCCCGGTCCCGCGCTTCCGGGTCCGGGATCACCTTGTCGATCACCCGCACCAGCGGCCCCACAATCGCATCCACAACACCCATCGCCCCCTCCCCGTTTGTCGTTGTGTTGGACCAGCCGGCTTACGTCAGGCGGCTCACCTGTTCGCCGATGCCCACCCGCGTTCGCAGCCAGCCGTAGACGAAGCTTTCGTTGGCGCCGCGCTGCTCGGCCAGCGAGATGTACCGCTCGCCCTTCAGGCAGCTGAGCGCCGTCAGCAGCACGGCCTCTCCCTCGCGCCCCCGCACCAGCAGGTAGCGGGACAACGCCGTCAGGGTCTGCGGGCCAATCGCGCCATCCACCAGCACGTCCGGAAAGTCCCGCTCCTGCCGGTTGAGCGCATTCAGCGCCCGCTGGAGAAAGCGCCCGGCCACCATCGGCCCCATGTTGACGCCCGTGTCGAACAGCTCCTCGGCCACGGGGACGCTGAGGCCCGCCACCCGCTCGAACCCCGGCGCGACCCAGTAGCGCTGACGATAGATTTCCATGGCCACGGCCTCGGGCATGGCCTGCATCGGCCCGTCGTAACCATATTGACGCGCCACCGCCTCGGTAATGCCGAAGTTGGTTTCGCCGCCCCGGTCGTCACGGTGATACACGTACCCGCCTTCCCGCCGCAGCAGATTGGCCATCAGTCGCTCGAACACCGTCATCATCGCCTCGTCTCCCCTCGCCTGCCGATGAACCTTAAGCCAAGGCTGCACCGATTGTCAATAGGTTTTTGACGATTGTTATTTGACGATTGCAACACAACGACCGAGTCAAGCGGCTCCCCCGCTCGTCAGTTCCCTATTTCTCGGAATTTCAGCCCTGCGGGCGCTGCCGCAGCAACCCTCTGCGGCGCAGCACGGCCCGCTCCAGCGCCGCGAGCAGCGCATATTGCGCCAGCCCCATGGCGGAGAGCAGCACCAGGCAGGCGAACATGGTGTCCACCTCCAGCCGGTTGCCCGCCTCGATGAGTCGCCAGGCAAGCCCCTGGCTCGTGCCCGCCCCGGCGGCGAACTCGGCCACCACCGCGCCGATCAGCGCCAGGCCGCTCGCCACCTTGAGGCTGGAAACCAGCGCGGGCAGGCAAGCGGGCAGCTCCAGTCGCCACAGCCTTGCCCACGGCCCCGCGCCGTAGAGGCGGAACAGGTCGCGCAAGGCCGGGTCGATGGCCTTCAGCGCCGAGAGGAGGCCGGAGAGCACGGGAAAGAACGCCACGATCCAGGCGATGATGACCAGCGCCCGCGCCGGCTTCTCAACGCCCGTCCAGATGAGGATGATCGGGGCGATGGCGACGATGGGCGTTACCTGCAGCATCACCGCGAACGGCAGGATGGCTGCTTCCGCCAGCCTTGAGCGGTGGATGGCGAAGGCCAGCACCACACCCGAGCCGAGCGCCAGCCCCAGCGCGATCCACGTCACCTTGAGGGTGTAGAGGAAAGCCACCATCAGCGACTCGCCCTTGGTCGCCAGTGCCGCCGCAATGGCGCTGGGCGCGGGCAGCACGAACGGGTCCACCTCCAACGCCCGCACCAGCCCTTCCCACAGCGCGATCAGCAGCGCCGTCACAATGATGGGGGCCAGCCGCTCACGCATCATCCGCCTCCCCCCGCATGGTGCGGGCCAGCGCCTCGGCCAGCCGGGCGCAGGTGGCGAAATAGGCTTCGCTCGTGCGGTCCCGCAGCCCCGTGTCCGGCAGGTCGATAATGGTGGAAATCCGCCCCGGCGTTCGCTCCAGCACCACGGCGCGGGTGGCATGGAACGCCGCCTCGCGGGTGGAGTGGGTGACGAACACCACCGTCAGCCCCTCCTCCCGCCACAGCTTCTGCACCAGCGCGCCCAGCCGGTCGCGGGTGATCTCGTCCAGCGCCGCGAAGGGCTCGTCCAGCAGCAGGAGCCGTGGCCGCCCCACCAGCGCGCGGGCGATGGAGACGCGCATCTGCATGCCGCCCGAAAGCTCGGCCGGGCGGGCATCCGCCCGCTCGCCCAGCCCCACGGCCGCCAGCGCGCGCGTCACCGCGCCGTCGTCGCGCCTGCCCTTAAGGGTGAGCGGCAGGGCGACATTCTCGGCCACCGTCGCCCACGGCAGCAGGGTCGGGCTCTGGAACACGTAGCCGAGCGACGGCGGCGCGCCATCGCGCCAGCGAATCTGCCCGTCCGTCGGCTGGTCGAGCCCGGCGATCAGGCGCAAGAGCGTGGTCTTGCCCGAGCCGGACGCGCCAAGCAGGGTCACGAACGCGCCCGAAGCCACGTCGAGGCTCACGCCATCGACCGCCGTGACGCCGCCCGCGAACCGGCGACTGACGGCCTCCAGCCGCAGGAGAGGACCGCCGGCGTTCATCACTTCAGGAATTCAAGGGTATAGGCTTTTTTGGGGTCGAGCCCGGCCGGAATGAGCTTGAGGCTCGACATGTCCTTATGGAAGGCCGCCCACCGCGCCGGGGTCATCGCGCCGATGCCCTGCCGCTTGGCGTCGCCCGAGATCACGACGCCATACTCGATCATCTTGCCCCGCGCATACGCCAGCAGCTCCGGCGTCATCTCCGGATTGTCCTTGAGGATGAGCCTGTTCCCAGGGGTGGGGTCTCCGGTCAGGTAGCTCTCCCAGCCCTCGCGGGTCGCCTCGACGAACGCGCGCACCACCTCGGGCTCCTTGGCAATTACCTCGCCGCGGAAGGCGACCATCGCCGCGTAGCCGGTCCACCCGGCATCGGCCAGCAGGAACACCTGCGGCTTCACCCCCGCCTTGGCCGCCGTGAGCGGCTCGGAGGAGAGATACCCCTCTTGCGCCGCTCGGCTGTTCCGCAGCCAGGGGAGCAGCGAATAGGCGTACTTCCGCATCTGCGCGTCGGTGAAGCCGAACTTGCGCTTCAGCCACGGCCAGTAGGAGCCGAGCGCCGCATCGGCCACATAGATCGGCCGCCCCTTGAGATCGGCGAGGCTCTTCACCCCCGTGCCCGGATGCACCATCAGCACCTGCGGGTCCTTCTGGAACGGGGCCATCACCACCTTCACGTTCGCGCCCTTGGCCGCCAGGTTCAGCGCCTGGAAGCTGTTGGAGAGCATGCCGGTCTCGATTGCGCCCGCTGCCAGCAGCCGGGTGTTGTCCGACTGCGGGCCACCGGCCCGAATCGTGACCTTCAGCCCGTGCTTCTCATAAAGCCCCAGCGCCACCGCCTGGTAGAAGCCGCCGTGTTCGGCCTGCGCCTTCCAGTCGGTGTAAAAGGTGATGGCCCGCAGCTTCTTGGGCTGGGCCTTGTGCGGCTCGGCCGCCTGCGCGGTAAAGGCAAGGGCGGCGAAAAGGAACGACAAGAACAGCTGTTTCATGACGCGCCATCAAACCAGAACCGCCCGGCTGCGCCAAGCCCTTCGATGTACATGGAAGCCCGTATTGCCGGCCGCGCGCCCTTCTTCGCCTGCGCGGTTGTCGGCCGGCTTTACGGATAATCGGCTCTGAATCGATCAGGTCAAACCGCGGCCGTTCTCTTCCAATGGCTTCCTCCGCTGGCACGGCTCTTGCTGTACCGCCGGAACCGGCAGGCGTGCACGCCGTGCAAACAGGAGGACCCTCTGCATGACATGTCCGAGCATCAAGTCTGTGGCATTTGCGTTGCTGCTGGGTATGGCCACCGCGGCTCCGGCTTCCGCGGCCTATATCGTCGACACCGGGACCCCGGACGCAATTGCGGTCCTGACCTTCGATGCAAGCCAGTATTTCGCAGGTGAGTTTTCCGTCGGCACCAACACCACCATCACCGGGGCCGAGGGCCTGTTCTGGTTCGACAGCGAAGCCCAGGGCAGCCTCACGGTGAGCCTGCACGCGGACAATGGCCACCTGCCCGGCGCGGTTCTCTCTTCCGCCAGTTTCGATATCGTGCCCAATGATTACGACTGGTACGGCTTCACCTCCGGCCTTGAATGGAATGTGTCCGCCGGAACCTACTGGATCTCGTTCATCCCCGGTGACGGCCTGGCAGGCGACATGATCGGCCTGGCGCCCAATCCCCTGTCCGAATATGCCTTTGGCGGGGACGGCGAATGGCTGGATCTGGGCCCGGACGCATTTGACGACATCGCCCTTGCCGTGCGCGTCAGCGGGCACGCAACCGCACCGGACGTGCCAGAGCCTGCCGCCATCGGCCTCATCGGCCTTGGGGTTCTTGGCGTAAGTGCTATCCGCCGCCGCAGGCTTTCCTGATCGGCATTTGATTCGGAACCTTCAGGACATGGGGGAGGGCGGTCCGCGAGGCCGCCCTTTTTCGTGCGCGGCTCCCCTGACTGCGAATCAAGGCGCCAGTGTGTGCGCCTGCCGGTTCATGGGCAGAGGCGGTTCGTCCGTGAGGATTTGGCGGGGGAAGGAAAACTGGTCGGAGCGGCGGGATTCGAACCCACGACCCCCACACCCCCAGTGTGATGCGCTACCAGGCTGCGCTACGCTCCGACCGTGGAGAGCCTTGTAAGGATGGAGGGGGGCCTTCGCAAGCCCCCCTCATCACTGATTTTTCATATTTTCCGTCACGCCGCGCTTGGAAAGCGGGCCATGCCGCCTCAGCGCCCTGCCGTCTTGATCTGGTTGAGGGCCTGCTGGGCCTGCGCCAGACTGTCGAACGACTTGTGTTTGCTGAGGATATTCTCCAGCTCCCGCTGCGCTTCGGCCCGCTTGCCGTTGGCTTTCAGGGCCACGGCGAGGTGATAGCGCATATCCGGGTTGTCCGGGCGCGCCTTGACCGCCTGCTGAAGAAGCGAGAGCCCGCGCTTCATGTCGACTCGCTGCTGCACCAGCAGGAAGCCGAGCGTGTCGGCGACTTCCGGCGACTTGGGCGACAGCTTGTAGGCCTGTTCCGCCGTCGCAATGGCCCGCTTGTCCTTCAGCTCGCCGTAAATCCAGGCCATGTTGTTGAGCACGGCCGGGCTCGCCCGCGTCTGCTCATCCAGCGCCTGATACTGGGCCAGCGCCTGCGGGTAGCGCTTGGCGCGCATGTGAACGTCCGCCAGGGCGATGCGGGCGGCCACGTCCTTCGGGTCCTTCTTCAGCATCTCCTGCAGCACGCTGACGGCCTGCGGCTGCTTGCCCGCGTTCAGGTAGGCCTGGGCCAGGCTGATACCGAGCGCCCGGTCCATGCCCTGCTTGCGAACGGCCTCATAGGAGGCGATCGCCTTGTCCCACTGCCGATTGCCCAGATAAAGGTCGCCAAGCGCCCGGTCCGCCACGGTGGACTTGGGATACTTGGCCTTCAATGCGTTGGCGTGGGCGATGGCCTGCTTGAGGTTGCCCTGCCGCGCCTCCAGCCCCATCAGGTCCAGATAGACCTGGGTTAGGTTCTGGTTCTTGAGGTTGAGCGCCATGGTGTAGGCGCGCCGGGCCGCATCGATCCGCTTGTTCTGCGCCAGCGAGCGCGCGTAGAGGAGGCGCGCGCCCACATCATTGGGCGCCGCCTTGGTCAGCTTCTCGAAGGTGGCTGTCGCTGCCGTCAGGTCGCCGGTGGCCAGCTGGGTGCGGCCGATGGCCTCCAGCGCCGCCGGATTGTCCGGGAAGTCCCGGTTGAGAGCGTTGGCCTCGCTCAGCGCATCCTGGTTCTTCTTGGCATCGAGGTAGGCCTGGATCAGCCGAAGCCGGGGGGCCATCTCCGTCCGGTTGGTGGCCACCGCCTTCTTCAGCCAGTCGATCCGCTCCTGCGGCTTCTTCTCCAGCCGCGCCAGTTCCGAGAGCGCCATCAGCGTCTTGGCGTTCTGGCCGTCGGCCTCCAGTGCGCGCATTAACTCACGCCGCGCCTCCACGTACTTTTTGTCAGCCACCAGAATCTGGGCGAGGTTCCGCCGCGCTTCGTGATAGTTCGGCTTCTTCGCGATGGCGGCGCGGAAGTTGGTCTCCGCCTCCTTGATCTTGTTGAGACCCAGGTAGGCCGCGCCGCGCATGTTGTAGCCGATGCCAAGGTCCGGGTAGGCCTTCACCAGCCGGTCGGCGGCCGTCAGCGCCTCCTTGAAGTTGCCCCCGCGCATCTTCACCAGCGCGGACATCATCAGCGCCTGCATCGACTTGGGGTCGTCCTGCAGCACGGCGTCGAGATCACGCAGCGCCTCGGTGTTCTCGCCCTGGGCGACGCGGGTCATGGCCAGCTGCGTCTTCAGCGCAGACTGGTCCGGATCGACGGCCACGGCCTTTTGCAGGTAGGTCTCCGCCTCGTCGAACTCGCCCTTGCGGGCATAGGCCGAGGCCACCAGCGCCAGCAGGCGGCCGTCCTGCGTGTTCTTCTCAAGCAGCGGCTTGGCCGCCTGGATCGCGCCGTCCGGATCACCCGTCCGCAGCAGGGTCGCCGCATAGAGGCGACGGGCCAGGCTGTGGTTCGGGGCCACTCGCAGCAGGTCCTGCAGGTAGGTCTGGGCCTGCTGGAAGTTGTTCCGCTCATAGGCGATCACGCCCTGCAGCAGCAGCGCGGGCGGGAAGTTGCCGAGCGCGCCCTTGGTGCGCGTCATCAGCCCTTCGGCCTCGTCGAACTTGCGCTCCCGCACCTTCATCACCGCCTGCAGGTAGAGCGACAGCGGATGATCCGGCACCGCCTTGTCGATGCGTTGCAGGTCCGCCAGCGCCTCCTTGTTGCGCTTCAGGTCGGTCAGCGTCGCGGCGCGCTCCAGCCGCGCCTCGAGGTTCTGCGGGTCGATGGCCAGCGCCTGGTTGAACAGCGGCAGCGCCTTCTCCAGTCCTTGGCTGGCGCGCACGATATCACCCTTCATCACCAGCGCCCGCACGCTGCGCGGATTGAGGGAGAGCGCCTTGTCCACCGCTGCCTCGGCGCTGGCACGGTCGCGCGCGGCGACGTAGTAGCGGGCCAGGTCCAGCTGCACCTGCTCGTTCTTCGGCGCCAGCTTCTCCGCCTCCAGCAACTCGGCCTTGGCCTCGTCCATCTTTCGCAGGCCCATCTGGGCCAGGCCGCGCACGCGGGCGGCCTCGGCAGCGTAGGCCGCGGGCACCAGATCGGCCTTGGCCTCTTCCAGCGCATCCGCATAGCGGCGCTGCAGCACCATGGCCTCGGCCATCAGGGCGCGGGTCGCTTCCTTCTTGGCGCCGGCGCGTCGCGCCGCCTCGATTTCGGTCTGCGCCGGCAGGCCCTGCTGCATCCGCAGGTACACCCGCGCCTGCAACAGGCGGGCGGGCACGCTGTTGGGGTTGGCCCGCAGCGCGTTACGCAACTCAATGGTGGCGGCGCGATAATCGCCCCGGTTGAAGTGTCCCTGGGCCCGGGTAAGCGGGCTGGAGGACGTGGCAGGCTTGTCCGCCCAGGCGCTCTGGGGCGCGAAGGCGACTGTACCGAGCGCCGCAGTTGCGGCGACCAACGCTGCACCACTGATGGTTCTTATCCGCCTGGTCATTTCATGTCTCCCTCGGGAAGCGGAACACAGCGCTTTGTGCATGGGGTTTGTGTTTATGGACTAAGCCTTGATTCCATACTGACGCAGCAAATCGTAAAACGTCGGACGGCTGATCCCCAAAAGCTTGGCCGCATTGGTGATATTGCCGTCGGAGCGGGCCAGCGCCTGGCGGATGGCCCGCCGGTCGGCCTCTTCCCGCACCTGCTTGAGGTTCAGGATTTCCGGCTCCATCGCCTTGCCGTCCAGGTCGAGGTCGGCCGCGGTGATGCGGTTGTCCTCAGCCATGATGACGGCGCGCTTCAGCCGGTTCTCCAGCTCGCGCACGTTGCCCGGCCAGTGCCAGCTGTTCAGTGCCTGCAGGGCATCGGGCGTGAAGCCCTTGTGGTTGCGGCCCATCTGCCGGTTGAACCGTTGCAGGAAGGCATGGGCAAGCAGGGTCGCATCCCCATGGCGCTCGGCCAGCGAGGGGATGTTCACCACGATCTCGGCGAGGCGGTAGTAGAGGTCCTCGCGGAACCGCTCCTCGGCGATCATCTGCTCGAGGTTCCGGTGGGTGGCGCAGACGATCCGCACATCCACCTCGATGGGCTTGCGCCCGCCGATGCGCTCGATCACCCGCTCTTGCAGGAAGCGCAGCAGCTTCACCTGAAGGGGAAGCGGAATATCGCCCACTTCATCGAGGAACAGCGTGCCCTTCTGGGCCAGCTCGATCTTGCCCTCGGTGGTCTTGACCGCGCCGGTGAACGCGCCCTTCTCGTAGCCGAACAGTTCGGCTTCCAGCAGGTTCTCGGGGATGGCCGCGCAGTTGATGGCGATGAACGGCCCCTTGGCCCGGCGGCTGGACTGATGCAGCCCGCGCGCCAGCACCTCCTTGCCCGTGCCCGAGGCGCCCAGCAGCATCACCGACACGTCGGTCGAGGCCACCCGCTCCACCATCTGGCAGACCTTGATCATGTTGGGCGCGGCCGTGATGATGCCGCCCAGCACGCTGGTCTGGGCGCTTTCCTGCAGCTTGCGGTTCTCTTCCTCCAGCTGGCGCACATGGAAGGCACGGCGGACGATCAGCCCTAGTTCATCAATGTCGACCGGCTTCTGGTAGAAGTCATAGGCCCCCATGCCGATGGCGCGCAGCGCGCTTTCGCGCGCGCCGTGGCCGGAGGCGACGATGACCTTGGTGCTCGGCGACAGGCGCAGGATATCCTCGAGCGTGGCGAAGCCTTCCGTGGTGCCGTCTGGATCGGGTGGCAGGCCCAGGTCGAGCGTCACGACCTTCGGCTCTTCCGCGCGCAGCAGGTCGATGGCCGTCGATCGGTCGCCGGCCGTCAGCACTTCATACCCTTCGTAAGACCACTTCAACTGCCGTTGCAGTCCGGGATCGTCCTCGACGACCAGCAGTTTCGGCTTTTCCTCGCCCATGAGCGCGCCTGTGTCCTTCCTTAAGCCAGCGGCAGGCTGACGGTAAATACAGTCCCCTCGCCGACACGGCTGCTTACATCCAGCCGCCCGTTACAACTCCTGACAATTTCACGGGCCTCGTAAGCCCCGATGCCGAACCCGCCCATCTTGGTCGAGCGGAAGGGCTTGAACAGATCATGCCGGATGAACTCCTCCGACATGCCGCAGCCATTGTCTGCCACTTGCACGCGCACATGGCCATCCCGGCAGTCCGCCTCGACGAGGATGGGACTGCCCGTTCCCGAGGCATCGATGGCATTCTGGATCAGGTGGGTGAACACCTGCTCCAGCCGTCCCGCATCTCCCCGTACAATCATTCCATCCCGGGCGCAATTCAGTCTAATCCCGTCGTGCAGCTTTGCCTTCTGCCGCACCACGTCGGCCAGCAGCGGCGCAACATCCACCGCCCCGGCCTCCAGCCGCGCCGTGTTGTGCTGTCCCAGCCGGGCGAGCAGATCGTTCATCTTGCCAACCGAGTCCTTGATGGTCAGCACCATGTCCTTCTGGAACTCGGGATTGCCGGCGAACCGCTCCGCATTGCGGGCAACGAGCGAGAGCTGACTGACCAGATTCTTGATGTCGTGCATGATAAAGGCAAAGCGGCG